>JACMKT010000215.1 GCA_014380005.1 Rhodospirillales bacterium
GAAACCGGTCACCGCAGAGACCAAACGCGAGGTTCGGGTGATGTGCTCGGTCTTGATGCCGGTGGTGTAGGGCATGCTGTCGGGCCGGGTGCGGATGGCCATGACGATCTCTTCCATGGCGGCATTGCCGGCACGCTCGCCCAAGCCGTTGATGGTGCACTCGATCTGGCGCGCGCCTGCGGCGACGGCAGCCAGAGAGTTCGCCACGGCAAGGCCAAGGTCGTTATGGCAATGCACCGACAGGATGGCCTGATCGATGTTGGGCACCCGGTTGACCAGCATGGCGATCAGGGCGGCATATTCCTCGGGCACCGCATATCCCACGGTGTCGGGCACGTTGATGGTGCGGGCGCCGGCAGCGATGGCGGCTTCCACGCAACGGCACAGGAAGTCGTGTTCCGTGCGCGAGCCGTCTTCCGCCGACCATTCCACGTCGTCCACCAGATTGCGGGCGTAGGCGACGGAGTCCTTGATCTTCTGCAGCACCGCCTCCGGCTCCATCTGCAGCTTGAACTTCATGTGCAGCGGGCTGGTGGACAGGAAGGTATGGATGCGGTGCAAGGGCGCGACCTTGACCGCCTCGGCGCAACGCTCGATATCGCCCTTGGTGGCGCGGGCCAGCCCGGCGATGGTGGCTTTTTTGACCACCTTGGCGACGGCCTGAACCGCCTCGAAATCGCCGTTGGACGCAATGGGGAAGCCGGCCTCGATGACATCGACGCCCATGTCTTCCAGCGCCAGGGCGATCTTGACCTTCTCCTCCAAATTCATGGAGGCGCCGGGCGATTGCTCGCCGTCGCGAAGGGTGGTGTCGAAGATGATGACCCGGTTCTTGTCCATGTGCGCGCCCAAATGTCGGTCCCTAACTCTCCGGTTCATGCCAGACGACGAACGATAGCGCCCGGCCCTGGCTCAAGCCCGGGAGCGCCAAAAGTCGCAAAACCGGAACGAGGAGCAAGGGCGGCAGGAAGGAGGGAGAACGGTCGGCAAAGGCGGCGGTGAGGGCACCTGATCCTCGCGTCGTTCCGATCCGTCACGATCATAGTCCGCCTGGCTCTGTGGTTGGGAACAGCCGTCAAAATCAATAGCAATCCCACCACCGCATTAGGAAGTCTCAGTTGCACAACGTTGTCAACAAGATCGTATGCGGAAGAGGGGTGTGGCAGGGCCCTTTCTACCCCAAACGGGAGATACGCGCTTGTGCGAAAAAGGAGATGTCCATCTTACCCTGCGAACTTGGGCCGCGCGCTCAACGAAAAAGCCCCGGAGGTTTCCCTCCGGGGCTTCTTTTCGGACCGGTGACAGGCCTAGTTGCGGGCCTTGTCCACCAGCTTGTTCTTGCCGATCCAGGGCATCATGCCGCGCAGGCGCTCGCCCACCTGCTCGATGCCATGCTCGGACTGGATGCGGCGGGTCGCCTTGAAGGACGGCTGGCCGGCCTTGCATTCCAGCATCCAATCGCGCACGAAGCGGCCGGACTGGATGTCTTCCAGAACGCGCTTCATCTCGGCCTTGGTCTCTTCGGTGATGATGCGCGGGCCGGTCACGTAGTCGCCGTATTCGGCGGTGTTCGAGATGGAGTAGCGCATGTTGGCGATGCCGCCTTCGTAGATCAGGTCCACGATCAGCTTCACTTCGTGCAGGCACTCGAAATAGGCCATCTCGGGGGCGTAGCCCGCTTCGACCAGGGTCTCGAAGCCGTACTGGATCAGCTTGGTCAGGCCGCCGCACAGGACGACCTGCTCACCGAACAGATCGGTCTCGCACTCTTCGCGGAAGCTGGTCTCGATGATGCCCGAACGACCGCCGCCGATGGCGGAAGCGTAGGACAGGGCGATTTCCAGGGCGTTGCCGGTGGCGTTCTGGGCCACGGCCACCAGACAGGGGACACCGCCGCCCTTCTGGTATTCGCCGCGGACGGTGTGGCCGGGGCCCTTGGGGGCGACCATGAACACGTCCAGATCAGCGCGGGCTTCGATCAGGCCGAAATGGATGTTCAGGCCATGGGCGAAGACCAGGGCGGCGCCCTGCTTCAGATTGGGGGCGAGATCGCGATAGTAGATCTCGGCCTGCAGCTCGTCGGGGGTGAGGATCATCACCACGTCGGCCCAAGCGGCGGCTTCCGCCGGCGCCATGACCTTGAGGCCTTCGCCCTCGGCTTTCTTGCAGGTGGCCGAACCGGGACGCAAAGCGACGGCCAATTCCTTGGCGCCGGAATCGCGCAGGTTCAGCGCATGGGCGTGGCCCTGGCTGCCGTAGCCGACGATGGCAACCTTCTTGCCCTTGATCAGATTGACGTCGGCATCCCGATCGTAATAGACGCGCATCTAACTCATCCTTCTCGTGCTGCCTCAGGCTGATCCGCCGAGGCCGAAAATATTTTGAACGGTTTAAAGCGGATTCGCGCCGCGCGCAATGGCGACGACGCCGGTCCGCGACACATCCACCAAACCCAGCGGCTCCATCAGCTTGATGAAGGCGTCCACCTTGTCGGTGGCGCCCACCACTTCGAACACGAAGGATTCGTTGGTGGCGTCGATGACGTTGGAGCGGAAGATGTCGGCGATACGCAAGGCTTCCACCCGCTTTTCGCCGGTGCTGGCCACTTTGACCAAGGCCAGCTCGCGGCTGACATGGGCGCCCTCAATGGTCAGATCGGACACCTTGTAGACCGGCACAAGGCGGCGCAGCTGGTTCTTGATCTGCTCGACGATCATCTTGGTGCCGGTGGTGACGATGGTGATGCGCGACAGGGATTCGCGCGGGTCCACCTCGGCCACGGTCAGGCTTTCGATGTTGTAGCCCCGGCCCGAGAACAGGCCGATGACACGGGCCAGCACGCCGGCTTCGTTCTCGACCAGAACGGCGATGGTGTGGCGTTCGACGGCTTCTGCGATGTGAGTCACTTTAATATCCCCCGATCTCAAACCAGAACCATGCCGTCTTGCTCGGAGCCGGGCCGGTCCATGGCCCGATCCTCCGGACCAAGCACCATTTCGTTATGGGCCATGCCGGGCATGATCATGGGGAAGCAGTTTTCCGAAGCATCGGTGCGCATGTCGACGATGACCGGACGGTTCACCGCCAGCATTTCCTTGATGACGTCATCCACGTCGCCGGGCCGTTCCGCGCGCAGGCCCACGGCGCCGAAGGCGTCGGCCAGCTTCACGAAGTCCGGGTGGGTGTGCATGTGGCTTTCCGAGTAGCGCCCGCCATGGATCAGTTCCTGCCACTGGCGGACCATGCCCATGTACTGGTTGTTCAGGATGAACACCTTCACCGGCAGGTTATGCTGGCACAGGGTCGCCATCTCTTGCAGATTCATCTGGAACGAGGATTCGCCGGACACGTCGATGACCAGGGCGTCCGGGTGCGCGGTTTGCACGCCCATGGCCGCCGGCAGGCCATAGCCCATGGTGCCCAAACCGCCCGAAGTCATCCAGTGATTGGGCTGCTCGAAGCGGAAATGCTGCGCCGCCCACATCTGGTGCTGGCCCACTTCCGTGGTGATGTAGGGATTGCGGTGCTTGGTCAGTTCATACAGGCGCTGCAACGCGTATTGCGGCTTGATGATCTTGTTGGAGCCTTCGTAGTGCAGGCAGTTGCGCGAGCGCCAGCCCTCGATCTCGGCCCACCACGCCTTCAACGCCTTGTCGTCCATGCGGACCTGACGCGCTTTCCACACCTTGATGAGGTCTTCCAGGATGTGCGCGGCATCGCCGACCACGGACAAATCCACCAAGATGTTCTTGTTGATGGAACTGGGGTCGATGTCGATGTGGATTTTCTTGGAATTGGGCGAGAAGGCGTTGACCCGGCCAGTGACGCGGTCGTCGAAGCGGGCGCCGATGTTGATCATGACGTCGCAGTCATGCATGGCCAGATTGGCTTCGTACGTGCCGTGCATGCCCAGCATGCCCAAGGATAGCGGGTCCGAGCCGGGGAAGGCGCCCAGGCCCATGAGGGTCTGGGTGCAGGGGAAGCCGGTCATGCGCACGAACTGGGTCAGCAGTTGGCAGGCCGCCGTGCCGGAATTGATGACGCCGCCGCCCGCATAGACGATGGGGCGCTTGGCGTGGGAGATCATCTCGACCACTTGTTCGATGGCCTTGATGTCGCCCTTGACCTGGGGCTTGTACTTGGACTTCAGCTTGCTGGGACCCTGGTACTCGCCCTTGGCCTGGACGACGTCCTTGGGCAGATCCACCAGCACCGGGCCGGGGCGGCCCGAACGGGCGACGTGGAACGCCTCGTGGATGGTGCGGGCCAGATTGTTGACGTCCTTGACCAAGTAATTGTGCTTGGTGCAGGGCCGGGTGATGCCGGTGATGTCGGCTTCCTGGAAGGCGTCGTTGCCGATCAGGCTGGTGGGCACCTGA
>JACMKT010000216.1 GCA_014380005.1 Rhodospirillales bacterium
CCAAGAATTATTGGTGACACGGATGGACACGGATAAACACGGATGGTCCTTATCCGTGTCCCGCGCAGCGGGGATCCGTGTCCATCCGTGTCATTATTCCTTGAATTAAGGTGCGTCTCCCCGGAATTCCGCGAAGACCCATTCTTTTTCCGTCGAGCCCTGGGCCGGTGACGGTTTTTACGTCCCTGCAAAATCCACCGCTGACAGCTTTCCGCGAATGCCCTCTAGCAACTTACGGCCATTGGCATGCAGGCGGCCTTTGTCTGCAAGGGGTTGCAGGATCGCCAGCGACCGGCTCCAACACCTATGCGCTTCCCCCATATGGCCCTCGGCTTGGGCGATGTTGCCGATATTGTTCCAACTGACTGAAAGGTCGTGCTGCCATTGGCTGTTGGCAGGATCGCTTCCGGCAAGCTTCTCGCTGATGTCCTTGTCAGCTTGATAAGCCAATCGGGCGGCGGCAAGGTCGCCCTCGGCTTGGGCGATGTTGCCGATCTTGTTCCAACTGATGGAAAGGTCGCGCTGCCATTGGCTGTTGGCGGGATCGCTTCCGGCCAGTTTCTCGCTAATGTCCTTTGCGGCCTGATAAGCCGATCGGGCGGCGGCAAGATCGCCCTCGGCTTGGGCGATGTTGCCGATATTGTCCCAACTGACTGAAAGGTCGCGCTGCCATTCACTGTTGGCGGGGTCGCTGCCGGCCAGCTTCTCGCGGATGTCCTTTGCGGCCTGATAGGCCGATCGAGCGGCGGCAAGGTCACCCTCGGCTTGAGCGATGCCGCCGATATTGCCCCAACTGATGGAAAGGTCGCGCTGCCATTGGCTATTGGCGGGATCGCTGCCGGCCAGCTTCTCGCGGATGTCCTTTGCGGCCTGATAGGCCGATCGGGCGGCGGCAAGGTCGCCCTCGGCTTGGGCGATGTTGCCGATATTGTTCCAACTGACTGAAAGGTCGCGCTGCCATTCACTGTTGGCGGGATCGCTTCCGGCCAGCTTTTCGCGGATATCCTTGGCGGCCTGATAGGCCGATCGGGCGGCGGCAAGGTCGCCCTCGGCTTGGGCGATGTTACCGATTTTCTCCCAACTGACTGAAAGGTCGCGTTGCCATTGGCTGTTGGCGGAATCGCTTCCGGCCAATCTTTCGCTTATGTCTTTGTCCGCCTGATAGGCCAAGCGGGCGGCGGCAAGGTCGCCTTCGGCTTGGGCGATGCCGCCGATCTTGTTCCAACTGATGGAAAGGTCGCGCTGCCATTCACTGTTGGCGGGATCCTGTTCAGTCAGTCGTTGTGCAATATCCCTGAACCTCTGGAAAGCAATGCGTGCGGCGGGCAGGTCCCCTTCAGCTTGGGCGATGTCGCCTTGCTCATGGATGCAGACTGATAAGGCTCGTTGTTTCACAAGGTCATCGGCGCATTCTTCCGCCTGTTTAGCGGCGATGTGGCATGCGCGGTTGGCGGCATCACGGGCGGCACTTAGGCGGCCTTGGGTCGCGTGCAAACGGCTGAGTTCTATCAAAGTTGAAGGGGTGTCGGGTGCCACGGCGTTCAGTTTTTGCAGCCAATCTGCCGCTTCATTGCTGTTGCCGTATTTCATGGCGCGTAGGGCAAGTGCGCGCAATTGGGTTGGCGTCAATTCAGCTTCAGGGCGGTTCTGAGCTTCGGTGGCAATGGTGGCGATGGCTGTTTGCTGGTCAGGTGAAAGCGAATCGGTGTTACCGGTTCGTGCAACTTGACGCATTGCCTCATCCACGACCGCATCAAGTTTTTGTCGATATTCCGCCCGGATAGCGGCTACCTGCTGTTCCGCTTCGGCACGGACTGTTTCCAAATCGGCAACGGCTTTGGCCTTGGCTTCGGCAAGATCGTGGCCTGCCTGCAATCTGACCTTTTCGACCATTGCCTCTGCTTCAAGGCGGATGCGGTTTTCGAGTTGCCGCAACTCATCACGGGCGGCCTCGCGGGCATCTGCACGGGCTTTGTGGGCGGTTTGCCATCCGCCTAACGCTGCCAAGGCCAACAGCACGCCAAGGCCCGCCAGAAGATGGTCCCAATGGGTGTTATGAAGGTCCAGCACCTTGGTGTTGCCGTCGATTTTGGCTTCCAACAGCTTCTGGAAACTTTCGGCCTCACCCTTGGCCTGCTTTTCGGCGTCGGCGCGCAGGAGGGCGAGTGCTTTGGCTTGATGCTTCGCCTCCCGTTCCAGGCGATCCAGGCGGATTTCCATGGGTGTCGGCTTGGGCGCGGCCCAGGCGGGCGCGGCAAACATCACAGCGATAAGCAGCAGGGCAAGGCGGCGCATGGGCACTTCCGGCGGGGCGGTTGAGTGCTGGTACAGTAGATGCGCTTATTGCGTTCGTCTATGACGGATGGCGGGGTGCGCGTGGCCCCTCTCTCCCAAGGCTGGGTCCTGGAACATGTGCGCGTTGTGTTGGTTATCCTAACTGGGTTTGCGCTTTGGGGGCCTTAGGGCGCAGCAAGCAATTCAGGAAGGACATACCAATGCAATCGGCACAGTTGAAAGAGCTTGTTCTACAATCTCTTGAACATGAGCGCGGCGGCGTTCTTGTTTATCAGACGGCGCTGGAATGTGTGGTCAACCAAGACCTCAAAGGTGAATGGCAGCATTACAAAGAGCAAACGGAAGCTCACGTAACCGCCCTTGAAAAGGTGTGTCAGGCGCTCGGTTACGATCCCGCTGAAAAGACGCCGGGGTGCAAAGTCGTCGAGCACATGGGCAAGGGACTCATCCAGGCCATGAAGATGGCTCAGGCAGAAGGCGGGAAAAATGCCGCTGAGCTTGTGGCTGGCGAATGTGTGGTGTTCGCCGAAACAAGGGATCACGCCAATTGGGAGCTGCTTGGAAAATGTGCCAAGGAACTCTCGGGCAAGGAAGCTGCCGTATTACAGGAAGCTTACGACCGCATCGAAGATGAAGAGGATGAGCATCTTTATCACAGCAAGGGCTGGTGGCGCGAGCTGTGGCTGCAATCCTTGGGGTTGGAGGCCGTCCTGCCGCCGCCCGAAGAGGTGAAGAACGTCAAAAGCGCCATTGCCGCCGCCAAAGCCCAGAAAGACAGCGAAGCCTCACGCCGGCATTAACGGAATGGGGAGCGCGAGGGGACAAGTCCCCTCGCTCTTAAACCCTTAAAACCTCACTCCGCCGCATTGGCGCCCGGCTTCCAGCGCAGCACCGGGGTGCGGGCGGCCAGGGTTTCGTCCAGGCGGCGGCGCGGGGTGTATTTGGGGGCGGCTTTGAAGTCTTCCGCCGCACCGGCCTTGGCTTTCGCGGCCAGGGCGCGGATGACCCCGATGAATTCGTCCAGGGTTTCCTTGGACTCCGTCTCGGTGGGCTCCATGAGCAGGGCGCCGTGGACCACCAGGGGGAAGTACATGGTCATGGGGTGGTAGCCCTCGTCGATCATGCCCTTGGCGAAGTCCAGGGTGGTGACGCCCGTGTCCTTGAGGAAGCGGTCGTCGAACAGGCATTCGTGCATGCAGGGGCCGTCGAAGGACGGGGTCAGCACGTCGCCCAGCCGGGCCATCAGGTAATTGGCGTTGAGCACTGCGTCGGTGGAGGCTTGGCGCAGGCCGTCCGAGCCCATGGATTGGATATAGGCCAAGGCGCGGATGAAGACGCCGAACTGGCCGTGATAGCCTTTGACCCGGCCAAACGGCTTGGCGCCGTTGGAATCGGCTTCGTGTTCCACCAATTCCAGGCCGCCCGCGCCATGCACCACGAAGGGCAGCGGAGCGTAGGGGGCCAGTTTTTCCGACAGCACGGTGGGACCGGCGCCGGGGCCGCCGCCGCCATGGGGGGTCGAGAACGTCTTGTGCAAATTGATGTGCATGCAATCGACGCCAAGGTCGGCGATGCGCACGCGACCGACGATGGCGTTGTAATTGGCGCCGTCGCAATAGAAGAAGGCGCCGGCATCGTGGGTGGCCTGGGCGATGTCGAGGATTTCAGTCTCGAACAGGCCGCAGGTGTTGGGGTTGGTCACCATGATGCAGGCCACGTCGGGGCCAAGTTTGGCCTTCAGCGCCGCCACATCGACGCGGCCCAATTCGTTGGCGGGGACCGGGTCGACAGTGAAGCCGCACATGGCGGCAGAGGCCGGGTTGGTGCCGTGGGCGGATTCGGGCACCAAAACCCGGCGGCGATGGCCCTCGCCATGGTCTTCGTGATAGGCGCGGATGGCCATCAGGCCGCACCACTCGCCATGGGCGCCGGCAGCGGGGCTCATGGCGATGGCGGGCATGCCGGTCAGGGTCTTCAGCCAGCCGGCAAGGCTGTCAATGACCTCAAGGGCGCCTTGCACGGTTTTGGCCGGCTGGAACGGGTGCAAATCGGTCAGACCGGGCAGCCGGGCCATCTTTTCCGACAGGCGCGGGTTGTGCTTCATGGTGCACGAACCCAACGGATAGAAGCCGGTGTCGATGCCGTAATTCTTCTGCGACAGACGGGTGTAGTGGCGCACCATCTGGGGCTCGGACAAATCGGGCAGGCCGATGCGGGCCTTGCGCTTGCAGCCCGCCAAACGGTCTTCGTCCACCGGGCCGGCATCGGGGATGTCGATGCCGGTGCGGCCGTGGGAACCGATTTCGAAGATCAGCGGCTCTTCGATCTGAAGGGCGCGGTTGCCGGAAAAAGTCGTGGTCTCGGCCATGATCAAAGCACCTGTTCGAGGGCGGCGACCAGCGCGTCCATGTCGGACTCGGTGTTGGTCTCGGTGGCGGCCAGCAGCAGGATGGGGTGCAGCTCGGGCCAGTCGGGATAGAAGCGCGAGGCGGGGACGCCGCCCAGGATGCCCTTATCGGCCAGGGAATCGACGACCGCGCCCGCATCCTTGCCGTCGCCCAGATACAGGGCGAATTCGTTGAAGTACGAATTGCCCAGCACGCGCGCGCCCTTGATGCGCTTCAGCTTGGTCTCCAACCGCACCGCATTGGCGTGGTTCAACTCGGCCAGACGGGTCAGGCCGGTTTCGCCCAGCAGGGTCAGGTGCATGGTGAAGGCCAGGGCGCACAGGCCGGAATTGGT
The DNA here is from genome assembly GCA_014380005.1 of Rhodospirillales bacterium. GTDB lineage: Bacteria > Pseudomonadota > Alphaproteobacteria > Rhodospirillales > Magnetospirillaceae > Magnetospirillum. The sequence continues at coordinate 5,038 of JACMKT010000216.1, forward strand.
GCAGATGTTGGACGTGGCCTTCTCGCGGCGGATGTGCTGCTCGCGCGTCGACAGGGTCAGCACGAAGCCGCGCTTGCCCTCGGTGTCCGTGGTCTGGCCCACCAGACGGCCCGGCATCTGACGGACATACTTGTCCTTGGTGGCGAACAGGCCCAAACCGGGGCCGCCGAATTGCAGGCCCATGCCCAGGGACTGACCCTCGGCCACCACGATGTCGGCGCCCATGGCGCCGGGGGATTCCACCAGACCCAGGCTGACCGGATCGGTCACCGCCACCACCAGAAGCGCGCCGTCGGCGTGGCAGGCATCGGCCAGGGGCTTCAGATCCTTGATGCCGCCGAAAAAGCCGGGGTTCTGGACGATGACGCAGGCGGTCTGGCTGTCGATGCGGCCGATCAAATCTTCCATGGCCAGGGGATCGGGGGCCAGGGTCTCGGTGCTCATGTCGGTGTATTTCAGCACCGTCTCGGTGGTGCTGCGGTAGTGCGGGTGCAGGCTGCCCGACAGGATGACCTTCTTGCGCTTGGTGACGCGGCAGGACATCACCGCAGCCTCGGCGCAGGCGGTGGCGCCGTCATACATGGAGGCATTGGCCACATCCATGCCGGTCAGCAAAGCGATTTGAGTCTGGAACTCGAACAAATACTGCAACGTGCCCTGGGCGACTTCGGGCTGATAGGGCGTGTACGAGGTCAGGAACTCGCCGCGCGTCAGCAACTGGTCCACCGAGGCGGGGATATGGTGGCGGTAGACACCGGCGCCGATGAAGAAGGGGGCACAGCCCGCCGATAGGTTCTTCATGGCCATGCGGTTGAAGGCGCGCTCCACCTCCATCTCGCTCTGATGGCGCGGCAGGTCCAGCGGCTGGTCCAGGCGGGCCGAGGCGGGAACGTCCCTAAACAGGGCATCCACATCCTTGGCGCCAATGGCCGCAAGCATGGCGCGGCGGTCGGAATCCGTATGGGGGAGGTAACGCATCTTTGATCCTGTCGTAGTAAGCCCCTTCGCGCAGGCGGGACCTTTATCTATTCGTCATTCCCGCGAAAGCGGGAATCCATGGTGCCGCCAGCACAACGACGCCTGAGGGCTTTGCCGCTTCCACCATGGACCCCCGCTTTCGCGGGGGTGACGAATAAACTTAAAAGGCCGCGCTTGCGGGAAAGGCTGTTTACTCCAGCCCGGCGACGTATTCGTCGTAGGCGGCGCGGTCCATCAGATCGTCCAACTCAGCCGGAGTCGACAGTTCGATCTTGAAGAACCAGGCTTGGTCCTCGGGGCTTTCATTGACCAGGGCCGGGCTGTCGGCCAGGGCGTCGTTGCCGGCGACCACAATGCCCGACACCGGGGTGTAGACTTCGCTTGCTGCCTTGACCGATTCCACCACGGCGGAATCATCGCCCTTGGCCAGCTTGCGGCCGGCTTCGGGCACTTCGACGAACACCACGTCGCCCAGCGCATGCTGAGCGTAATCGGTGATGCCGACGGTGCCGATGCCGCCCTCGACCTTGATCCACTCATGGTCCTTGGTGAAACGCGTGCTCATGGAAGTTTCCCCTAACCCTTGAAATAGCGATGCGGAACGAATGGCAGCTTGGCGACATGGGCGTCCAGCGCCTTGCCACGCACCACCAGCTTGATCTTGGTGCCCTCGGCGGCGAAGGCGCTGGGCACATAGCCCATGGCGACGGGACCGTCCGCCGAGGGGCCGAAGCCGCCCGAGGTGATCTCGCCGATGACATTGCCGTCCAGATCGGTGATCTGGGTATGGGCGCGCGCCGGTGCACGGCCCTCGGGCTGAATGCCCACACGCTTGCGCGCCGGGCCTTCGGCCAATTGTTGCTGAATGACCGAGGCCCCGGGGAAGCCGCCCTGCTCGCGCCGACGCTTGCCCATGACCCAGGCGATGGAGCCTTCCACCGGGGTGGTGGTGGTGTCGATGTCGGACCCGTACAGACACAGCCCGGCTTCCAGCCGCAGGCTGTCGCGGGCACCCAGGCCGATGGGTTTGACGCCATGGATGCTCAGCAGGCGGCGGGCCAGTTCCTCGGCGCGGTCGGCGGGGACCGAGATTTCGTAACCGTCCTCGCCGGTATAGCCCGAGCGGGTGACCAGACAGGGGATACCGGCCACCGCGTATTCGGCGATGGACATGAAGCCCTGGGCGGCGGCTTCGGGGGCGACGCCCGCCATGGCTTGGGCGGCCTTGGGGCCTTGCAGGGCCAGCAAAGCGCGGTCGTCCAGCATGCGCACGTCAAGACCGGGCAGACCGGCCTTGAGATGGGCGAAATCCTCGTTCTTGCAGGCGGCGTTGACCACCAGGAACAGCTTGGTGTCCGACAGCTTCGAGATCATCAGATCGTCGAGGATGCCGCCAGCCCCATTGGTGAACACGGAATAGCGGGTCTTGCCGATCCCCAAGCCGATGACATCGCCGGGCACTAGGGCTTCCAGCGCGGCGGCGGGGTCGGTGCCTTCGATGACCACTTGGCCCATGTGAGAGACGTCGAACAGCCCGGCATCACTGCGGGTGTGCAAATGCTCGGTCAGGACTCCGGCGGGGTATTGCACCGGCATGGCATAGCCGGCGAAGGGGACCATCTTGCCGCCCAGCTCGCGGTGCAGCGCATCAAGGGGCGTAGTCAGCAAAGGCGCGTGGGAATCGGTCAAAAGGTCCTCCCGGTACAGAGTCGCACTACGGGCGTCATGCCCTGTGCCCCCCTCTGTCTTTGGAACCTGAAAGATTCACCAGCCCAAAGCGGGACGGCTTACATCGTCGGTGGGCGCATCCGGTGCGCCGCTTTCCAGAGCTTAACCCCCCGCCGGTCCTTTTGCCTGAGAGTTTCCAGGGGCG
>JACMKT010000217.1 GCA_014380005.1 Rhodospirillales bacterium
ACCAGACCACCCACGGCGGGGGCCGAGCGGGGCAGGCCGAACACCGCCAGGAACACCGCCAGACCCAGCAGGCCGAAGACGATGGACGGCACGGCGGCCAGATTGTTGATGTTGACCTCGATCAGGTCGGTCCAGCGGTTCTTGGGCGCGAACTCTTCCAGATAGATCGCCGTTGCCACGCCCAAGGGGAAGGACAGCAGCAAGGTCACCAGGATGGAGTAGAACGAGCCCACCACCGCACCCCAGACACCGGCCTGGGTAGGATCGCGGGAATCGCCGGCGGTGAGGAAGCGGGTGTTGAGCTTCCGCCCCATGTCGCCGCTGGCCTTCAACTGGTCCATCCACGCCACCTGGGCGGCATTGACGCGTGCCCCTTCAATGGCCGGATCGCGGGGCAGATAGCCCTTTTCCGTCATGTCCACGAAATCCGCCGCCGGCAGTGACATCTTGCGGGTGGTACCGATGACGGTGGGGTCCGCCATGACGATCTCACGCAAGGAATCACCGGCAGCCGGCGACAGCAGCGCCGCCAACTGGCGTTGATTGACGCGGCCCGAAACCTCGGGGAAGCGCGCCCACAGGGCGGCCTTGGCAAGACCCGGATAGTCGGCGGCGCTCAGCGCATCGCGGTCGGCGCCGGGCTGAATGCCCATGACCGAGGCGTCGAAGCTGACCTCTACCTGAATGCGGGTCTGGACAAAGGCGGAATAGCCCTTGGACACGATGCTCACCAGCAGCAGGGCCAGGAAGCCAAGCGCAATGGCAATGGCGGTCATGCCCATGAACTGAAACCGGCGCTCTGCCGCATAGCGGCGCTTGAGGCGAGTTGCCACCATTTGGGTGGGGTTAACCGATGTCTGTTCGACCATTTCAGTCATACTGCTCCCTGTACTTCCGAACCACGTGGAGGGCGACGATGTTCAGCGCCAAGGTGACGAAGAACAACACGAGGCCAAGAGCGAACGCCGCCAAAGTCTTGGGGCTGTCGAACTCCTGGTCGCCCACCAGCAGGGTGACGATCTGGACGGTGACGGTGGTGACCGCCTCGAATGGATTAGCGCTTAAATTGGCCGACAGGCCGGCGGCCATGACCACGATCATGGTCTCGCCGATGGCGCGGCTGACGGCCAGCAACACGCCGCCGACGATGCCGGGCAAAGCGGCGGGCAGGATGACCTGCTTGACGGTTTCCGACTTGGTGGCGCCCAATCCGTAGGCGCCTTCGCGCAAGCTTTGCGGCACGGCGGTGATGATGTCGTCGGACAAGGACGACACGAAGGGGATGATCATGATGCCCATGACCACGCCCGCCACCAGCGCGCTTTCCGAGGCGATGGGCAGACCCAGGCTGGCGCCCATGTCGCGCACCAGCGGGGCCACGCTCAGGGCGGCGAAGAAGCCGTAGACCACGGTGGGGATGCCGGCCAGGATTTCCAGCAGCGGCTTGGCGATGGCGCGGAATTTGGGGTGGGCGTATTCCGCCATGTAGATGGCGCTCAACAGGCCCAGGGGCACGGCGACCACCATGGCGATCAGCGAGATCAGCGCGGTGCCGGCGAATAGCGGCACGGCGCCGAACGCGCCCGAGCTGCCCACTTGGTCCTCGCGGATGGCCATCTGCGGGCTCCACGAGGTACCGAACAGGAACTCGGTCACCGGCACGAATTGGAAGAAGCGCAAGCTTTCAAACAGCAGCGACAGCACGATGCCGATTGTGGTGAAGATGGCGGCGGTGGAACACCCCACCAGGAACACCCGGACCACCTGCTCGACCCGGTTACGGGCGCGCATGTCGCTATGGATGCGGCGCCGCGCATAGGCCAGACCGCCGGACGCCAGCGCCAAGGCCAGGGCGGCGATGGCGGCGAACAAGGTCGCACGCAGCTCGCCGTAATGCTTGGCCGCCTGATCCACCAGTGGAGTCGAGGCCGGCATGCCGAATTTAGCGACGTTACGAACCTCGTTATACAGCAGGTTCATGCGCTCATCGCCCAACGACTGCGTCTCGGCCGGCAATGCCGAAACCACCAGATGGCGCACCAGGGCAGGTTCGGCGGACAGCCAAACTCCGATGATGAATAGTGCAGGCAGGCCGCACCACAGGGCGACGTAATAGCCGTGGTAGCGCGGCAGCGAGTGCAGCAGACGAGGGTTGCCGCCAGCTGACGCCAACGCCTTGCCGCGCCCCAGGCGATAGCCGATGGACGTCAGCAACAGCAGGACGACCGTCAGGGTGAGCAATTGCATGGGATGCCCGTTTTCCGAAAGTGGATTTAAATGAAAAAGTCAAAAACGAAAAAAGGGCGGTCGCTTTTAAGGGCGACCGCCGGAATGCTTACTTCTTCAGCGGAGCCAGCTCGGCGGCCTTCTTGGCCCATTCCTTGCGCTCGGCGTCAGGCATGGGGATCAGGCCCTTATCGACCAGATAGCCGTTGGGGCCCCAGGCCTTTTCCGAGGAGAACTCGGTCAGGTATTCCTTGATGCCGGGGATCTGGCCGACGTGATCCTTCTTCGCATAGATGAAGAGGGGACGCGACACCACGTACTTGCCGGCGGCGATGTTATCGAAGGTCGGCTCGGACGCGTCGATGACCGAACCCTGGATCTTGTCGGCGTTCTGCTCAAGGAAGCTATAGCCGAAGATGCCCAGGGCCTTGGGGTTGGATTCCAGCTTCTGGACGATCAGATTGTCGTTCTCGCCGGCATCGATGTAGACACCGTCCTCGCGGATGGAGTTGAAGACGGCCTTGAAGGCCTTCTCGTCGGACTTCTTCAGATCCTTCAACTCGGGGAAGGTCTCGGCGCCGGCTTCCATGACCAGTTCCAGGAAGGCGTCGCGGGTGCCCGAGGTGGGCGGGGGGCCGAGCACTTCGATCTTGTCGGCAGGCAAAGACGGATCGATCTGCGCCCAGGTGGTGTAGGGATTGGCGACCAGCTTGCCGTTCACCGGCACGTTCTTGGCGAGGGCCATGAACACCTGCTTGCGGCTCAAGGTATAGCGGCTGTGCTTCTTGCTGTTGGCGAGCACGATGCCGTCATAGCCGAACTTCAGCTCGACGATGTCGCCGACGCCGTTCTTGGCGCACATCTCAATTTCGGACTGCTTGATGGCGCGCGAGGCGTTGGAGATGTCGGTGAAGTCCGGGCCGACGCCCGAGCAGAACAGCTTGAAGCCGCCGCCGGTGCCGGTGCTTTCGACCACGGGGGTCTTGAACTTGCCGCCCTTGCCGAACTGCTCGGCCACCGATGTGGCGAAGGGATAAACGGTGGAGGAACCTGCCATACGGATTTGATCGCGGGCCTGAGCGGCGCCGGCAAAGGCAATAGCCGCAAGGGCCACGGTCGTAACGGCCAGGGTCTTCTTCATTGGGATCTCCAATTGGTCGAGCTAATTGCGTACGAAATCGAGGCGATCTCGGCCCGCGCACTCTAGCCGCACTGTGTTACAGCGGCGCGACGGGGTGGTTAAAGTTTTATGACAACGGCTGTCATAAAACTCAATCCGGCTTGGACTCGCGGATGGCCTTGATGTTGCCGGCGTAATCCGACGTTTTGAACACCGCCGAACCGGCCACCAGCGCGGTGGCGCCCGCCGCGATCACCTTGTGGGCGTTGTCGGCGGTGACGCCGCCATCCACTTCCAGATCGATGGGGCGGTCGCCGATCATGCGGCGGATGCGGGCGATCTTTTCCAACTGGCTGTCGATAAAGCTCTGGCCGCCGAAGCCGGGATTGACGCTCATGACCAGGATCAAATCCAGCTTGTCGATGACGTATTCGATGACGCTTTCCGGCGTGGCCGGGTTCAGCGAGATGCCGGCCTTCTTGCCCAAGGATCGGATCAGCTGCAGCGAGCGGTCCATGTGGCGGTCGGCCTCGGCATGCACGGTGATGATGTCGGCGCCGGCCTTGGCGTAGTCCTCGATATAGGGCTGGGCCGGGTCGATCATCAGATGGACGTCGAACACCTTGGTGGTCCAGGGCCGGATGGCCTTGATGATGGCCGGGCCGAAGGTCAGGTTGGGGACGAAATGACCATCCATGACGTCGATATGGACCCAATCGCACCCGGCCTGATCGATGGCCTTCACCTCATCGCCCAGGCGGGCGAAATCGGCGGACAGGATGGAGGGGGCGATTTTGACGGTCATGGGTGGTTCCTTGCGGTCATAAGGAAACGGGTTGGGCATAAGGAAATGGCCGGGGCAAGCCCCGGCCATTATGTAACAAAGCGGGGTCTTAGACGATCTTGGCGGCCAAATCACCCTTGGCGTAGCGGTTGCCCATTTCTTCCAGGCCGACCACCTTGATCTTGGACGCCTTGCCGGCGGTGCCGAAGGCCTCGTAACGGGCCTTGCAGATGCCTTTCATGCCGGCGATGGCGGCCTTGTTGTAGTCGCGCGGGTCGAACTTCTTCGGCTCGTCGTGGAAGAACTTGCGCATGGAGCCGGTGACGGCCATGCGCAGATCGGTGTCGATGTTGATCTTGCGGACGCCATGCTTGATGGCCTCGACGATCTCTTCCACCGGCACGCCGTAGGTCTCGCCCAGATCACCGCCGAACTCGTTGATGATCTTCAGCCATTCCTGCGGCACCGAGGACGAGCCGTGCATGACCAGATGGGTGGTCGGGATGCGGGCGTGGATTTCCTTGACGCGGGAAATGGCCAGCACGTCGCCGGTCGGCGGACGGGTGAACTTGTAGGCGCCGTGGCTGGTGCCGATGGCGATGGCAAGGGCATCAACCTGGGTCAGCTTGACGAACTCGGCGGCTTCGTCGGGATCGGTCAGCAACTGGGAATGGTCCAGCTTGCCTTCGGCGCCGACGCCGTCTTCTTCGCCGGCCATGCCGCTTTCCAGCGAGCCCAGGCAGCCCAGCTCACCCTCGACCGACACGCCGCAGGCATGGGCCATCTGG
>JACMKT010000218.1 GCA_014380005.1 Rhodospirillales bacterium
AGACTTCAATTGCCCATCCACCGCGCCCCGCGCAAAAGGCCGGACCCGTGCGACGCCCATTTGGGCGCCCGAATAAGGCTGGGCCGGAAAATGGCCGGCTGGTCGCAGTTCCAGTTGGGGGTGCATGCCGGCCTGACCACGAAACAGGTACAAATGTACGAAAGCGGCGTCACCACCATTTCCATCACGGCGCTGTACCGCATCGCCCACGCGCTGAATCTGCCCATGGGTTATTTTGTCAAGCAGATGGACAAGGTATTAAAGTTGCCGCCGGCAAGGCGCGCCATCGCCATGAGTGCTGATCTCGAGAAAGCACTTGATATGTATTTATCCATTCCCGATGGAATGCACAAAGTACTGTACGAATTTCTGACGGGATTGGTGAAAAGGGGGCGGGCGTTGATGTGATGGTTTTCACGGAATTCCGGGGCCGGTTTGGTGGAAGGCCACTTTTCACCACGAAGGAAGGGAAGTACGCGAAGCTATCTCACAGATGGGCTGGCTTCGTGCCCTTCTCTTCCTTCGTGGTGAAAAATTAACATCCACCAATCCGGCCCCGCTAATCCGCGAAGAACCATAAAAAGACCGGCAGTCGATTAGCCCCCACCATGGACCCCGGATCGGCGCTTTGCTTGTCCGGGGTGACGCGGTTTGGGGGTCTTGAGAAGGCTATCCCCGGAATTCCGTGATGAACCTTTCTTTTTGTGGGTTGGGGTTGGGGGGGGGGCGCATCGCCCGCCACCTGTGCGTAACTTCCGCAGCTCGCGCCGTGGGTGCCCCTGGAATATGACAATTCCAAGTCTGCATGCCCTAATATCCTAATTCGTGAATGAAACGCCTTGACTTGAGGGGGGGCTCCGGGCCACTCCCTTAGCGGTATTTTATAGGCGGGAAGGACGTAGAATGAGCCGTGTCGGGCCCTCCGAGGTGAAGCGTCTTGACGGTGACGTCAAGGGTATCCGCGACAGCCTTGCTAGCCACTTGCTGTACTCCGTCGGCAAGGAGCCCATCAACGCCACCGCGCGTGATTGGTTCATGGCCGCCGCCTATACGGTTCGCGACCGGCTGTCCGAACGCTGGATGCCCACGCTTAGCCGCTATTACGAGCAGGACCAGAAGCGCGTCTACTACATGTCCATGGAATTCCTGATCGGCCGCACGCTGGTCAATTCCATGATCAATCTGGGCATGTACGACCAGTTCAAATCGGCCATCGACGAGATGGGCCTGGATTTCGACGAGATCGTCGGCTGGGAAGTGGAAGCGGCGCTGGGCAATGGCGGCTTGGGCCGCTTGGCCGCCTGCCTGCTGGATTCCATGGCGTCGCAGGGCGTCGCCGGCTTCGGCTACGGCATCCGCTACGATTACGGCATGTTCACCCAGCACATCGAGCATGGCTGGCAGGTGGAAAGCCCGGAAAACTGGCTGCGCTACGGCAATCCGTGGGAATTCCCCCGGCCCGGCGTGATCTATCCGGTGCGTTTCGGTGGCCGCGTGGTCCATTACAAGGATGTGCTGGGCCAGACCCGCGCCCAGTGGATGGACACCGAGGAAGTCATGGCCATGGCCTATGACATTCCCATCCCCGGCTATGACGGCAAGACCGTCAACAATCTGCGTCTGTGGTCGGCCAAATCCACCCGCGAGTTCGATCTGAAATACTTCAACGCCGGCAATTACATCGAGGCCGTGCGCGACAAGAACGAATCCGAGACTCTGTCCAAGGTGCTGTACCCCTCGGACATCACCTCGCGCGGCAAGGAACTCCGCTTCAAGCAGGAGTACTTCTTCGTCGCCGCTTCCATTCAGGACATCCTGGCCCGCTTCCGCAAATCCCATAACGATTGGGATTTGCTGGCGGATAAGGTCGCCGTCCAGCTCAACGATACCCACCCCGCCTTGGTGGTGGCCGAGTTGATGCGGGTGCTGGTGGACGAACATCAGTTGGAGTGGAACCGCGCCTGGGGCCTGTCCAAGCGCTGCTGCGCCTACACCAACCACACCCTGCTGCCCGAGGCCCTGGAGACTTGGCCGGTGGAGATGTTCGAACGCATCCTGCCGCGTCACATGGAAATCGTCTTCCAGATCAATCACGAGTTCCTGCAAGAGGTGCGTCACCGTCACCCCGGCGATTCCGAATTGCTGCGGCGGGTCTCGATCATCAGCGAGGATAACGGCCGGCGCGTGCGCATGGCCCATCTGGCGGTGGTCGGCAGCCACAAGGTCAACGGTGTCGCCGCCATCCATACCGGCCTGATGAAATCCACCATCTTCTCGGATTTCGAGCATCTGTCGCCCGGCAAGATCAACAACAAGACCAACGGCGTCACCCCGCGCCGCTGGCTGCTGGCGGCCAACCCGGATTTGTCGCGGCTGATCGATTCCAAGATCGGCCAGGGCTGGGCCACCCATCTGGACCAGTTGAAGAAGCTGGAGCCGTTTGCCGAGGACGCCGCCTTCCGCAACGCCTTCGCCGCCGTCAAGCGTGCCAACAAGCAGCATCTGGCCTTCGTCATCGGCCAGCGCCTGGGCGTGGACATCGAGGTCGACTCGCTGTTCGACGTCCAGATCAAGCGTATCCACGAATATAAGCGCCAGTTGCTGAACGTCTTGCACGTGGTCACCCGCTATTCGCGCATCCGTGCCAACCCGACCCTGGACGTGGTGCCGCGCACCGTGATCATCGGTGGCAAGGCGGCGCCGGGCTATCATATCGCCAAGCTGATCATCAAGCTGATCAACGACGTGGCCGACGTGGTCAACAACGACCCGCTGGTGGGCAGCAAGCTCAAGGTGGTGTTCGTCCCCAATTACAACGTCTCCACCGCCGAACTGGTCATGCCGGCGGCCGAGTTGTCCGAACAGATCTCCACCGCCGGCACCGAGGCTTCGGGCACTGGCAACATGAAAATGTCCATGAACGGGGCGTTGACCATCGGCACCTGGGATGGCGCCAATGTGGAAATTTGCGAGGAAGTGGGCGAAGAGAACATGTTCCTGTTCGGCTTGACCGCCCAGGAAGTCGCCCGCCGCCGCATGGACGGCTTTGACGCCTGGGCCGCCATCAACGCCAATGAAGACCTCAAGCGGGCGCTGGACATGATCGGCAACGGTTATTTCTCACCCGACCAGACCGACCGCTACCGTTCCGTGGTCGAGCTGCTGACCAATGGCGACAATTACCTGCTCAGCGCCGATTTCCCGCTCTACATGGCGGCGCAGGAGCGGGTGGACCAATTGTACCGCAATGCCGACGAATGGAACCGCAAGGCCATCCTGAACGTGGCCCGCATGGGCAAGTTCTCGTCCGACCGCACGGTGGCCGAATACGCCCGCGACATCTGGGGCGTCAAGACGGCGAACTGAGGGTTTGTGGCCGGGCAGCGCCCGGCCACAAACGCAACTGGTAGTACCGAGGCGTCACAAGATGACACAACAATCAGGTGAGGGCCCTATTCACTCTACCGTAAGTGGGTGATAATATCCGCGTAACTTAGGTGTGGTTACGAAAGTCCTTTTCCATGAGCCGCTGGCAGCACATCCGCAAATTGGCGAGCCTCATCGAGGCGGAATCTGAAGGCCGGCTGATCGATCGGGATCAGGCCATTACCCTGGCGCGCCTGTTGGCCCAGGACCATCCCCATATCGGTGCCAGCCTGAACATGATCGTTGAGCGGATGAAGACCTCTCCGCAAGACCGTGTCACCCCACCTGCGTCCATGTAACTGAACTGTCGGTTGCGGTGCAGCATGGCGGTGCCCATAACAGGGACATGGGCCACGGAGTGACTAATATGGACTATCGCCTGCACGATATTTATCAGCTTGCCGAAATCCTCGAAGCCGAAGCTTGCGGTCGCCCGTTCGACCGCGCCCAGGGCCAGCGTCTGGCCCATTCCCTCGCCAAGGACCAGCCCGAGATCGGCAATTCCATGCGCCAGATCGCGGAACGCATGGGCGAGCGGCGTAGCTGACCGCCCTTTACGGCACCAGCCGGGGTATCCGCTCAAGCGCTGCCGACGCGTCGGTCAGGGCGGGGCGCTCTAAGCGGTGGCCGTATGGGGAGAACACCGCGCATCGGGCGCCATGGCCGATGGCATAGTCGTGCCATTGTCCGCCGCTGCCGCGCCCAGGGCTATCAGCTTGACCATGGCGCTATTTTCGCCACCTGGGCGGTATTTGCACTATGCCCAACTGGGCAAGGGTCAGCGGCGCAGGGGCGTGGGGGCGGGGACGAAGCCGATCAGGCGGTCGTTGCCTTCGTTATAGGGCTGGGCATAGCAACTGGGCCGGGCCAGCGAGGCATAGCAATAGACCTGCTGTTGCGGCGGCGGCGGTCCAGGCCAATCCGTGCACCACGTGCCCTCGCGTTGGGCCCGGACGGTGGAACAATCCTTGCCGGTGACCCAGGTTGCCACATGGTCGGTCAGCGTCTTCTTGGTGTTGATGACGCTGATGACTTCCAGATTCGCCAAGGCGACACCTGGATTGGGCGCCGACATGCCACTGGTGAAGCCTTTTTGGTCCACCCACATGCAGCCGGAAAGCAGCAGAATCCCTGCCAGGGGGGCGATGCGCCTGATCATGTTCTATGACCCCATTGTCCGATCCGTTATATTGTCGGCCTAACGCCAGCCAATAATCAAAGGGTTTCTTCCCTCGGGCTGGGTCAATCTACCCCAATTCGTGCGGAGGTGGTCATGGCGGTGGAAACGCCTTTGTGCGATTTCGGCTGGAAGGCCCCTGATTTCAGCCTGCCCGGCATCGACGGGCGGCACTGGAACCTGGGCGAATTGCGCGGCCCCAACGGTCTGCTGGTCATGTTCATCTGCAACCACTGCCCCTATGTGCAGGCCATCGTGGACCGCTTGGTGCGCGACGTCAGCCAGTTGCAGGGGCTGGGTGTGGGCGTGGCGGCCCTCATGTCCAATGACACGGCGGCCTATCCCGACGATTCCTTTGCCAATATGAAGGCCTTCGCCGCCCATCACGGCTTCACCTTCCCTTACCTGTACGATGAAAGCCAGGACGTGGCGCGGGCCTATGGCGCCGTCTGCACCCCGGATTTCTTCGGCTTCGACGCAGGTATGGGGCTGCAATACCGTGGCCGCCTGGATGCTTCGCGCCGCGAAGCCGGCCCGGTGGATGCCCGGCGGGACTTGTTCGAGGCCATGGCTCAGGTGGCCGGAACCGGTCGTGGACCGTCGGTGCAGGTGCCGTCCATGGGGTGTTCCATTAAATGGAAGGACGTCTAGCGGGCTCAGACCTCACGCTAGGTTTGCCTCTGGCGGCGGCTCAGACTATGTTACGCCGGTTCGATCTCTGGAGAGCCCTTCCTTGACCACCAAGAATGACGATGCCTCGGCCGATTTGCTGATCCAAGAAGTGGATGACGAGCTGCGGCACGAGCAGATGCAGCAGCTTTGGCGCAAGCATGGCAGTTGGGCCGTGGCCGCCGCCGTGGCGCTGGTGCTGTCGGTGGCCGGCTGGCAGGGCTGGACTACTTGGCAGACCAAGCAGCGCGTCCAATCGGGCGCCACCTTCACCGCCGCCATGCAATCGCTTGAGCAGGGTAATAAGGACGACGCGCTGGCCGCCTTGGGCAAGGTCGCCGCCGATGGCAGCTCGGGCTACCGGGTGCTGGCCGACATGAAACTGGCCGACGTCAAGCTGAACGCGGGTGACCGCGACGGTGCCATCGCCCTGTATGAACGCGTGGCAGCCAGCGGCGCCGACGATGTTTATCGTGATCTCGCCCGCCTGAAAGCGGCTTATCTCAAGCTGGATGGCTCCGAGCCGGCGGCGGTGGAAAAGCTGGTGGAAAAGCTGGCGGTGGAATCCAGCCCGTGGCGCCATTCCGCCCGCGAGGTGCTGGCCCTGGCCGCATCCAAGCGCGGTGACGAGGCCAAGGCCGCCGAGCTGTTCCGCAAGATCGCCGACGATCCCGCCGCGCCGCAGGGCGTGCGCGCCCGCGCCGCCGAAATGCTTGCCGCCACCACCGGCGCCAAGGCCAAGGGCTAAAATATTCTCAGGGGAACTGCCATGATTCGTCGTCTGGCTTTGGTCGTGGTGGCCTCCATGGGGGTGGCCGCGTGCTCCAGCTGGCTGGGTGGGAATTCCAACCCGCCGCTGCCGGGAAAGCGCATCTCGGTGCTGACGCGGGAAAACACCCTGGAAGCCGAGCTGAAGGGCTCTGCGGTCGAGATCAAGCTGCCGCCGCCCGAAGCCAATGAGGATTGGCCCCAGGCCGGCGGCTATGCCAACCACGCCATGCATCATATGGAAGTGGGCGATAAGCTGGAGCGGGTCTGGCGGACCGGCATCGGCAGCGGTTCGGGCAAGCGCTCGCGCCTGCTGGCCCAGCCCATTGTCGCCGATGGTCGCGTCTACACCATGGATGCCGGCGCCGAAGTGCGCGCCGTGGATGCCAAAACCGGTTCCACCCTGTGGTCGCGTGACGTGACCCCCAAGGGCGAGGACGACACCTTTGCCGGTGGTGGACTTGCCTATGAGGACGGCCTGATCTTCGTCTCCACCGGCTTTGCCCAAATGGTGGCGCTGGATGCCAAGACCGGCAAGGTGACGTGGCGCCAGACTCTGTCCGGCCCCATGCGCGGTGCGCCCACCGTGCGCGCCGGCCGCGTCTTCGCCGTTACCGTGGACAACCAGACCCACGCCCTGGCCGCTGAAGACGGCGCCGTGCTGTGGACCCATCAGGGTATCTCGGAAGGTGCCAGCCTGCTGGGCGGTTCCAGCCCGGCGGTGGACGGCAATGTGGTGGTGGTGCCCTATTCCTCGGGCGAGCTGTTCGCCCTGCGCGTGGATAACGGCACCGTGCTGTGGCAGGACCAGCTGACCACCGTGCGCCGCACCGACAACGTGGCGACCCTGTCCGACATCCGTGGCCGCCCCATCATCGACCGTGGCCGCGTCTACGCCATCGGCCATGCGGATTTGCTGGTCGCCATCGAGCTGCGCTCGGGCCGTCGCCTGTGGGAACGCGAGATCGGCGGCGTGCAAAGCCCGTGGGTGGGCGGCGACTACCTGTTCCTGGTCAGCAACAAGAACGAGGCGGTGGCGCTGGACGCCAAGACCGGCCGCGTGTTGTGGGTGACCCAGTTGCAGGTGTGGGACAACGAAGAAGACCGCGAGGACCGCGTGGTCTGGGCCGGGCCGGTGCTGGCCTCGGACCGTCTGCTGCTGGGCAGCTCCAACGGCAAGCTGGTGTCGCTGTCGCCCTATTCGGGCGAGGTGCTGGGCCGGCTGAAAGTCTCCGACGGGGTAACCATCCCGCCGTCGGTGGCGTTGAATACCATCTACTTCCTTACCAACGATGCAGATTTGGTGGCGTACCGCTGATATGACTTTTACCGTCGCCATCGTAGGCCGACCCAACGTCGGCAAATCCACGCTCTTCAACCGCTTGGTTGGGCGCCGGGTCGCCATTGTCCACGACATGCCGGGCGTGACCCGTGATCGCCGCGAGGGTGATGCCACCCTGCTGGGCATGGAATTCCGGGTCATCGACACCGCCGGCTTCGAGGACGCCACCGGCCATTCCATCGAGGCGCGCATGCGCAAGCAGACCGACATGGCGGTGGAAGAAGCCGATGTCTGCCTGCTGCTCATCGACGCCCGCGCCGGTGTCACGCCGCTGGACCGCCACTTCGCCGATCTGCTGCGCAAGGTGAAGACGCCGGTGATCCTGGTGGCCAACAAATGCGAGGGCAAGGCCGGCGAGCCCGGCTATTACGAATCCTTCGGCCTTGGCCTGGGTGATCCGGTGCCGCTGTCGGCGGAACACGCCGAGGGCATGTCCGACCTGTTCTTCGCCATCCAGCCCTATGCCGAAAAGGCCGGGCTGTTGCAGGACCAGGACGAGGAGGAAGAGCCCTTCCCCGACGAAGAGATCGTCGAGATCGAGGCGGAAGAGGAAGACAGCCGCCCGACGCGGCCGCTGCAATTGGTCATCGCCGGGCGCCCCAATGTGGGCAAGTCCACCTTGGTGAACCGCCTGCTGGGCGAGGACCGCATGCTGACCGGCCCTGAAGCCGGTTTGACCCGCGATGCCATCTCCACCGAGTGGGAGCATCGTGGCCGCCGCATCCGTCTGGTGGACACCGCCGGCTTGCGTAAGCGCGCCAACATCGCCGACCCGGTGGAAAAGCTGTCGGTCACCAACACACTGGAAGCCATTCGTCTGGCCGAGGTGGTGGTGCTGGTGATGGAATGCGACGCCATCCTGGACAAGCAGGATTTGACCATCGCCCGCATGGTGGTGGAGGAAGGCCGCGCCCTGGTCATCGCCATCAATAAATGGGATACGGTGGTAAAGCCGGAAGAGGCGCTGAAGCGGCTCCAGGACCGGTTGGCGACCTCGCTGGCCCAGGCCCGCGGCCTGCCCACCATCACCATCAGCGCCCTGGCCGGTCAAGGCATCGACCGCTTGATGGATGGTGTGCTGGATGCCCACAAGGTGTGGAACCGCCGCATCCCCACGTCCAAGCTGAACCAGTGGCTGGAAGACGTGATCGCGCACCACCCGCCGCCGGCCCTGCATGGCGGTCAGCGCATCAAGATCCGCTACATGACCCAGGCCAAAAGCCGCCCGCCGACCTTCATCATCTTCGCCTCCAAGCCCGATGAACTGCCGGAAGCCTATTCCCGCTACCTCATCAACGGCCTGCGCGAGGCCTTCGGCCTGCCGGGCGTGCCGGTGCGGCT
The DNA here is from genome assembly GCA_014380005.1 of Rhodospirillales bacterium. Taxonomy (GTDB): domain Bacteria; phylum Pseudomonadota; class Alphaproteobacteria; order Rhodospirillales; family Magnetospirillaceae; genus Magnetospirillum. The sequence continues at coordinate 8,724 of JACMKT010000218.1, forward strand.
ATTCGTGCGCGGCGGTAAGAACCCGTACGCTGAGAAGAAGTAGGGTGGCAAGGGTTAGACGAGAGACTAAAACTCCCGCCCATTCCCCCGCTTCCACACCCCCGAGGGGGCGGCGTGGCCGTCGGTGATGAAGGGGACGTATTTCTTGTCTTCGCCCATGATGTGCTGGATCAGCCAGTCGTTCACCAGCTTGAACAAATGGGCGGCGTGCAGGGTGCGGCCGTGTTCCACGTCGGATTTTAGTTTGAAGACCACTTCGTACATGCGGTCGTGCAGTTCCTTATGGGCTTTCCAATCGGGATAGCCGGCCTTTTTCATGGCCTGCTCTTCCTCGCTGAAATGCACCAGGACGAAGTCTTCCAGCTTGTTCAGCACGGCGTGGACTTCGGCGTCGCGGCCCTGGACGTCCAGCAGCGGATACAGCGCGTTCAGGCAGTCGAAGATCATCTGGTGATGGGTGTCCAGGGTGGACGACCCGACCGACATCGCTTCGGTCCATTCAATGAAGCTCATACTATCCCTCTCAGGAATCGGTTGGTCTCAGGCATCCATCAGGGCGCGCACATGGGTAGCCACGCAGGCCGCCAAGGCGCGGGGATCGTAGCCTCCCTCCAGGATGGAGACCAGCTTGCGGTCGCAGTGCTCGCGGGCGATCTGCAGCAATTGGCGGGTGACCCAGTCGAAATCGCTGACCTGCAGGCGCAGATGGGCCATGGGGTCGGCGGCGTGGGCGTCGAAACCGGCGGAGATGATGACCAGCTCCGGGGCGAATTCGCGCAGTTTGGGCAGGATGATGTCGGTGAAGGCGGCCTTGAATTCGGTGCCGCCGCTGCCCTGGCGCAGGGGCACGTTGACGACCACCGCGCCGCCCTCGCCGCCGGTTTCCTCCACCAATCCGGTATAGGGGAAGGCGTCCAGTTGGTGGGTGGAAGCATAGAACATGCCCGGCTCGTCCCACAAAATCTTCTGGGTGCCGTTGCCGTGATGGACGTCGAAATCGATGACCGCCACGCGCTTCAGCCCATGCACTTCGCGGGCGTGCAGGGCGGCGATGGCGGCGTTGGCGAACAGGCAGAAGCCCATGGCCTCGTTGGCTTCCGCATGGTGGCCCGGCGGGCGCACGGCGCAGAATACGTTGGTGGAGCGCTTGGTCACCACCTCGTCCACGGCGGCGCAACCGGCCCCGGCAGAGCGCAACGCGGCCTCCACCGAGTGCCGCGACATCATGGTGTCGGGAGCGAATTCGGTGACTTCGTCGCCATCGGGCACGCTGTCGAAGACGTGCTCCACATGCTCGGGCGTATGGGCGCGCAGCAATTGCTCGCGCGTGGCCTTGGGGGCTTGGTCGCGGGCCAGATACAGGAAGTCTTCGTGTTCAAGGATGTGCAGGATGGCGGCAAGGCGTTCGGCGCATTCCGGGTGGTATTCGCCGGTGTCGTGCTGAAGGCACACCGAATGAGTCAACAACAACGTCGTCATCGTTCTGCCCGACCTCCCCGACTTGGACCTCTTATGGGTCATGAACGCCCTTAAGGGCTCCATCTGTGATTGCCGCACAGCATAGATCAGAGGTTTGTGCTGTAAACTAGTTTTTAGAAAGGGTTTAGCGCCGCTTCGGTGCCGGCCCCCGCGCCGGCCGGGTGTGCTGGGTCATGAATGGCTTGCCCTTGGCCGCCGGTGCGGCGCCCGGTCCCGGCTGATAGCTTGGGATCAATTGGTGCTTGCCCGGCCCGATCAGATCGGCGCGGCCCAGGGCTTTCAGGGCGTCGCGCAGGATGGGCCAGTTCTCGGGGTCGTGATAGCGCAGGAAGGCCTTGTGCAGGCGGCGCTGGCGCAGGCCTTTGGCGCTGATCACCACCTCGGAACCCTCGCGGCGGATGGGCTTCAGCGGGTTGCGCTCGGAATGGTACATGGCGGTGGCCAGCGACATGGGTGAGGGCAGGAAGGTCTGCACCTGATCGGCCTTGAAGCCGTTGTGCTTCAGCCACAGCGCCAGATTCATCATGTCTTCATCGCTGGTGCCGGGATGGGCGGCGATGAAATAGGGGATCAGATAGTATTTCTTGCCCGCCTCGCGCGCCGCCTTCTCGAACATCTCCTTGAAGCGGTCATAGGCGCCCATGCCCGGCTTCATCATCTTGGACAGCGGGCCGTCTTCGGTATGTTCGGGGGCGATTTTCAGATAGCCGCCCACGTGATGGGTGACCAATTCCTTCACATAGGCTGGGCTGCGCACCGCTAGGTCGTAGCGCACGCCCGAGCCGATGCTGATGCGTTTGATGCCGGGAATGGCGCGGGCCTTGCGGTACAGGGTGACCAGCGGGTCGTGGTTGGTTTCTAAATTCTTGCAGATATCGGGATAGACGCAGGACGGGCGGCGGCAGACCGCCTGGATATTGTCGTCCTTGCAGTTCAGCCGCCACATATTGGCGGTGGGGCCGCCCAAATCGGATACCGCGCCGGTGAAGCCCTTGGTCTTGTCGCGGATTTCGCCCAGCTCCTTGAGGATCGAACCCTCGGAGCGGCTTTGGATGACACGGCCTTCATGCTCGGTGATGGAGCAGAACGAGCAACCGCCGAAGCAGCCGCGCATGATGTTGACCGAAAACCGGATCATGTCCCAGGCCGGGATGACCGCGTCGCCATAGCTTGGGTGCGGCGCGCGGGCATAGGGTAGCTCGTATACCGCATCCAGTTCGGGCGTGGTCAGCGGGATGGGCGGCGGGGTCAGCCAGACTTCCTTGTCGCCGTGGCGCTGCACCAGCGGGCGGGCATTGCCGGGATTGGCTTCCAGGTGAAGGATGCGCGAGGCGTGGCCGTACAGCACCGGATCAGCCGAGACTTGCTCGTAGGCGGGCAGGCGCACCACGGTGTTCGCGGTCTTGACCGGGGCGTCCGGCGTCTCCAGATCGCTCCAATCCAGCACGGCGTAATCTTCGGGCACACGGTCGCGGATCAGGGCCACGCCGCGCAGATCGGTCATGGTGCGCGGGGATTGGCCCGCGGCCACCCGGTGGGCGATGTCCACGATGGCGCGTTCCGCATTGCCGAACACCAGGATGTCGGCCTTGGCATCCACCAGCACGGAACGCCGCACCTTGTCGGACCAGTAATCGTAATGGGCGATGCGGCGTAAGGACGCTTCGATGCCGCCCAGCACGATGGGGACGTCCTTGAACGCCTCGCGGCAGCGCTGGGCATAGACCAGTAAGGCGCGGTCGGGGCGTTTGCCGCCCTCGGCACCGGGCGTATAGGCGTCGTCGGTACGGATGCGGCGGTCCGAGGTATAGCGGTTGACCATGGAATCCATGTTGCCGCCGGTGACGCCCCAGAACAGATTGGGCTTGCCCAGGGCGCGGAACGGTTCGGCTGCCAGCCATTCGGGCTGGGCGATGATGCCCACGCGGAAGCCCTGCGCTTCCAGCAGGCGGCCGATGATGGCCATGCCGAAACTGGGATGGTCCACATAGGCGTCGCCGGTGACCAGCACCACGTCGCATGAATCCCAGCCCAGCGCCTCCATCTCGGCGCGTGACATGGGCAGGAAGGGGGCGGGGCGAAGCGCCCGGTGCTTCGGGTGCGAGAACAGGTCGGTCATGGGCGAAGGATATCGACCTTCCGGCGGCGCTTCGCAAGGTGTGCCTTACCCAGAACGGATATTTTCCCGGAAACTGGCTTTGATATGGGAGGCCCCCTTTTGGTGCATCCGATCAAGCTGGCGCTATCTGGCCCCGGCCAACGCCCCGCCGCCCACCGCCCGGGCGCGCAGGAACCGCCGCCGGAAATGGCGGAGGAGCTTCGCCGGCTGGGCTTGCCCTGACCGGGCTGTGCGTATCCCAACGGTAGATTATTCGGCAATGAAATCGCTTGCGCGTGCCTGTGCATGCCTTGATACTTACTACTGAAAGCTGTCCAGAATGGGCTGGGCCATGACCCCGATGTAGACGAAGAATGTCGTCCTCCGTCCCATTCCGCCACGCGTTGACTCCACGCACTCTGTTGCAGATGGCGATTCGCATCACCGTGGTGATGGCGATGGTGGCGGCTGTGTCCTATTGGCACTTGATGACCGCCCTGACGGCGGAAACCCGGGACAATCTGCAAAACTACATCGTCGAGCGCGCCGCCCGCGAAAGCGCCTTCTTCAAGCTGGCCGAGGACGATCTGGCGGTCTTCAAATCCGTGTTCATGGACAATTGGCGCTCCATGAAGGACGTCTCGGACACGGAATTCCGCTCCGTCTACCGGCAATGGGGCGACGGCACCACCCGGCTGCGGCGCGAGGCCTTCGACGGCATGTTGACGCCGGAAGGGCTGATCACCCGCTACACCACCGGCTTCGTCGGCCCCGACGTGGTGGATAGCCAGGATTTGCGCAAGCAGCTGATGCTCATGTGGCGGCTGGTGGGGCATTTCGGCCCGGCCTGGACCAACCGCTTCGCCAATTTGTACGCCTTCTCGCCGGAAAACGTCATGATCGGCTATTGGCCGGGCGTGCCGTGGGGTCTGACCGCCGAACCCAATTTGGACATGTCGGGCGAGGTGTGGAAGACCATCACCACCCGCGAGAACAATCCCAGCCGGGGCACCGCCTGGACGCCGCTGTATTTCGATGCGGTGGCGCAGAAATGGGAAATCACCTGCGCCATTCCCATCGACGTGGACGGGCGCCATCTCGCCAATGCCGCCCATGGCCTGACCGTGAACGAACTGTTCGACCGCGTCACCAATGACCGGTTGGAAGGCACCTACAATGTCCTGTTCAGCGAGGACGGGCGCCTGATCGTCCATCCCGACCACATGGCGGAATTGCGCGCGGCCTCGGGCGGCTTGACCATCGGTCAGACCGGCGATGCCGGGTTGATGGCCATCTATGACAGCGTCATGGCGACCGGGCGGCAGGCCAAGGGCGCCCATGTGATGATCGACGATCAGGTCAACGACGCCTTTCTGGCGGCGGCGCGGCTGGACGGCCCCAAATGGTGGTTCGTCACCGTCTATCCCAAGCGGCTGCTGACATCCACCGCCCAATCCACCGCCCAGAACATCCTGGCTGCCAGCATCTTCGCCCTGCTGCTGGAGCTTTATCTGCTGTACCGGGTGATCAATCGCAAAGTGGTTTTGCCGCTGAAGTTGTTCACCCGCGCCTCGCTGGCGGTGGCCGAGAACAAGGTGGGCGAGGTCGCCAGCGGCACCCTGACCCTGCCCGAGGAGCGCAAGGACGAGGTTGGCCTGCTGGCGCGCACCTTCCGCACCATGAGCCAGCAGATGGAGGAATCGCGCCACTCGCTGGAGGAGCATAACCGCACCCTGGAAGAACGCGTGGCCGCCCAGACCGCCTCGCTGGAGGAAACCATCCTGCGGCTGGTGGCATCGCAGACCGAGGCGGAAGCGGCCAGCCGGGCCAAGGGCGAGTTCCTCGCCACCATGAGCCACGAAATCCGTACCCCCATGAACGGCATCCTGGGCATGACCCGGCTGGTGCTGGACACCAAGCTGGCGCCCGAGCAGCGCGACCAGATGGAGACGCTGAAATCCTCGGCTGAGGCGCTGCTGACCATCCTGGACGACATTCTGGACCTGACCAAGCTGGAGCAGGGCCATATCGAGTTCGAGCGCGTGCCGTTCAGCCTGTTCCGCAATTTCGAAGGGGTTGTCACCCTGATGCGGTCGCGGGCGGAAGACCGCGGCATCACCCTGCACTCCGTCATCGACCCAATGCTGCCCCTGTGGATGGAGGGCGATTCCGGGCGTCTGCGCCAAGTCCTGCTCAACCTTGTGGGCAATGCCATCAAATTCACCGAGGCCGGGCAGGTGACCCTGCGGGCCGATGCCATTGATGGCGAGGATGGTGTAATCGGCGTGGAATTCTCCGTCAGCGATACCGGCATCGGCATAACCGACGACACCCGCGCCCGATTGTTCCAATCCTTCACCCAGGCCGACGCCTCCATCTCGCGGCGCTTCGGCGGCACCGGTCTGGGCCTTGCCATCTGCAAGCGGCTGGTGGAAGCCCAAGGCGGCTGTATCGGCGTGGACAGCGAACCGGACAAGGGCAGCCGCTTCTGGTTCCGCCTGACCTTCACGGCGGCGGATGCGCCGGTCACCCGTCCGGTCGCCGCCGCGTCCCTGGACCTGCCGCCGCTTTCCATCCTGCTGGCGGAAGACAACCCGGTGAACCAGAAGGTGGCGCTGGGCCTGCTGGCCAAGGGCCGCCACCGGGTCACCGTGGTGGTCGACGGACGGGCGGCGGTGGAGGCGGTGAAGGCCAATGCCTTCGATCTGGTGCTGATGGACATGCAGATGCCGGACATGGACGGGCTGGAGGCGTCCCGCGTCATCCGCACGCTGCCTGGGGCCATGGGCCAAGTCCCCATCGTGGCGCTGACCGCCAACGCCATGCGGGGCGATGTGGAGCGCTGCACCGGCGCCGGCATGAACGCCCATGTGGCAAAGCCCATTGATCCCGACATCCTGTTCGAGACCATGGCCCGCGTGCTGGCATCGAACATTGCGGTGGCGGCACCCGCAGCCACACCCGCCATCTGCCATGAGGTGCTGCAGGCCCTGGCGGAGTATCTGGACGCAGAGTCCATGACGGAAGTGACCGGCCTGTTCCTGACCAACGGCACCGTCGATTACCAGCGTTTGCTGGATTTGGCCGAGGGCGGCGCGCTGACGGACATCCGCGCCTTCGCCCATGACCTCAAGGGCATGGCTGCCTATGTGGGGGCACAGATGGTTTCCGAACTGGCCGCCGCCATCGAAACCGCCGCCCGCGAATCCCGTGACAGCGAGGCCCGCGCCATCATCGCCGAACTGCCGGCAGCCTGGGCAGCCACGGTGGCGGCGCTGAGCGAAATCATGGCGGCTGCGGCGTAACGCTACCCCAGCAGCGCTTCCAGGAAGATTTCGCCATAACGTTCCAGCTTGGCGTCGCCGATGCCGTGGATGCCGCGCATTTCGCCCAGGGACATGGGGCGCTTGGAGGCCAGTTCCATCAAGGTGCGGTCGGGGAACACGGCATAGGCGGGGATGCCCTGTTCGGTCGCCAATTCGCGGCGCAGCTTTTTCAGCTCGGCCAGCAAATCTTCGTCGTAATCCGTGGGCGCGCCGGCGGGCGGGGCTTTGGCCTTTTTCGACTTGGCGCGCAGCACGTCGCTACGGATTTCGATGCGGGCCTTGCCGCGCAGCACTTGGCCGCCTTCTTCCGTCATGCGCCACGCGCCGTATTCGGCCAGATCCTGGGTCATCAAGCCGGCGGCGTAAAGCTGGCGGAAGATGGAGTGCCATTGCGGGCGGGTGCGGTCCTTGCCCACGCCGAAGGTGGGCAAGGCGTGATGGCCGTGATGGACCACCGCATCGTTGTCGCTGCCCACCAGAATGTTGATCAGATGCTCGGTGCCGAAGCGCTGGCCGGTGCGGTAGATGGCCGACAGCACCTTCTGGGCGTCAACCGAGCCGTCATAGACCTCCACCCCATGCAGGCACAGATCGCAATGGCCGCAGGGCGCGCTGGCTTCGTTGAAATAGGCCAGCAGGGTCTGGCGGCGGCAGCGCGGCGCCTCGCATAGGGCGAGCAGGGCGTTGAGCTTTTGGCGCTCGACCCGCTTCTGCTCTTCGGACGATTGGCTGTCCTCAATCTGCATGCGGCGCAGTTTGACGTCGCCCAAGCCGTACAGCGTCAATGTGTCGGCGGGCAGGCCGTCGCGCCCGGCGCGGCCGATTTCCTGGTAATAGGCCTCGATGCTTTTGGGCAGATCGGCATGGGCGACGAAGCGCACATCGGGCTTGTCGATGCCCATGCCGAAGGCCACCGTGGCCACCATGGTGATGCCGTCCTCGCGCAGGAAGGTGTCCTGATTGGTGTCGCGGATGCCTTTGTCCAGCCCGGCATGATAGGGCAAAGCGCGGTGGCCGGCAGTGTTGAAGGCGCTGGCAAGGTCTTCGGTGCCGGCGCGCGAGCCGCAATAGACGATGCCGCTTTGGCCTTTCCGTGCGCCGATGAAGTCCAGCAATTGCTTTTTGGCGCTGTTCTTGGCCGACATGGCAAGGAACAGATTGGGGCGGTCGAAACCGCCGATGAAGATGCGCGGTTCCCCATCGAACAGCCGGGCGACGATGTCGGCGCGGGTGGCGGCGTCGGCGGTGGCGGTGAAGGCCACGGTCTGGATACCGCCCAGCTCGCGCCGCAGCTCGCCCAGGGCAAGGTATTCCGGGCGGAAATCGTGGCCCCATTGGGAGACGCAATGGGCTTCGTCGATGGCAAGGCGGGTGGCGCCGGCGTTGCGCAGCAATTCCATGGTGTCGGGCCGCGCCAGCCGCTCGGGCGCCAGATACAGCAGGCGCAGATCGCCATCGCGCAAACTGTCGAAGATGCGCCGCACCTCCGCCGGGTCGTTGCTGGAATTCAGCGCGGCAGCCTTGACGCCGTAATTGGTCAGCTGGGCCACTTGGTCGCGCATCAGGGCGATCAGCGGCGACACCACCACGGTCAGGCCGTTGCCCACCAGGGCGGGCAATTGGTAGCACAGGGATTTGCCGGCGCCGGTGGGCATGATCGCCATGACGTTCTCGCCGTCAAGGATGGCGCCGATGATGGAATCCTGGCCGGGCCGGAATCCGTCGAAGCCGAAGACGGAGCGGAGCAGGGAGCGGGCGTGGTCGAGGGAAGCTGACATTGCGGGCGGACTATAACCTTCGGCGCGCGCACATGCCATGATCTCGCCATCAACCGGACATAGTGCTGGCGCAAAGGGGGTAGAGGATCGCTCCATCGAACAACTCTTCTGGCGAGATCGATCATGATCCGTAAAGCCGTTCTTCCCGTCGCCGGTATGGGCACCCGCGTTCTGCCCGCCACCAAGGTGCTGCCCAAGGAATTGCTGCCGGTGGTGGATAAGCCGCTGATCCAGTACGCCGTGGAAGAAGCCGCCGAGGCCGGGATCACCGAAATCGTGCTGGTCACCGCCAAGGGCAAGGAATTGCTGGCCGACCATTTCGATACCTCCGCCGAGCTGGAGCGCCAGTTGGAAGCGCGCGGCAAGCTGGAATTGCTGGAGATCGCCCGCTCCACCTGCCCCAAAGGCGTCACCATCACCACCGTGCGCCAGCCCGCCCCCCTGGGTCTGGGCCATGCCGTTTGGTGCGCCCGTCCGGTGATCGGTGACGAGCCCTTCGCCGTGTTGCTGCCCGACGATCTGATCATGGGGCAGCCCGGCTGCCTCAAGCAGATGGTCGAGCAGTGGAACCAGACCGGCGGCCATTTGGTGGCGGTGGAAAACGTGCCGCTGGAGCACGTCAATCGCTACGGCATTCTGGACGTCATCGAGGAGCGCGGCCAATTGGCCCGTGCCCGCGGCATGGTGGAAAAGCCCGCGCCGGAACATGCGCCGTCCACCTTGTCGGTCATTGGCCGCTACATCCTGGACCCGGCGGTGTTCGATTATCTGGACAAGAAGCAGAAGGGCCAGGGCGGCGAAATCCAACTGACCGATGCCATCGCCGCGACCATCGAAAAGGTCGGTCTGGCCGGCTTCCGCTTCGTGGGCAGCCGTTACGATTGCGGCAATAAATCGGGCTACGTCACCGCCATCATCGACCGGGCTCTGGCCCATCCTGAGACGGCGGCAGCCATCTATGCCCATCTGGAAGCGCTGCTGGGCCGTCGGGTGGCCTGAACAAAAGAAAACGCCGGGCCCTCGCGGACCCGGCGTTTCCGTTACCAACTTACCTGATCAGCTGTGGACGGTTTCACCGTGCAGCGCCAGATCAAGACCTTCGGTTTCCACTTCCTTGGAAACGCGCAGGCCCATGGTCATGTCGATCAGCTTCAGCAGGATGAAGCTGACAACGCCCGACCACACCAGGGTGAACAGCACGCCTTCAAGCTGGACCAGGATCTGACCGGCATTGCCGTCGATCAGGCCGGACTTGCCGGTGCCGCCGATGGCGGAAACCGCGAACACGCCGGTCAGAATGGCACCCAGGATGCCGCCCAGGCCGTGGATGCCCCAGACGTCCAGGGCGTCGTCATAGCCGAACATCTTCTTGAAGCCGGACACGCCCCAATAGCAGAACACGCCGCCGATCAGGCCCATGACCAGGGCACCCGAGACGGTGACGAAGCCGCAAGCCGGGGTGATGACCACCAGACCGGCCACCGCGCCCGAAACCGCACCCAGCAGGGACGGCTTGCCACGGATGACCCATTCGGCGATGGACCACGACACCACCGCCGCCGAGGTGGCGATTTGGGTGTTGATCATGGCCAAGCCAGCGCCGCCGCCGGCGGTCAGGGCGGAGCCGGCGTTGAAGCCGAACCAGCCGATCCACAGCAGGGCGCCGCCGATCATGGTCAGCACCAAATTGTGCGGAGCCATGTTCTCGTTGCCCAGGCCCGAGCGACGGCCGATCAGGATGGCAGCCACAAGGCCGGCCATGCCCGAGTTGATGTGCACAACGGTGCCGCCGGCGAAGTCCAGCACGCCGTCGGTGGCAAGGTAGCCGCCGGGGCCCCAGACCATGTGGGCGACGGGGGCGTAGACCAGCAACAGGAAGCCGGACAGGAACACCATGGCCGAGCTGAACTTCATGCGGTCCGCCGGGCCGCCCAGGATGATCACCGGGGTCAGGATGGCGAAGGTCATCTGGAACATGACGAAGACGTATTCGGGGATGGTCCCGGTCAACGTGTCGGGCATGATCCCGGCCAGCATGACCTTGGAGAAGCCGCCGAAGAAGGGATTGCCCTCGGTGAAGGTGATGGAATAGCCGACGATCACCCACAGCAGCGACAGCAGGCCGGCGGCGAACACCGACTGCATCAGCACCGCCAGCACGTTCTTCTTGCGCACCAGGCCGCCGTAGAACAGCGCCAGACCGGGCAGCAGCATCATCAGCACCAGGATGGACGACACCAGCATCCAGGCGGTGTCACCCGACGACAGCACGGGGGCGGCAACTTCAGCGGCGGCGGGAGCGGCCTCGGCAGCGGCTTCCTGGGCCAGGGCGGTGCCGGCGGACAGCAGCAGCATGGCGCCGGCGGCGGCCATCTCCTTGCCCTTGTTGAGGATCTTCATCATGTGAGTTCCCTTAGATGGCGTCATGGTTGACTTCGCCGGTGCGGATGCGCACCACGTTGGTGACCTCGCTGACGAAGATCTTGCCGTCGCCCATCTTGCCGGTGCGGGCGGCGTTCATGATGGCCTCGATGACCTGATCGGCCACGGCGGCGGCGACCGCCACTTCCACTTTCACCTTGGGGACGAAATTGGCGACGTATTCGGCGCCGCGATAGATTTCGGTCTGACCCTTCTGGCGCCCGAAGCCCTTGCACTCGGTAACGGTCAAGCCCTGAACGCCGGCGGCGGACAACGCGTCGCGCACTTCGTCCAATTTGAACGGCTTGATGATGGCAGTGATGTACTTCATGGAGCCCCCTCTGGATTGAGCCCCGCCCGATGGCGCGGCTCCGTCAATCTGCCAAAGGTATCGCAAGCCCCGTGCCGAATGGCCAAAGCGGCAGTTATCCTGGGGTTGATGGGGATGTGCCTGTTTCCGTGCCACAGGGGGTGGGGTCAAAAAGCAGGCAGTGTGGGCGCTGGTGCACACAAAGGGGGCAGTCATGCGTGTGCATGCAGGGGCGGCGTTAAAGAAGGAATTCCACCACGAAGGTAGGGAAGGACGCGAAGCCAGCCCGTCTGTGAGATGGCTTCGCGTCCTTCCCTACCTTCGTGGTGAAAAATTGGGTCTTCGCGGAATTCCGGGGAGACGCACCTTAATTCAAGGAATAATGACACGGATGGACACGGATCCCCGCTGCGCGGGACACGGATAAGGACCATCCGTGTTTATCCGTGTCCATCCGTGTCACCAATAATTCTTGG
>JACMKT010000219.1 GCA_014380005.1 Rhodospirillales bacterium
GGGCGGTCGTTCTTGGTCTTGGGCAGGTCCACATGGGGGAATTCGGCATTGAGCTTGGTGCGGCCCCAGGTCAGCCCGCTGAGTTCCGCCTGCCGCATGCAGGTCTCCAGCGCGATGATGATGGCGGCGGGCAGCCACGGACGCGAGGACTTGGCGGCGGCAGCCAGAAGCCGCTCCTCTTCGCCGTCCTTCAGGCGGCGGCCGCGGCCGCTGGGCAGCGAGGGACGGACGCCCTCAATCACCGGGTTGGTGACGGTCACATCATGGTTGAGCGCCCAGCGTTTGTAGAGTTGGCTCAGGACGTTGAGGCGATGGACCACCGTCTGCGGGCCGCATTCGGCATCGGGGCCGCAGACGTCGCCATACTCGGCACCATCTTCGTCCAACACGAAGCGGCGCCGTATCCGTCCGGTAAGGGCCGTGGGATAGACCGTTGACGGTCAATTTGCCCCGCAGCATTTCTTGAATTTTTTGCCCGATCCGCAGGGACACGGGTCGTTTCGGCCAATCTTCGGTCCAGCGGTTGGATGCATCGGTGCGGTTTGGGCGGCGCGCCAATAGTCGGCGATGGCGTGAACGGCTTCGGGGATGAGGTCACCGGCTTCGGTGAAGAACCTGTCTTCCACGTCGTGCGGCAGGTCGAGCAGCGGTTCGCCGTCGTCGTCGCAGCACAAGGCCAGGATGGGCAATATCATCGCTATGTCCGTTTCGGATTTGAGCAGCGGCTTCCAGGCGGCGGGGCGTAGGGCGACCGCTTGCATGAAGCCTTCGGCCCAATCGGCGGCGATGACGTCGCCGCCTGGGGTTTCCATGATGATCGGCGCGACGGCGCCGTCGGCAACCTGGCCGAGGATCTCGTTGTAGCGGGCCATGATGGTGCCGATGACGGCCTGAGCCTGGGCGACATCATCGAAGGCCGGCTCCTCGCCGCCCCAGATAACCGGCAGCCATTCACTGGGCATGATCAGCTCCGGCCCGATGGCGATGCCGGTGAGGAATCCGTCGAGATCGCATAGCATCATGCAGTCGTCTGGCGACTGGTCCGACATCAGGAACTGGTCGAGCGCCTCGATCTCCGCCTCGAGGTCATGCAGCGTCGGCATGGCGTTCACCTTTCCAGTTCCAGGGCAGCAATTCATCGATCCGTCTGGCGGAATGTCCCGGCAGGCGGGCCAGCACGTCGGCCAGCCAGGCGCGCGGATCGATGCCGTTCATCTTGCAGGTCTCGATCAGGGTGTAGAGCGCAGCTGCGCGCCGGCCGCCCGCATCAGAGCCGGCGAAGGTCCAGTTGCGGCGCCCGACGGCGATGCCGCGTAGCGCCCTCTCCGCCGCGTTGTTGGACAGATCGACGCGGCCGTCCGCCAGGAACAGGGTGAAGGCCGGCCAGCGCTTGAGCAGATAGTCCATGGCCTTGGCGGTATCGGCCTTGCCCGACAGCCCGGCCCGTTTGTGGTGCAGCCAGTGGACCAGGTCGTCCACCAGCGGCCGCGACCGCTCGGCCCGGGCGGCCAGCCGCTCGTCCGCCGACAGCCCGGCGATGTCGCGCTCGATGGCAAACAGGGCGTCCATGCGGGCCACCGCCTCGATGGCGATGGGCGCCTTCTTCAACTGCGCCAGCTCGAAGAACTTCCGGCGCCCGTGCGCCCAGCACGCCGCCTCGACGACGGTGCCCTTCCCGTACAGCCGGTTGAAGCCGGAAAAGGCGTCGGCCTGCATGATGCCGGAAAAGCCGGCGAGCAAAGTCTCGGCGTGCTCGCCGCCGCGGTCGGGCGAGTAGGCATAGGCCGCGGCCGGCGGATCATTGCCGCCAAAGGGGCGATCGTCGCGCACCATAGTCCACAATCGGCCGGTCTTGGTTTTTCCTTTCGCCAGCACCGGCACCGGGGTGTCGTCCACATGGACGCGCGGGCCGGCACGGGCGTGGTCGGTGATGGCCGCGACCAGCGGCTGCAGCGCCACGCTGACCGCGCCGACCCAATCGGCCAGGGTGGAGACGTCGATCTCCACCCCTTCAGCCGCGAAACGACCGCTTTGGCGGTGCAGCGGCAGGTGCAGGCCGAACTTGTTGAACACCACCTCGGCCAGCAATCCGGCGCCGGCCCGGCCGCGGGCGATGGCGTGGAACGGTGCCGGCGGCTGGGTGATGGCGGCGCAGGTGCGGCAGGAGAATTTCTCGCGCACATGTTGGAGCACCCGCCACTGGGCCGGGATGCGCTCCAGCGTCTCGGTGACGTCCTCGCCCAGCTTGTGCAGTGCCCCACCACAGCAGGGGCAGGCGGACGGCGCCGGCTCGACCACGCGGATACGGGGCAGATGGTCGGGCAGCGGACGGCGCGCCGGCTTGCGGCGGGACTGGTGCGGCGCCGTGTTGGAAACGGCGGCCTCGGCGGCGGCGGTCTCCTCCAACTCCTCCAGCGCCAGCTCCAATTGCTCGATGCGGGCGCCGCGCTCGGCCGACTGGCCGTAGCGCTCGTGTTTGAGCCGGGCAATCTCCAGCTTGAGCCGCTCGATCTCGATGTCGCGGCTGCGCCGGTCCGATTCGGCGGACAGCCTTGCAGCCCGCTCGGCGAGGATCATCGCGTGGGCGCTAGCGAGGTCGGACGGAAGGGCTTCGGCGGTATTGGTCACCCCGAAAGTGAATCAAATCCCGCCGCCGATGGGAACCGTTTTTTGCTATCCGGCGGCGCTGGGACGCCAGGTTTCCCGCGGCATCCGCCAGTCGATCCCTTCCAGCAGATAACCCAACTGGGCCGGGGTGACGGTCACCGCGCCATCGGCCGGCGATGGCCATAGGAAGCGCCCCCGCTCCAGCCGTTTCGAGAACAGGCAGAAGCCCTGGCCGTCGTACCACAGCACCTTGATCAGGTCGCCGCGCCGGCCGCGGAACACGAATAGATGGCCCGAATGGGGATCGCGCGAAAGCCGCTCCTGCACCAGCAGCGCCAGGCCGTCGAAGCCCTTGCGCATGTCGGTGTGCCCGGTCGCCAGCCACACCCGCACGCCGCTGGGGATCGGTATCATTGTCTCGCCGCCGCCCGGATCACCGCCGCCGCCAGCTCCGGCACCGTCCCGGCCGGGATGCGAATCTGCGCTCCGTCCGCCAGCCGAACCTCGATCACCGCGCCGCCGACCGGGTCGACGACGGGGACGCCTCCCGGTGCGACCATCACCTCGGCGAAGCCGGCCGAACCAACGCGCAACTCGCGGCGCCAGCGGTAGAGCAGGCTCGGATTGACGTCCGCCCGCCGCGCTACCGCGGAAACCACCGCTCCGGGCGCAAACGCCGCATCAACCAGCGCCGCCTTCTCCTCGGTCCGCCAAATGCGCCGCCGCACCGGCCCCGTCAGAATATGAACCTGCCCCATTGCCTCGCCTCTGGCATCGGTGCAAACCACGGTGCTTGCACTGGTGCCAAGGCTGGCAGCGTCAGTCGGCCTCAGCAAGGACGCCGGCTGCGGCCTTCACCGGACGGGTACGCGGCGCCAGTCGACCAGATCGGAGGGGCGGATGGACAGCAGCGACCACTGGGCCAAGTGTGTCCCTTGCCAATAGCGCAATTTGGACAGCTTGTTTTTGGCGTCCGAGCGGCTGCGGTCCAGGTGTTCGGCCATCCAGTCGCAGGCCTGGGACAAGGAGGTCTCGCGGGCCTCGCGCCGGTCTTCATACTCGTCGCCGACGACCTTGCCTTCGATGACGGCGGCCCACCGTTCGGCCTGACTCCGCGTCTCGAAGGTGCGGGTTTCGCTGACGCCATTCCGGCGTACGCGCGCACAGAACTGGTATGGACCACGCTCCCAGACCGTCGCCATGCGACACCACCCCGAAATGCCCTGTGACAAGGGGATTGTCACAGATTGTCACAGAATGGAGAAGATTTCTTCGGGAGTAGGAGCTAAGTGCTTGATTTTGTTGGAGCGGGTGAAGGGAATCGAACCCTCGTCGTAAGCTTGGGAAGCTTCTGCTCTACCATTGAGCTACACCCGCGACCCCAAGGACCCTAGTTATAGGGTGCCGGAACACGGTGCGCAAGAGGCCGGCTTTTAGGGCAAGCCTCTGGCATCGTTACTTGCCGCCGGGGACGCCCGAGGTGGTGGAGTATTCGAAATGCAGGGTTTCGCCGGGGTGGGCGAGGTCGTGGGCGGTGTGGGCGGCGCGGGCCGCTTCGGCGAAGCCGGACAGGATCAGCTTTAGTTTGCCCGGATAGGTACAGATGTCGCCGGCGGCCAGGATGCCCGGCGCGTTGGTCGCCATGGTGGCGGCCTCCACGGCGATCTGGCTGCGGTCCATGTTCAGGCCCCATTCGGCGATGGGGCCGAGATTCATGGCCAAGCCGAAGAACGGCAGCAGGGCGTCGGCGTCCAAGCGGCGGGTTTCGCCGTCCAGGGTTGCCACCACCACGGCGGTCAGCTTGGTGCCGTCTCCTTCAAGGCTGTGTAGCTGGTACGGCACCACCAGTTCGATGGTGCCGTCGTCGGACAAGGCCTTCAGGCGGGCTTCCGATTCGGGGGCGGCGCGGAATTTGGGGCGGCGGTGCACCACCATGACCTTGGCGGCCACTTCCGACAGCGAGATGGCCCAGTCCACCGCCGAATCACCGCCGCCGGCGATGACCACGTTCTTGCCGCGATAGTCTTCGCGCCGGGTGACGAAATAGCTGACGCCCTTGCCTTCATAGGCCTCGATGCCGTCCAGCGGCGGGCGGTTGGGGCCGAAGGCGCCGCAGCCGGCGGCGATGATGACCACCTTGGTGACAATCTCAGTGCCGTCAGACAGGGTGCAACGCCACGATTCGCCCTGACGCTCCAAGCCGACCATCTGGCGGCCCAGATGATAGACCGGGTCGAACGGCGCGGCTTGCTCGGTCAGGCGGTCGATCAGATCGGCGGCCTGGATACGGGGATGGCCGGGGATGTCGAAGATGGGCTTTTCCGGGTACAGCGCAGCGCATTGGCCGCCGACCGCATCCAGCGCGTCCACCACATGGCACTTCAGCTTGACCATGCCGCATTCGAACACGGCGAACAGGCCCACCGGGCCGGCGCCGACCACCACCGCATCGGTTTCGTACATCATGTCGTCTCAACCACCTGAAGAAGGAAAATTTACCACGGAGACACGGAGGCACGGAGAGACCAACCAAAATGAAACCTCCGTGCCTCCGTGTCTCCGTGGTTCAAATCTTAGCTTACCACCGGAACGTCGCCACCGCCGCCATGGGGCGTTCGCCGTGACGGGTCACCACCGTGCGCAGCATGTCGGCGTCGGGCTCGGCGCCGGGGCGGATGCCCAGCTCTTCGGCGTGGATGCCTTGGGTGACGAACACCGAGCGGATGTTGGCGCCGTTGGCGCCCTTGATGTCGGTGTGCAGGGCGTCGCCTACTGCCAGCACGCGGTTGCGCTCCACGCCCAGCATCTCCAGCGCCACGTCATAGATGGCGGGATCGGGCTTGCCGCGGGTCGAGACCACGCCGCCCATCTCGGCATAACGCGACGCCAAGGCGCCGGCGCACACCACCTTCTGGCCCTGGCGCATGACCACATGGTCGGGATTGGCTCAGATCATGGGCAGGTTGCGGGCCAGGCCTTGCTGCATGCGCGGCACGTAATCCTCTACCGTTTCGGTGAAGTCCCACGGGCCGGTGTTGAGGATGAAGTCGGCGTGGTCAATATCCACCGCCACCAATTCCAGACCCTCGAACACGTTCTGATCGCGCTCGGGCCCCATATGGTAAAGCTGGCGGCCCAGACTGGCGTAGAACGGATCGGTGCGCCGCGCCAATTCCATGTGCACCGCCTCGCCCGAGGACAGCACTTCATCGTACATGTCGCGGCCGATGCCCATGCGGCCCAGTTGCTCCACCAGCACATCAGCACGGCGCGGGGCGTTGGACAGCAGCAGGGTCTTCTTGCCGGCGGCACGGATGGCGGCCAGGGTGTCGCGGGCGCCGGGATAGGCCTCGACGCCGTCATGGACGACGCCCCACAGATCAAGGATGAAGCCGTCGAAGCCCGAGGCGACCTCGGACAGACCGTGGATCATGCGAACCGACATTATTTCCCCCTGTGGTCCGCACCGACCGCTTCGGCCACGCTGGCGAAGCCGTCACGCTTGAGCAGGCCGATCAGCTCGCGGTTGATGCGGGTGACCAGACCAGGCCCTTCATAGACCATGGCCGAATACAGCTGCACCAGCGAGGCGCCGGCACGGATCTTGGCATAGGCCTCGGCGCCCGAAGCGATGCCGCCCACACCGATCAGCGGCAGCTTGCCCTGGGTCAGGGCATACATGCGGCTAAGCACGGCAGTAGCCGGCACAAACAGCGGCGCGCCCGACAATCCGCCGGTTTCCTTGGCGTGGTCCGATTGCAGCCAGTCGGGCCGGGCGATGGTGGTGTTGGACACGATCAGTCCGTCCAGACCGCCGGCCAGGGCCACGGCGGCGATGTCGGCCAGATCCTCATCATTAAGATCGGGGGCGATCTTCAGCAACAGCGGCGGGCGTTTGCCGTCGGGCACGGCCGCGTCCAGGGCGGCGCGGGTGCGGCCCACCAGACCTTCCAACTGGTCGCGGCCCTGCAGCGAGCGCAGGCCCGGCGTATTGGGCGACGACACGTTGATAACCATGTAATCGGCTAGGGGCGCCAGGGTGGCGGCGCCCTTTTCGTAATCCGCCGCCGCGTCCTCGGTATCCTTGTTCTTGCCCAGATTGGCGCCGACGATGCCGATACGGGCGCGGCCTTCCAAGCGGCGGGCCACCGCCTCCATGCCTTCGTTATTGAAGCCCATGCGGTTGATGACCGCGCGGTCCTCGGTCAGGCGGAACATGCGCGGCTTGGGATTGCCGGGCTGGGCACGCGGCGTCACCGAGCCGATTTCCACGAAGCCGAAGCCCTGGCGCAGCATGGAATCGGGCACTTCGGCGTTCTTATCGAAGCCGGCAGCAAGGCCCACCGGATTGGGGAAGCGCAGACCCCACAGCGCCACTTCAAGCGACGGCGCGGTGACGCGCGGCTGGGGCGGCACCAAACCCATGCGCAGGGCGCGGATGGTCAGGCCGTGGGCGGTCTCGGGGTCGAAGAACCGGACCAGCGGGCCGGCGAGTTTGAAATAGTCGAACAAGGTCAATCCTCGAGCACGGGGAATACGTGGCAACCTTCGCCATCCAGCGGCAGCGGCGTAATCGTCATTACCGCATGCAACGGCAGCAGGCCATAAAGATGGGGGAATAGTTGGCCGCCTCGCGACGGCTCCCATTTGAGCGCCGCCCCCAGCCGCACGGCATCCACCGCCAGCAGCACCAAACCCGATTGGCCGGCGCGATGCTTGGCGGCGCTGACCTTCACCTGGGCTGCGGTGGAGAAATGAATGAAGCCGTCGGCTTCGTCCTGGGACGAACCGGCGTAAGCTCCAGCGGCCTGAGCCGCCTCCCATTCCACCCGCTTGCACATATGATAAATGGTCTTGGTCATGGCGGCGGGACCTTACCGCAAACCGCGCGCCGTGACCATGATTGACCGCTGCACGCCTCCGGCGTGACTGATTGACCTGCGATAGCGCCGCCCCCACCTGCCCCTTCATGGGAAACCGGCGGAGGGTTTGACATGGCAAATGTGGCCATGGTGGTGGCAAACGGCTTCGAGCAGAGCGAGATGACCATCCTGTGCAAGGCGCTGTCTCAGGCGAAGCATCGGGTGGTGGTGGTATCGCCCAAGAAGCATTCGGTGCGGTCGTGGGACAACACCCATTGGAACGGCGACATCCCAGTGGACGTGGCCGCCATTGACGCCGAGGCTCAGGACTTCGCCGCCATAGTGCTGCCCGGCGGGCTGATCGGCGCCGACACTTTGCGTGCGGACGAGCCTATCGTTCGCCTTGTGCGCGACGCCGCCATTCAGGGCAAGCCGGTAGCGGCCCTGGGCCATGGAGTGTGGGTGCTGATCGAGGCCGGATTGGCGAAAGGCCGCAGCATGACCAGCGCGCCCGCCATCCGCAGCGATTTGGTCCATGCCGGGGCCGCGTGGCAGGATACCCCGGCAGTGGAGGACGGCAAGGTCATCACCGGGCGGCATGGGCACGACGTGAATAGCTTCGCAGAATTGGTGGTGAAGGTGGTGGGGGCTTAACAGGCACAGGGGAATTAACCACAGAGGCACAGAGAGTCTTTGCCAGACGGAACCCGATCGGGTTTCACATGCTCGGTATCTCTGTGCCTCTGTGTCTCAAGGAGAAACAAGGCGATTTCGGGTGGTGACACTGACTCGTCATCCCCCCTCGCCGTCATGGCCGGGCTTGACCCGGCCATCCACGTGGCGCCGCATAAAAATCATCTGAAACAATTAGTTAGGCGTCAACGCGTGGATGCCCGGTGGGTCGGCGATCGATCAGCATGTGCACCGGTATATCTTCATGAGGTTCGAAATTATTAAGCGCTTGATGCCCGAGCTATATGCCGCAGAGGGGATGCAGGGTTACGGCTTGTCCTTCCCAGTTCGTCCAAGACGCTGATGCCACACCGAGCCCGGAGTGTGCGGCGACCTGCTTTTAATACCAAATCCCTATGATGGCAACTCATGGGGATTTGGTTAGGCGCGACTGCGCCGCGCGCCTTATGGCGCGTGAGCCAAGCCCTGCGGAGCAGGGCGCCCGGCGCATGAGGGCGCTGCTGATCGGTCACGATCAGCAGGACATGGTATAAGTCCCGGATGTGGCTGGTTTGTGCCTGCAGCGACACCGTCACAGCAAGCCGCAACAGCGGCGCAACGGCAACGCTGCGGGCGGCTTAGGTCGGTGTCTTGGGAGGGATGACTTGTCCGTCCACCTTCGGAGGGCGGCGCTCTATCCAGCTGAGCTACTGTGCGCTGGTCTCGGACGTGCGAGAGCGACGGTTTTTAGCGCAGGACGGGGCGGATGGCAAAGGGGGAAGTGTGGAACAAGCTGGCCGATCAGCCTTGGACCATCATGTCCATCGGGCTGCGCGACTGGGCGCATGGGTGAGGATCAATGGGGCTTGGTATTAGCCGCCCGGATAACTGATCTCGATCACCTCCAGCGCCTCCATGCCGCCCGGCGTGCGCAGGGGCACGGTGTCGCCTTCATAGGCCTTCATCAGGGCGCGGGCGATGGGTGACACCCAGCTGACCTTGCCATGGGCCAGATCGGCTTCGTCGATGCCGACGATGGTGATGGTTTTTTCCACACCCTTGGAATTGGCATAGGTGACCGTGGCGCCGAAGAACACCTGCTCGCGGTTGGTCTGCTCCGCCGGATTGACCACGCGCGACACTTCCACCCGCTTGGTCAGAAAGCGGATACGGCGGTCGATCTCGCGCAGGCGTTTCTTGCCATAAAGGTAGTCGCCGTTCTCGGAGCGGTCGCCATTGCCAGCGGCCCAGTGAACCACCTCGACCACCTTGGGCCGTTCCACCCGGGTCAGTTGGCGCAGTTCGTCTTGCAACGCCTGCATGCCGGCGGGGGTGACGTAATTGGGCGAGCCTTTGGGGATCGGCGACGCGCCTTCGGGCAGGTCGTCGTCATCGTCGTCGCTTTCCTTGGTGAAAGCCTTGCTCATAATCCGCTCCACAAAGGCATAAGGCCCCGGATCGCTCCGGGGCCTTGCTGATTTAGGTTCGGCCTCGACCGATTACAGCATGCTGGCCAGCACGCGGTCCGGCGGGTTGTGGCCGTCGGCGAAGGTCTTGATGTTGATGATGACCTTCTCGCCCATGTCGATGCGGCCTTCCAGCGTGGCCGAGCCCAGATGGGGCAGCAGCACGACGTTGTCCAGCTCGATCAGCTTGGGATTGACGGCAGGTTCGTGCTCGAACACGTCCAGGCCGGCACCGGCGATTTCGCCGCGCTGCAGCATGCGGGTCAGCGCGTTCTCATCCACGATCTCGCCGCGCGAGGTGTTGATGAGGTACGAATGCGGCTGCATCAGCTTCAGACGCCGCGCCGACAGCAGATGGAAGGTGGCCGGCGTGTGCGGGGAGTGGATGGTGACCACGTCCATGCGGGCCAGCATCTGGTCCAGGCTTTCCCAATAGGTCGCCTCAAGCTCGGTCTCGATATCGGGATGGACGCGCTTGCGGTTGTGGTAGTGGATGGACATGCCGAAGGCCTTGGCCCGGCGCGCCACCGCCTGACCGATACGGCCCATGCCGATGATGCCCAGACGCTTGCCCCAGATGCGGTGGCCCAGCATGGAGGTGGGGCTCCAGCCCGACCAATTGCCGGACCGTATCAGGCGCTCGCCCTCGGCGATGCGGCGCGGCACCGATAGGATCAATGCCATGGTCATGTCGGCGGTGTCCTCGGTCAGGACGCCGGGCGTGTTGGTGACGGTGATGCTGCGTTGACGCGCCGTCGCCAGATCGATGTGATCGACGCCGGTGCCGAAATTGGCGATCAGCTTAAGATTCGTACCAGCCTGCACCAGCACGGACGAATCGATGCGGTCGGTAATGGTGGGCACCAGCACGTCGGCGGTTTTAACCGCTTCGACAAGCTCGGCCTTGGTCATCGGATGATCGTCGAGATTGAGCCGCGTCTCGAACAGCTCCATCATGCGAGTCTCGATGGCGTCGGGCAGCTTTCTGGTGACGACGACGAGGGGCTTCTTTTGTGCCATTGGTTTTCTCCTCCCGGGGACCCCGTTCGAGTGTCACGACCTAGCAAGACGGCGAAGTCTTGTCCAGTGGTGAAGTGTTACGCCCCGAGGTCGCCTTGACCGCGTGGATGGTAGCACCCCTATAATGGATCCGCTGGGAAACATCTTTGGGGTTGGTACGCGGATGAACCTTGGACTCCGCATTGGGATGCTCATGGGGCTCTTGATGGCCGCGCCGGCTGGACTGTCGGCTGGCGAAACCAGCGGGCTGCCCTTGCCGCGCTTTGTCAGTTTGCGCTCGGACGAGGTGAACCTTCGCGCCGGCCCCGGCGTGCGCTATCCCATCGACTGGATTTACGCGCGCAAAGACCTGCCGGTCGAAGTCATCGCCGAATTCGAGGCGTGGCGCAAGATACGCGATTGGCAGGGCACGGAGGGATGGGTCCACCAATCCATGCTATCCGGCCGGCGCATGATGGTGGTCATGGGCTCGCCCCGGTCATTGCGCCAGTCCGATGCCGATTCGGCAGACCCGCTGGCGGTGGTGGAGGCCGGCGTGCTGGGCCGCATCCTGCAATGCCCGCGCAACCGCGATTTCTGCCGCATCGAGGTCAACCAGAACCAGGGCTGGATGCGCCGCGACGAGATCTGGGGCGTCTATAAGGGCGAATGGATCGAGTAGCACCAAGTCCCATTGATCCTCACCCATGCGCCCAGTCGCGCAGCTCTACCCCGCGCGAGGTCCCCGTTAATCCGCGAAGAACCCAATAAAAAGGTTCATCGCGGAATTCCGGGGAGCCTGTGTGGGGCTATCACCGCAAGAATCACCACCAAGGGCGCCCCCCAGGGGGCCGACTGGGTGCGTTCCGGTACGGCATCTTGGTGTTCTTGGTGCCCTTGGTGGTGAATAACGGCGGTGGGAAAGCGCTATGCCTGTCCGGGGTAATGGTGTGGGCTTGGCAAGCCTCCCCGCTAATCCGTGACGACCCAATAAAAAGCCCGCCGGATCGCTCCGGCGGGCTTTTCTCGTGGCGGTCGGAAGACCGGGGTTTAGCCCCGGCGCTCCAACAGCTTTTCCTTGATGCTGCCGATGGCCTTGGCGGGATTGAGTCCCTTGGGGCAGGTCTTCGTGCAGTTCATGATGGTGTGGCAGCGATACAGCTTGAACGGGTCCTCGAGAGCGTCGAGACGCTCGCCAGTGAACTCGTCGCGGCTATCGTGGATCCAGCGGGCCGCTTGCAGCAGCACGGCCGGGCCAAGATAACGCTCACCATTCCACCAATAGCTGGGGCAGCTGGTCTGGCAGCAGAAGCACAGGATGCATTCCCACAGACCGTCGAGCTTCTCGCGCTCTTCCGGCGACTGCAGACGCTCGCCATCGGGCGGGGTCGGCGACTGGGTCTGCATCCACGGCTTCACCGAAGCCAGCTGGGCGTAGGGCACGGTGAGGTCAGGGATCAGATCCTTGACCACCGGCATGTGCGGCAGCGGATAGATGGCGGCGTCGCCCTTGATGTCCTCGATGGGCTTCAAGCAGGCGAGCGTGTTGGTGCCATCGATGTTCATGGCGCACGAACCGCAGATGCCTTCACGGCAAGAGCGGCGGAAGGTCAAGGTCGAGTCGATCTCGTTCTTGATCTTCAAAAGTGCGTCCAGGACCATCGGACCGCAGGCATCCAGATCGATCTCAAAGCTGTCCAGGCTGGGGTTGACACCCGCATCCGGATCGTAGCGATAGATCTTGAACACCTTGACGTTCTTGGCGCCGGCGGGGGCCTTATGAGCCTTACCGGGCTGAACGCGTGAGTTGGCGGGCAGGGCGAATTCGACCATGTCTTTCTCTCCTTCCCGTGCCTTAGTACACGCGCTTCTGCGGCTTGATGTACTCGACCTCGTCGGTCAGCGTGTAGGTGTGCACCGGACGGTAGTCCAGGGACACCTTGCCGTTCTCGACGATGGCGAGCGAGTGCTTCTGCCAGTTGACGTCGTCGCGATCCGGATAATCCTCGTGGGCATGGGCACCGCGCGATTCGTGACGGGCTTCCGCCGACACGATGGTCGCCAGCGCGCAATCCATCAGGTTTTCCAGCTCGAGAGCTTCAACCAGATCCGAGTTCCACACGGTGGAACGGTCGTTGATCTTGATCTGCGACAAGGTCGAAGCGACCTGCCCCAGCTTCTCGCAGCCTTCGGCCAGCGTCTTGGAGGTGCGGAACACCGCCGCATCCATCTGCATGGTCTTCTGCATGCCCAGGCGGATTTCGCTGGTGTGCA
>JACMKT010000220.1 GCA_014380005.1 Rhodospirillales bacterium
CAGTGGGCCGAGAACCAGGATCAGTTCGACAACATCTTCTGCGTCGTCGATCTGCATGCCATTACCATCCCCGAAGCTATCGAGCCTGCGGCCTTCCGCGCCAACACCTTGGGCATGGCGGCCCTGTACTTGGCCTGCGGCATCGACCCGGCCAAATCCACCATCTTCCTGCAATCCCACGTCCCCGAGCATTCGGAACTGACCTGGCTGCTGAACTGCATGGCGCCGCTGGGCTGGCTGTACCGCATGACCCAGTTCAAGGCCAAGGCCGGCACCAACGACTCCGTGGGCACCGGCCTGCTGGACTATCCAGTGCTGATGGCCGCCGACATTTTGCTCTACGACACCCAGTGTGTGCCGGTGGGCGAGGACCAGAAGCAGCATATCGAATTCGCCCGCGATCTGGCCCAACGCTGCAACACCATGTTCAACACCGGCTTCGTCATCCCCGACCCGCAGATCCGCGTCAGCGGCGCCCGCGTCATGGGCCTGGACGACCCCGAAGCCAAGATGAGCAAGAGCATTGGCGAGCAGAAGAAGGGCCATGCCATCGGCATCCTGGACGAGCCCTCGGTGATCAAGAAGGCGATCATGAGCGCCACCACGGATTCCGGCAACGAAGCCCGCTTCGACCACGCCGGTCCCGGCGTGAAGAACATGCTGACGCTGTATGAAGTGATGTCCAAGAAGCCCCGCGCCGAGATCGAGGCGGAGTTCCACGGTCAGGGCTACGGCAAGCTGAAGAAGGCCCTGGTGGAACTGACGGTGGAGACCCTGCGTCCGGTTCAGGAAAGCTATGCCGATCTGATGAAGAATCAGGACCATCTGATGGGTGTTTTGGACACCGGCGCCCAGCGTGCGCGTGGCATCGCGGCCCAGACTGTCACGCGGGTGCGCGACGCCATGGGGTTCGTGCGTCCGAGGTAACAGCTACGCGGGCCACGGAAGTCTCTCGCCTTCCGTGGCCGTTTGCCTACACCGCCGTACCGCCCACGGTCAGGCCATCCAGCCGCAGCGTCGGTTGGCCCACGCCCACCGGCACGCCTTGGCCGTCCTTGCCACAGACACCGATGCCGGGGTCCAGCTGTAGATCGTTACCGATCATGGACACGCGGGTCAGGGCGTCGGGGCCGTTGCCGATCAGGGTGGCGCCCTTGACCGCCGGGCCGATCTTGCCGTCTTCGATCAAATACGCCTCGGTGGCGGCGAAGACGAACTTGCCGGAGGTGATGTCCACCTGACCGCCGCCGAAATTCACTGCATAGATGCCCTTTTTGACGGACGCCAAAATCTCGCCCGGGTCCTTGTCGCCCGCCACCATGAAAGTGTTGGTCATGCGCGGCAGCGGCGGGTGGGCATAGGATTGGCGGCGTCCGTTGCCGGTGGCAGCCACACCGCTGAGGCGCGCGTTCAGCCGGTCTTGCAGATAGCCGACCAGAATGCCGTCCTCGATCAGGGTGGTGCGGTTGGACGGCGTGCCCTCGTCGTCGATGGTAATGGAGCCGCGGCGGTCGGGGATGGAACCGTCATCCACCACGGTGACGCCCTTGGCCGCCACGCGCTGGCCGATCATGCCGGAAAAGGCCGAGGTGCCCTTGCGGTTGAAGTCGCCCTCCAACCCATGGCCGACTGCTTCGTGCAACATGACACCGGGCCAGCCCGGCCCCAGCACCACGGACATTTCGCCGGCGGGGGCGTTGATGGACTCCAGATTGACCGAGGCCTGACGCAACGCCTCGTCCACGCAATTGCGCCAGTCGCGCGTGCTCATGACGCCGTCATAGGTGAAGCGGCCGCCCATGCCGTGGCTGCCGGTTTCCATGCGGTCGCCTTGGCCCAGCACCACGGACACATTAATGCGCACCAACGGGCGGATGTCGGCGGCGTGGCTGCCGTCGGCGCGCAGGATGTAGACCGCCTGCCACGACCCGGCCAGGGACGCCGACACCTGCTTGACGCGGGGCTCGCGGCCACGGGCATAGGCGTCGATCTCTTCCAGCAGCTTGACCTTTTCCTCGAAGGGAACCAAGGCCAGCGGATTGAGGTCGGTATACAGCGCCGTATTGGTGCCCACCGGCCCTGCCGCCAGATGACCGGTACGGCCCGACTTCACCGCTTGCACGGTGGTGGCGGCGCGGCGGATGGCGGCTTCGGACAATTCCGAAGCGTGGGCATAGCCCTGAGCCTCGCCCGCCACCGAGCGCAGGCCGAAGCCCTGGGTGGTGTCGAAACTGGCGGATTTGATTTGGCGGTCGTCCAGTACCAGGCTTTCCGACTGCCGGTATTCCAGGAACAGCTCGCCGTCATCGGCGCCCGTCAGGGATTCCGCCACGATCTTTCTTACGTTGTCACGGTCCAGGCCGGCGCGGACGAAGAACAGCTCGTGGGCGTGGGCGTCATGCGGCATGAGGGCTCCTGCGGGCGAAGAATGGGCGGGCGGGTAGGGCGATGCGGGTGGTTGGCAGCTTGCCGGGGCAAGTGTACACCAATGACAAGCAATTGGACTGCTCACTAGGGAATATAAGCGATGGGCGACGCGATGCCAGGGCGGATCTGGGCTTTCCGCGAGCATAGCGCGCGCCGCGCCTTGGCGGGCGAGGTTCACGCCCGCCCCTATGAACAGGTCTCGGCCCCCCTGCGCGCCAGCCACCTTGCCATTCTGCACGAGGGATTGTCGGCGGCGGACGAGCGCGTCTTCCTGACCGAATTGCTGGTCGCCCATGGCGCCGAGCCGCCGGGCGAGGGGGCCAACCATTTCTCGCGCGATCTGGGATCGCTGCGGCTGAAATGGGAACGCCACAGCGAGTTCTCCACCTATACCTTCCTGCGCTTCGACGCCTTCGATCAGCCGTTCCAGCACCCTGCCATGGAGCTGGTGCCCCATGATTGGCTGGAACGCATGCCCGGCGAGGTCATCGCCGCCCTTCACGTGGCGGTGGAACCATCGGGCCGCCAGCCCGAAGACCTTGTCGCGCTGTTCGACGGCAACGCCCTGGTGGGTTCGCGCGTGCTGGGTGGCGCGGGCGTGGTGTGGACCGATTTCCGCCTCCACGCCGACGGCTTCGGCCGCATGCTGCTGGTGGACGAGACTTTGAGCAAAGGCCAGACCGGACGGCTGTTGCAGCGTCTGGTGGAGATCGAGACCTACCGCATGCTGGCCCTGCTGGCCTTCCCGGTGGCGCGCCATGCCTTCTTCGAAGTCACCCGCATGGATCGCGGCCTGACCGACATTGTCACCGAACTGGCCGACCCGGATGTGATCCAGAACGACCGCGAATTGCTGGACCGCTTGACCGGACTGGCCGCCGAGGCCGAGCGCCTGGATTCGTCCACCAGCTTCCGGCTGTCGGCGGCACGGGCCTATTACGCCATCGTCAACCAGCGCATCTTGGAGCTGCGCGAGGACCGTATTCCCGGCGTGCAAACCGTGGCCGAGTTCATGGACCGCCGCCTTGCCCCCGCCATGAAAACCACCGATTCCGCCGGCGAGCGCCAGCAAT
Source organism: Rhodospirillales bacterium (assembly GCA_014380005.1). Lineage (GTDB taxonomy): Bacteria > Pseudomonadota > Alphaproteobacteria > Rhodospirillales > Magnetospirillaceae > Magnetospirillum. The sequence goes on from JACMKT010000220.1 coordinate 3,501, forward strand.
TGCTGGCCCGCCGCTCGGCCCGTGCGGGCGATCTGCTGCGCACCCGAGTGGATATCGCGCTGGAAGAGAAAAACCGCGATCTGCTGAAAAGCATGAACCGCCGCGCCAAGGTGCAATTGCGCCTGCAGGAAACCGTGGAAGGCCTGTCGGTGGTGGCCATCGCTTACTATCTGCTGGGTCTGGTGCTGTACGCCGCCAAGGGCCTGAAGGGCGCCGGTCTGCCCGTGGACCCCGACGTGGCCGCCTTGGTGGCGCTGCCGGTCATCCTGGGCACGGTGGTGCTGGGGGTAAGGCGGTTGCGCCGTGCCGTGGGGCATGGTGGTGGGGAGGAGTGACGGGGCCGTGGCCGATGACGTGCTGCTGAATAAGGCCGCGACATCGAACGCTGCGTGGCGCGGGCCAGCGAGGAAGACCGCAAGGACCCGGCCACCTTCGCCACCGCCTTCACCCGCCAGGACGCGGCCATCCGAGGTGGTGTAGCAATCCTTATACCTGGGTAGATCGTCTTATTGCTCATAACCGCGCAGTGGGCGTAAGCTGTCACGCTTAAGGGCATCCTGACCGGAGCCCTCATGCCGGGGGTTGTGGTGAGCGAAGTCGGAATGACGACAAGCCAGGTTGGTGTCGCTGGCGCTTATGCCCGTGCCGCCATGCTTGGCCCGGCCATTCCCGTGCGCGCCATCGATCCGACGCGCCAACGCTTCCAGGTCAAGGGCGAGGCCGAGCAGGCTAAGACCCAGTCGGAAGTGGCTCAATCGCCGGTCGACCAATCCGACGAACAAGCGGTCTTTTCCACCAATGGGGACCAGTCGGGCGGCAGTTCGCGCGGCGGCTTTGGTCTGCTTGGCGCCTTCACCTCGTTCCTGGTCCGCATGTTCGCCCAGCAGCCCGATTCCGAGGCGGCTGCGCCGGCCACCACCACTGTGCAGGCCGGCATTCAGGCCTATGCCCGTTCTGCTGGTCCACTGCCGGCCAATGAAAATGGTGTCGAAGTGATGTCGCCCTCGTTCCCGCGCCTGTCCTCGGGCCGCGCGGTGGACCTGAGCGTTTAGTTTACCCCCGCGCCGGGCGCACTGCTGATCACTCCCCTATCCCCATGATCCTCGAAGCCGCTCGGAAAGCCCGAGTGTGGCTCAATGGCAAGGTTGCCGGATCCGCCTTCGACTATCCTTTCGATTTCGGTTCTCCACACTGGTATTACCGCCACAGCGGATGCATATACCAGACGTGAGGAAACGGGCTGTTCCTAGGCAACCCCCGAACCATGAAGGTTCTCTCCCATGCCAGAGGATGGCGATCACGTGTCGAGCGCGGTGGTTGTGTAGCCTCAAGTGGAATGTGAACTAAATATACAAGACGAAAACTTAGAGGCTTTTTAGATTACCTCATACGCATGGTTAGTGAATGAACAATCGGGTTGCCTGGGTGGCTAATTCAGACTATGCACAGGGAAAAGGTAGCCATGCCTGATACAGCGGATGATACCCGCCAATACGATGACGCAACCCAAGTACAGCCGAGTACGATGACTGCAAAGACTGATGAAAAGCCGGCGCGGCCAACCAATCGTGCCAACGATACCGATCGTCACGTGGGCGCTCGCATCCGTGAGCGGCGCATCATGTTGGGTCTGTCCCAGCAGCAGATGGCCGACTTGATTGGTGTGACATACCAGCAGGCCCACAAATACGAACGCGGCATCAACCGTATTTCGGCCGGTCGCCTGTACGAAATCGCCCAGGTGCTTGGCGTGCCCGTCAGCTACTTCTTCGAAGGGCTGGGCAATAAGCGCGCCACCGACCTGACGGCCCGCCAGCGCATGTGCCTCGAACTGGCTCGTAACTTCACGAGCATCAGCAACGAGAAGCACCAGGAGGCGCTGTCGCAGCTGGCCCGGGCGTTGGCTGCCGAAGCCTGACGCTGGGGGCTATGGTTGCCGGGCGGTATTCGCCTCGGACCCTTTTACGAGGGGCGGTCCATTGTGGCCGCCCTTCGTCGTTTCAGGCCTTGCTATCTTGGCGGGCGCCTTGCTGACCGTCTGCTACTTTAGTATGAGGCGGCTCAAGGCCCAAGCGGCGGCGTCCTGAATGGTGGGATCGGGATCGGGCAGCAAGGCGTGAGCCGGGGCGGCCAAGGCGGGATTACCGCTGTTGCCGATGGCGATCAACACATTGCGCACGAAGCGGTTCCGGCCAATGCGCTTCACCGGCGAACCGGCGAACACCTCGCGGAAGGCGGCATCGTCCAGTTGGGCCAAATCGGCCAGCCGGGGTGCGGTTAGTTCCATGCGCGGCAGGAAGTCGGGTTCAGTGGTGGCTTGGGCGAACTTGTTCCACGGGCACACCGCCAGACAATCATCACAGCCATAGATTCGGTTGCCCATGAGGGGGCGCAATTCCTCGGGGATCGGCCCCTTGTGCTCGATGGTCAGATAGCTGATGCAGCGCCGGGGCTCCACCCGCCCAAAGCCCTCGATGGCGCCGGTGGGGCAGGCGCTCTGGCAGGCGGTGCAGTGGCCGCAACGGTTGGGCTCGGGCGGGTCGGGCGGCAGGTCCTGGGTGGTGTAGATCTCGCCCAGGAACAGCCAGCTGCCGAAGTGGCGCGATACAACGTTGCTATGACGGCCCTGCCAGCCCAAGCCCGACTGGCCGGCCAGGGGTTTTTCCATGACCGGGGCGGTGTCGACGAAGACCTTGAGGTCGCCGCCCAGTGTTTCCACCATCCAACGCGCCAAGGCCTTCAGCCGCTTTTTCACAAGGTCGTGATAGTCCTTGTTGCGGGCATAGACGCTGATGGCGCCGCGATCGGCTTGCGCGTTGATGGCCAGCGGGTCGCCATGGGGGCCGTAATTGCTGCCCAGCACGATGACCGAGCGTACTTCCGGCCACAGCCCTTGGGGGGCTTCGCGGCGCTCCATGGTCTCGGCCATCCAGCCCATCTCGCCATGGCGGCCCTCGGCCACATAGGCACGCAAATCGTCGCCCCACATGCCGGTGGCGGGAGCGAAGCCGACGGCGTCGAAGCCGAGGTCCAGGGCTTTGGCGCGGATGGCGTGTTTAAGGTCTTCCGTCATGGATTAACCACGAAGGCACGAAGAAAGGAAAATCAACCCCGACCGCGATAGGTCGGCACACCCTGGTCGGGCAGCCACAGGCCGGCCGGCGGGGCGCCGGTTTGCCAGAACACGTCGATGGGGATGCCGCCGCGCGGATACCAATAACCGCCAATGCGCAGCCATGTGGGTGCGCAGGCATCCACCAGCCGCTTGGCGATGGACACAGTGCAGGCCTCGTGGAAGGCGCCGTGGTTGCGGAAGCTGGACAGGAACAGCTTGAGGGATTTGGATTCCACCAAGGTCTCGTCCGGCACGTAGTCGATGACCATGTGGGCGAAATCGGGCTGGCCGGTGATGGGGCACAGCGAGGTGAATTCGGGTGCGGTGAAGCGCACCAGATAGGGCGTGCCGGGATGGGGGTTGGGCACCGTCTCCAGCATCGCCTCGTCGGGCGACGGCGGGATGGCGGCGTGGCTGCCCAGCTGGGTCAGGTGGTTGTAATCGGCCATATTGGTGGACCCTGTGTATGTGTCGCTGCACCCGGTGCTTTTTAATTTCGTCACCCCCGCGAAAGCGGGGGTCCATGGTGCCGCGTGAAAAGCGTATCCGGCTAGCGTTCATGCGAGCGGAACGATGGATTCCCGCTTTCGCGGGAATGACGAGAAAATATAAAGGCGCTTGTTCAGGTCGCCATCTTTTTAATGGTATTCGTGGTGCTTTGCCCCTGGACCAGATTGGCCAGCACCACTTTGCCACCCCATTCCATGACGTCGGAGGCGCCCACCACGGTTTCAACCGTATAGTCGGCGCCCTTGACCAGCACGTCGGGCTTCAGGCTGCGGATCAGCTCCAGCGGAGTGTCCTCGCCGAAGATGACGACTAGATCCACGGATGCCAGCGAGGCCAGCACGGTGGCTCGCGCCGCTTCCGACTGCACCGGCCGGGTCGGGCCTTTCAGCCGGCCCACGGACGCGTCCGAGTTCAACCCCACCACCAGCCGGTCGCAGGCGGCTTTGGATTGGCCCAGCAACGATACATGGCCGGGGTGCAGCAGGTCGAAGCAGCCATTGGTGAAGCCGACCTTGTGGCCCTTGCGGTGCCAGCGGGCCACCAGTTCCATGGCGGCTTCGGTGCCCAGCACCTTGGTTTCGGCGGATTGGATTTCGTCGTGGTGCAGGGCGGTCACCACTTCGGCGGCATAGGCCACGGCGGTGCCCACCTTGCCGACCACGATGCCGGCGGCCACGTTGGCGATGCGGGCGCCGTCCAGCAGCGAGGCACCCGAGGCCACGGCAGCGGCCAGGGTGGCGATGACGGTGTCGCCGGCGCCGGAAACGTCGAACACCTCGCGCGCCTCGGCGGGCAGGTGATCGATTTGGCCGGAGGCGGTGATCAGGCTCATGCCGTCCTGGCTGCGGGTGACCAGCACCGCGTGGACGCCGCAGGTGTCGATCAGCACACGGGCGGCGGTGACCACGGCCTCGTCGCTATCGGTGGGCAGGCCGGTGGCCTCGTGCAATTCCTTGCGGTTGGGGGTCAGCAGGGTGGCGCCCCGGTATTTGCGGTAGTCGGTGCCTTTGGGATCGACGATCACCGGCTTGCCGGCGGCGGTGGCGCGCGCGATCAACTCGCCGGTCATCACATCGGACAGCACGCCCTTGCCGTAATCGGACAGCACCACGGCGCCGGACTGGGTGATCAGCTTACCGGCGCGGGCCAGAACCTGATCGCGGCTCAACTGGGACAGGGCCGAGCGGGTCTCGCAATCGGCGCGCAGCAATTGCTGGCTTGAGGCGAAGAAGCGGGTCTTGATGGTGGTCTGGCGGCCGTTCTCGATGACCAGACAGGGGTCGATGCCGTCATGTTCGCCCAGCAGCCGGCCCACCTCGCGCCCGGCATCGTCGTCGCCCACCACGGCGACGAAGGCCGGGGCCGCGCCCAACGCCACCAGATTGCGCACCACATTGCCGGCACCGCCCAGCATGGCGGTCTCGCGCTCGATGCACAGCACGGGAATGGGTGCCTCGGGCGAAATGCGGTCCACGGCGCCATAGACGAAGCGGTCCAGCATGGCGTCGCCGATGCACAGCACCGCCGTACCCTTGAGCCCGTCCACCCGTTCGACCAATGCGGAAATTTCCGTCATGCCAATACCCTGTTCAAAGCCTTGGGGTCGGTTACCGCAGGGGCGGCGGGGATGCAAGCAAAACCACTGCGAAGGTGGGCCGACGCGATGGAGCCGCTTCTGTCCACTCCCTGCCGCCGCTCGCACCTGTATCCAGACTAGCGCCTCTAGATTTCAGCCCCGCAGGCCCGCCAAGGCCCTCTGAAAAGAGTCGAGCCGCATTTCAGTGATCGAGACAAGATTCTGGTAAAGCTCGGCCATCTGCTCAGCATAATCAAGGGAATGAGCCTTGTAGGCCGCCGCAGCCGTGCGCAACATGTGGCGGAAGATCCTCAATTGTTCGTCGGCGCCTTTGATTTCACGATGGCACAAAGCTTCTAACTTATCAGGGGGAAGGTCGATCGCCGCCAAATGGTCGAAGTTGTAACGCCATTTGTTCTTGATCACCTCGTACTTCCACATGTCCAGGTAGCCCGAGGATTGAACGATCGACGCGATTTCGGCATCCAACCGGCTGTCCTGGGCCAAGAACGCGAGTAGCCCGTCTTCGGTCTGGATGTCTGCCCCGGTCACCTTCCGTATTTTGGCGAACATGTCCTCTGTGATGGCTGTCTGCTTCGCAACGGGGTCCGGCGAGTTTGCGAAAGTAATCTCCTCTGACGTGGCCTTACGCACCGTCACATTTACCACCGTCAGCAGCGCTGATTTGCCAAGGTGTTTTGGGGTGCAGTACTGCGGGTTGGGGACTAGGGCTATGCCACCGTAGGCATAACACTCAGCCACCAGCCGGGAACAGTATTGGCGGTTCGATACCTTGTTTCCCTTGGTCCCCGACATCAACGCATCGGGCACTGAATACTGCTTGCCGATCTGGGACCGCGCATAATCGCAGGCCTTCTGGAGTGCATCCGGATCGGGCGTCTTCAGTCGCAGCACCCTGACGTGTTCCGGCTTGGCAAACAGCCTTCTTTGGAGATTGATTGACTGAACGCCTCCACTGCGGAGGGCGTGGATGCAACAGGCATGGGTGACGCAGATCATCGCATGGGAGTGGACACTCAAAGTTATCCCCCGGATGCCTTTGCTGGACAGAGTTCGATCAGCCGAAAGGATGATATCCCCGGGTAGAACTTGGTCGAATTCGATGATGTAGTCTTTATCCATGATGGTTCCCCATCCTACAGCGGCCCGGAAGTGGCGTCCCCTACGGGAGGGGTGAGAACGTGGGCGAAGACGCGAGATGCAACGCCACCATCAACTAATCAAAAACTTCATATCCCCGTCCTCCAGCACCAGCGCCGTCAGCGTGCCGCTGTAATAGGCGCCGGTGTCGATGCCGATGCGGTAGGGGCGGATTTGCGGTACCGGGTTTGGGGTGTGGCCGTGCACCACCAGTTTTTCCAGGGGCGAATCGTCGAACACGAAATCGTCGCGGATCCACAGCAGGTCGGCGGGCGACTGGTCGGCGATGGTCACGCCGGGACGGATGCCGGCATGGACGAACAGGTAATCGCCCTCGGCGTGGGTCAGGGGCAGGCGCGACAGAAAGCGCAAATGGGCGGGCGGCAGGGTGCGGGCCAGCAGCAATTGCAGGGCGGCCACGTCGCCGTCTTGGCCGTCGGGGATGGCGCCGGCATAGGACCGCACGGTCTCGACCCCGCCATTGCGGCACCAGCCGGTATCGCGCAGGGGTTCGTCCAGGAAGCGGACCATGAATTCTTCGTGGTTGCCCTTTAGGCAGGTCCATTGGGCGCCGGCCAGGGCGCCATGGGGGGGCGGGCCTTGCATCAGCCGCTCGATCACGCCGCGCGAATGGGGGCCGCGATCCACGTAATCGCCCAGAAACACGATGCTGATCCGCTGTGGCGGGGAACGGGCGGCGTCTTCTTCCATGCGCGCCAGCAGCCGGTCCAGCAGGTCCAGCCGGCCGTGAATATCCCCGATCGCATAGACGCGGGTGCCTTCCGGGACATGTGCCGGGGCGAAAGAGGGGGTAGGGGCGTCCGGCATCTGCATTTCGCTCTAGGATCGCCTGGAACTGCGATGTATTTTAGGTAAGCAGAATGACTTTGCCCTTTTCGTGGGCGAAGGACAACGCTCTCCAAATGGGGGCGGCATCCACCAGAATGGGGAAACGATGAACGCATCGGCGTTCGGAACCAAGCCGCAGGAAATCGTCACGTCGGAGAGCTTGCTCTACGACGCCGTCGAACGTGTGGGCCGCATCCGCGAGGGGCGGCTGGCGCTGCATCTCCATCTGTCTCAGCTGCTGCCGCAGAACCGCGAGGATGCCAAGATCCGCATCGCGGCGCGCATGTTCGAATCCATGGGCGATGTGTTCCGTGGGCAGATGTTCCTGCTGACCAATTCGGACATCGTGCTGATCTGCAAGGACGCGCGGCTGGCCGATCTGGACGCCATCGTCTACAAGCTGCGCGCCTTGTTCTCCAAGGATCCGCTGACCTATGCGGAATCCGCCGATGGCGAAGACCGCTTCTGCACCTATTACGACCTGGAATCCGAATACGATCCGTTCTTCGTGGTATGCGGCCAGTTGGTGGAAAGCGCCAAAAAGCGCATCGCCGACGCCCGCACCGCACCGTCCATCCAGCCCCTGGACGCGCGCAACCTGAACAAGGTGATCGAGGCCATCGGCTCGTCGGACATCGCCGGAGTGGTGCGCCGCCAGCCCTGCGTCCGCTTCAGCGATAAGATGATCGCCGAGGTCGCTTTCCAGGAATTCTTCATGTCCATCGCCGACCTGCAAAAGGTCCTGGCGCCCGACGTGAACATCCTGTCCAACCGCTGGCTGTTCCAGCATCTGTCCCAGGTGCTGGATCTGCGTGTGCTGTCGGTGTTGCAGGATGCCGGTTTCCGCGAGCTGCCGGCGGCGTTCTCGGTCAATCTGAACATGTCCACCGTCAACACCCAGGTGTTCAAGCAGTTCGAGGCCAGCATCAAGGGCCGCTCGGGCTTGGTGGTGGAATTCCAGTTGATGGACATCTTCAACAATCTGGACGGCTTCCTGCAGGCCCGCGATCTGCTGCGCGCCCACGGCCACAAATCCGTGCTGGACGGCATGAGCCCGGTCACCTTGCAATTCCTTGATGCCGAACTTTACGACACCGATTTCGTCAAGGTGAACTGGAGCCCCGACATGGCCGATGAGGTGGTGACTCAGGACCTCCACAACGCCCTGGGGCCGGTGGGGTTCGAGCGTGTCATCCTGGCCCGCTGCGATACGGAAACCTCCATCGCTTGGGGCCTCAACCAGGGCATCCGCCACTTCCAGGGCCGCTTCCTGGATTCCATGGTGGCGGCGGTGACCATGGCCCAATGCGATAAATCGCCCGCCTGCACCCTGGCGCAATGCACCCATCGCCATGCGGTCATTTCGGGCAGGCCGCGCGCGGAGTGCGGCAATAACGATATGCTGGACGCTTTCCCGCCCTTGAAGGCGTTCCGGTAGGGGATGGCGCAATGATCTCTTCGCCGCCTGCCGGACAGGCCCGCGTCGCCAGCCAGGAAAACCTGCTGATCGACTATCTGCACCGCCTCGAGCGTCACCGCACCGAGCGCCGGGCCGTGCACATCCACCTGTCTGGCCTGAACAGCCAGAACCGCCGTGACCATCATTTGCGCATTGTGCTGAGCACCTTCGAGGGGCTGGTGAAGATGCTGCAGGCCCAGGTCTTCACCCTGATCAATTCCGATCTGGTGGTGGTCTACAAGGCCCAGGCTCAGGACGAGGTGGAATCCGCCATCGTCAAGCTGCGCTTCCTGTTCTCGGACGATCCGCTGATCATCGACGATGCCCAGGGCCGCAGGGGCACCTTCTGCACGTGGTACGACCTTGAGAAAGAGTACGACGTGGTGGTGGCCCTGGCCCAGGGCATGCTGCAGCAGGAAAAGGACCGCCGCGCCGCCGAGCAGGAAAAGATCAGCCGCGAAAGGGTGCCGGAAAAGCCCAAGGGCGCGCCGTTCACTCCCGATCTGCTGGCCCGGGTCGAAGCCGGTCTGGCCCAGGCCGACCTTGCCAACCTCATGCGCCGTCAAGCGGTGTGCGCGGTGGTGGGCCAGGCGCCGCCCCAGCCGGTGTTCCACGAGCTGTTCATTTCCATCGCCGATCTGCGCCAGACGCTGATGCCCAGCGTCAACATGAACTCCAGCCCGTGGCTGTTCCAGCAATTGACCGAGACCCTGGACCGCCGCGTGCTGTCGCTGCTGAACAAGCATGACGACCGCACGCTGGAAGGCGATATCAGCCTCAATCTGAACGTCTCGACCCTTCTGTCGCCGGAATTCATGGTGTTCGACGACAACGTCAAGGCCGGCATGCGCGGCACCATCGTGCTGGAATTGCAGAAGGTGGACATCTTCGCCGATCTGGGCGCCTACCTGTTCGCCCGCGATTTCGCCCATGACCGCGGCTACCGCATCTGCATCGACGGCCTGTCCTATTCCATGCTGCCCTTCGTGGACCGCGAGCGGCTGGGCGCCGACCTGATCAAGTTGATCTGGGAACCCTCGCTGACCGAGGAAAAAGACAAGAAGACCGAGGCCCTGCGCCGTATCGGCGTCACCCGCATCATCCTGGCCCGCTGTGACACTCCGTCCGCCATCGAATACGGCCATTCGGTGGGCATCACCCTGTTCCAGGGCCGCCACATCGAACAAACCCTGCTGAACGACGTGCGTCGGCGTGGAATCGCGCGGGCGCGACCGCGGACGTATTAGGGTTTAAAGCCCTTTACCCCCTCAAGGCCGGGCTGACCCACTTCTGTGCCCGGGATGTGTCCTCGTTGTGAGGAGGAGCGCGCCTGAGCGCTCAGTCGAACAGGCTGGAAACCGAACGCTCTTCCGAGATGCGCTGGATGGATTCGGCCATCAGCGGGGCGATGGTGACCTGACGGATGTTGTGGGCCATCTTCACCGCCTCGGTGGCGGGAATGGAATCGGTGATGACCAGTTCTTCCAGCGGGCTGGAGGTGACGCGGGCGACCGCACCGCCCGACAGCACGCCGTGGGTCACATAGGCCGAGACCGAGGTGGCGCCGGCCTTCATCAAGGCGGCGGCGGCATTGCACAGGGTGCCGGCGGAATCGACGATGTCGTCCACCATGATGCAGCGGCGGCCTTTGACGTCGCCGATGATGTTCATGACTTCCGACACGCCGGCACGCTCGCGGCGCTTGTCGATGATGGCCAGATCGGCGTCGATGCGGCTGGCGATGGCGCGGGCGCGGACCACGCCGCCCACGTCGGGCGACACGATCATGACGTCGTCATAGCGCGAGCGGATGTCGTTGGTGAACACCGGGGCGGCGTACAGATTGTCCAGCGGGATATCGAAGAAGCCCTGAATCTGGCCCGAGTGCAAATCCAGCGTGACCACGCGGTCGGCGCCGGCGGTGGTGATCAGATTGGCGACCAGCTTGGCGGAAATGGGCGTGCGCGGGCCGGATTTGCGGTCCTGGCGGGCATAGCCGAAATAGGGGATGACTGCGGTGACGCGCCGGGCGGAACCGCGCTTCAGCGCGTCCAGCGAGATCAGCAGTTCCATCAGATTGTCGTTGGTGGGGTAGCAGGTGGACTGGATGACGAAGACGTCCTCGCCGCGGACGTTTTCATGGATCTCGACGAACACTTCCATGTCGGAGAACCGGCGGACCGAACTCTTGGTGATGCCGATGTTCAGGTATTCGGCAATCTGTTCGGCCAAGGGACGATTGCTATTGCAGGCGAGGATTTTCATGATGTGCTACCCGTGCGCGTAATTCGAGACGACCACCACCGGAAACCGGCTTAGTAACCCTGGTGGCGCGACCGTCCGTGTCGAGGCCCATCGGGAGCCCCTGACCTTTTCGCGCCTGCTTTTTACGCTTTCTCGAACCGGCCCTCGTATATCAGCCAGTCTCATTTCTGTAAACCGCCTTGGGTCCGCTTTGCTGTCCCGGTATCAGCCCGAATAACTTCCAGCAATCCAGATGCGCCGCCTTCGGCGATGTCACGGGCCAGCGAGCCCCATGGGCCGGACAGCTTTCCGCGCGGCACCGCGCCGCTTTGACCGATATTGGCCAGTTGAGCGTCACCTTCAACCCGCTTCAGAATCCAAGCCACTGTCACGGTGTCCTCGCCGGGCAGGCCGGGGGCCACGGTGATCTTGCCTTCGACCATATAGGCGGCGCCGTCATCCTTGACCACCAATCCGCTGCGCTCCAGGGCGCGCTTAAGGGCGGTGGTCATGGCTTTGTCGCCGTCGCCGGGCAGGCCGCGCAGGGGCGTTACGCTGACCGGGATGCGGTTGTCCACCGCATCCGGGCCGGTATTCTTCTGGGGCAGGGCGTCGGGGTCGGCCAGGGGCCGGGCCAGGATGGCCGCCGCATTGGCCGCCAGCCGGGTCATCTGCTTGGGATCGGCCTTGGTCAGGATCAGCTTGGGGATGGTCTGGGTGTTGCTGGCCGCCGCTTCGCCCTCGGGCGTCTTCAGGGTCCAGCGCACGCCCATGGAAGTGCCCAGATCGTCCGCGCTGCTTTCGATGACATAGCCGAAGGCGGGCACATGGCCGAAGGCGGGGCCTTCATGGACCATGGCGGGGACGTCCTGCTCGCCCAGCGCGCGCACCAGGGCTTCGGCCACGGCTTGGGCGTTGTCCACGCCTGCGGGCGGGCGCACGGTGACTCCACGGGTCAGTTTGGGCCGGGCAAGGCTGTCGGGAGTACCTTCGTGGCGGAAGGGCTGGGGGACGTCGCCGCAGGCGGCGCAGCCCGCCACCAGCAGCACCATGGATAAAGTCCGGCGGATCATCCGGCGCCGCCCACGATGGCGACGCAGGTGACCAGCGTGCCGATCATGGCGAAGGCCAGGAACATCCATAAATACGGCATGGGGCTAGCGCTCCAGCATGATCATGGACAATTGCCGGCCGTAATCGGGTTCGGCCCGCAAGGTGGTGCGGCGATAGCTGAAGAAGCGGGTTTCGTCGCGCAAGGTGTCGGCGGGCACGCGGGTGACGTCCTGGATGCCCAGGCGAGACAGTTTGCGCGACACATAGCCGGGCAGGTCGAACAGGTAATGCCCGTCCTTGGCCGACGGGGCGAAGAAGTCGCGGTTCTGCGGGTCCTCGGCCAGGAACGGCGCCGGGAAGTCGGCTCCGACCTCGTAGGAGCGTTGGCCGATGCACGGGCCGATGGCGGCGACGATGCTTTTCTTCTTGGCGCCCAGCTCGACCATCTTATCCAGGGTATTTTCCAGCACCCCGCCGATGGCGCCCTTCCAGCCGGAATGGGCGGCGCCCACCACATTGCCGCGCCGGTCGGCGAACAGCACCGGGGCGCAATCGGCGGTCAGGATGCCCAATGCAAGGCCGGGAGTGACGGTGACCATGGCATCGGCCACCGGGCGTCCGCCCTCGGGCCATTGTCCGTCCACCACCACCACGTCGGGGGTGTGAGTCTGGTACACGGTGACCAGCGCCTCGGGCGGCATGTCCACCATGGCCATGGCGCGGGCGCGGTTTTCGGTCACCGCCTTGGGATCGTCCTTGGAGCCCGGTCCGCAGTTCAGCGAGCCATAAATGCCCTGGGACACGCCGCCCTCGCGGGTGAAGAAGGCATGGCGGATGCGGTTGACTTCGTTGAGCGCGGACAGGGTGATCATGGGACCCCTTTAAGACACGAAGCCAATTTAGGACACGAAGCCTGGGGGCGCGGGCAGCGCCGGGTGCGCCAGAACCAGCGCCTTGAACAAGGTGCCCATTTCCGCAGGGTCGATCAAGCGCCGCATCTGCCCGGCGATATCGGCGGCCACCTTGGGGCCGGCATCGCCCGCCAGCATGGTGGCGCGGGTCTGGATGCCCAGGGCTTCCAGGAAGGCGCCTTGGGGCACCGGTCCCCAGGCGCGGGCGGGGATGGCGGCGCTGGCCAGGGCCTCGAAATCCACATGGGCGGTCAGGTCGGCGGTGCCGGGCTGATCCAGCAGGGGGTGGAAGCGGTGGCGCTTGACCGCCTGCAAGGTATCGCCCACCGCCGAGAAGGGATGGCCGTAATCGATGATCAGCGCCATGCCGGGCTCGCGGCCCAAACGCTGGCCCATGGCGGCGGCCAAAGCGCGGCCAGCGGGGCAGATTTCAGCGATGGAGCCATCGGCGCCGGCCAGCACTTCGGCGGGCAGATCGGGCACGGTCTCCGGCCCCGGCACGAAGGCGAAGGCATCGTCGTTCAGCCCCACCATGCGCTCGCGCCACACGCCGCCCTGTTTCTCGAACTGGCGGATGGGCAGGGCGTCGAACAATTCGTTGGCGATCAGCAGCAGCGGGCCGTCGGGCAAATCCTCGAAGCGCTCGCACCAGCGCACTTCGCGCCCGGCCAGGGTCTGGCGCTGGCGCGCCATCAGCCGGGGAGAGGTCTCCACCAGCCACACGTCCAAGGCCGCCAGGAAGGGCGGCACCGTGCCGGCGGCGCGCAGCAGATCGGCCATCAGCGTGCCGCGTCCAGGGCCGATTTCGGCCAGCACCAGCCGCTTGGGCGCACCCATGCTCTGCCACATCAGCGCCGCCCACAGACCGATGAGTTCGCCGAACATCTGGCTGATCTCGGGCGCGGTGGTGAAATCGCCCTCGGTGCCAAAGGGCTCGCGGGTGGTGTAATAGCCGTAATCGGGGTGCGACAGCGCCTCGGTCATGAAATCGGCCACGGTGATGGGGCCGCCCAGACGGATGCGTTCGCTGAGGATATGAGTCAGTGCGGTCATGAAAAACCCTACGGGCGTTTGCCGTATTTGTGAGCCCACCATATGACACCGGCACCCACGGCCACCAACGGCACCGACAGCAATTGTCCCATGGTGGCGCCGCCCATCAGGAAGCCCAGATGGGCATCGGGCTGGCGGAAGAATTCACCGATGATGCGGGCAATGCCATAGCCCATCAGGAAGACGCCCGACAGGGTGCCCCGGTGCGCGCGGATGTCGCGCTGGCGCCACAGCAGGAACAGGATGACGAACAGGGCAAGGCCCTCCAGCCCGGCCTGATAGAGCTGGCTGGGATGGCGCGGATCGGGGCCGCCGCCGGGGAAGATCATGGCCCACGGCACGTCGGGGGCGACGCGGCCGAACAGCTCGCCATTGATGAAATTGGCGATGCGACCGAAGAACAGGCCGATGGGAACGGCGCAGCAGATGACGTCGCCCACGGCGAACAGGTTCAGCCCGCGCCGGCGCGAGAACAGGATAATGGCGACGATGACGCCCAGCGCACCGCCGTGGAAGGCCATGCCGCCATGCCACAGCATGAGGATTTCGCCGGGATTGTTCAGGTAATACAGCGGCTTATAGAACAGCACATAGCCCAGCCGCCCGCCGAACACCACGCCCAGAGTGGCCCACACCAGGAAGTCGTCCACGTCGATGTCGCGCATGGCGTGGGGCGGCTTTGACGCCAGGAACTTCACATAGCGCCAGCCCAGCATGAGACCGGCGATATAGGCGATGGCGTACCAGCGGATGGCGAAGGGCCCCAGCTCGATGGCGATGGGGTCGATGTGGGGATAGGCGAGGGCGAGCATTACCGATACCGATCCGGCTGATCCAGGAAGCCCTGGACATATTGGGTGACGCCGTCCTCCAGCGAGGTGAACGGCTTGTCATAGCCGCCGTCGCGCAGGCGATTCATGTTGGCTTCGGTGAAGTACTGATACTTGTCGCGGATGGCGACGGGAGTGTCCTGGAACTTGATCTTGGGCTCCTTGCCCAGGGCGCCATAGACCGTGGAGGCGAGGTCCAGGAAGGTGCGCGCCTTGCCGGTGCCCACATTGAAGATGCCGCTGACCTGGGGATTGTCCAGCAGCCACATCATCACATTGACCACGTCGCCGACCCAGATGAAGTCGCGCAACTGACCGCCATCCTTGTATTTGGGATTGTGCGAGCGGAACAGCTGATAGGCGGCGTCTTCCTTGGCGTGGGGATAGACCTGGGCGACCACGCTTTGCTGGTTGCCCTTGTGGTATTCGTTGGGGCCGTAGACGTTGAAGAACTTCAACCCGGCGAATTGCGGCGGCCGGCGCGAGCCATGGGCGATCTTGCGCGCCACCCGGCGGTCGAACAGATGCTTGGACCAGCCATAGGCGTTCATGGGGTGCAGCTTGGCGAGGTGGTCGATGGACCAATCATCCTCGAACCCGGCGGCGCCGTCGCCATAGGTGGCGGCGCTGGACGCATAGATGAAGCGCACATTGGACATGGCGCACCATTTCCACAGGGCCAGCGACAGCGAGAAATTGTTGGCGGCGATCTTGTCGGCATCGGTCTCGGTGGTGGCCGAGATGGCGCCCATGTGGAAGATCACCTCGATGCTTTTGCGGTTGGCTTCCAGGAAGTCGAACAATTGCTCGGGGTGGACGATGTCGGCCAGCTCGCGCTTGGCGACGTTCTTCCACTTGTCGTTGGAACGCAGGCGGTCGCAGACCACCAACTTGCCGGCACCCCGCTCTTCCAGCGCGGCCAGAATGTTGGACCCGATAAACCCGGCCCCTCCGGTGACAACGATCATTGCGGCAGCTCCTTGGAAAGCCTGAGGCCGTTATAGGACGGGGCGGGAGCGGGGGCAAGGCGGGGGTTGGGTGGGCGGACGGTGTACGTGCGTACGCTTATGTCTGGGGTTCATCGCAGGTGTCTGCAACGGATGTGTCCACAGGAGATTTCTAGCGAGATTTCTAACGAGATTTCTAACTAAGTTTCTAACTAAGTTTCTAACTAAGTTTCTAACTAAGTTTCTAACTAAGTTTCTAACGGGCTTTCTAACTGAGTTTCTAACAGGCTTTCTAACCAAGTTTCTAAATAAGTTAGCAGTGATGTTTCTAACGAAGTTTCTAGCATAGTTTCTATAGAAGCTTCTAAATGTCACGAATCTCAGGGGTGGCAGCAAGACACTGCTTGTTTTTTGCGCCGGATATGTGCATCTTGTCTTGTAAATTGCGGGAGGTGGTGCTATTTCTGGGGGCAAGGTGCGCCCAGAAACGCAGGAGGGCCCCGGTTGCGACCCGGAGCCCTCTTTGGCGCACTGAAGCCGGCATATGCGCGCGGCTCAGCAGCTTCTTCACTGCTTAGTTTGTCACGCGCTGTGCCTCAGTTCAACGCTGACGAAGAAAGAATAGCATGATGATGCGTTTCTTAATCGAGCAGGCTGTGCAGTCCGTCATGGCTGAATTGATGGCGAGAGGCGTGGACTTAATCGTCTACATCTCCTCCCATTGGCAGCTCTGGCTGTAGTGGCGGAGGGGGAGGGATGCCTCCCCCTCTTGCAACTGGTTGCAAAGGTGCTATCGGGTTGCGGACCCCTCGGGTGTCACGTGACACCAAAGCCTCTCTTGCAACATGTTGCACGCAGTCGTGTCAGTGTCCCCCCTTCCTTGCATTTCCCCACTCCGTCCCCATAATATCGCCATCTTCCCTACCGAAAGAGTCCTGACCATGCAGACCCAGAACCCCTTCTTCGATGATCTCGCCCGCATGGCCGGCGGTGCGCTGGGGGCTTTGTCGGGGCTGAAGGCGGAAGTGGAGACCCTGGTGCGCCAGCAATTCGAGCGCTTCATGGCCGGTGCCGACATGGTGCCGCGCGACGAGTTCGAGGCGGTGCGCGCCCTGGCCATCAAGGCCCGCAGCGAGCAGGAAGATCTGGAAGTGCGCGTCGCCGCGCTGGAGGCCAAGCTGGCCGCGCTGACCGGTGGCGATCAGCAGTCTTCGTAATAACGGCGTTATTTACTGATGGCATATGCCTTCGGTGTGGCGCGAATTGGCCGTTTATCCACAACAAATCTGAAGTAGCGCGGGGATTAT
This sequence comes from Rhodospirillales bacterium, assembly GCA_014380005.1. Classification (GTDB taxonomy): domain Bacteria; phylum Pseudomonadota; class Alphaproteobacteria; order Rhodospirillales; family Magnetospirillaceae; genus Magnetospirillum. The sequence continues at coordinate 20,516 of JACMKT010000220.1, forward strand.
ACTTGCGCCGCAGAGTTTCCTGTGACTAGTCTACCGCTTGTGCGAAGGGGGTAGGTCGGCCACTAAGATTTGATTCTGGCTGGCCCTCGAAGCGATAGCTCAGCCATGGAGGGCGAAGGCATGTCGATGTCCCTCAACTACGAGGAAGAGCCCGCGATCAACCCTCTCGACTTGGTCGAGCAGTTCGTTACCGCGAATGATTGGGCATTCGACCGCCGCTCGGATGACGAGCTGGCGGTGGAGGTGCCGGGGCGCTGGTGTAATTATTCCCTGTATTTCGCGTGGCGCGAAGACATGGGCGGGATGCACTTTACCTGTGCCTTCGACATGAAGGTGCCGGATACCAAACGCACCCAGATTTTCGAATTGCTGGCCATGGTCAACGAGAAGATGTGGCTGGGCCATTTCGGTCTGTGGGAGGACGAGGGGGTGCCCATGTTCCGGCATACCTCGTTGCTGCGCGGCTCGGCCGGCGTGTCGCCCGAACAGATCGAAGATTTGATGGATATCGCCGTCACCGAATGCGAGCGCTTCTATCCGGCCTTCCAATTCGTCATCTGGGGCGGTAAATCGGCCAAGGACGCCGTGGCGGCCTCGCTGCTGGATACCGTGGGCGAGTGCTGAGGCGCCGCCTTTCCCGCCATGGATCCCCGCTTTCGCGGGGATGACGAGAGAGAAGTTTACATCCAGGGGGATGACACCGTGACCCGAGTGCTGTTGGTCGGCTGTGGCAAGATGGGGTCCGCCATGCTCAATGGCTGGCTGGACCGGGGCATGGACCCCGCCGGATTGGTGGTGGTGGAACCGGGCCAGACCGCCCGCGACGCCTTTGCCCCCAAGGGCGTCACCGTGGTGGAAACCGCCGATGCCATTGCCTCGGCCTACAGCCCCGACGTGGTGGTGCTGGCGGTCAAGCCCCAGGTGATGGAAGCGGTCGCCCCGGCTTATGCCAAGTATAAGGACTCGGTGTTCCTGTCCATCGCCGCCGGCAAGCCCATCGCCTTTTTCGCCCGCCTGCTGGGCGATTCCGCCATCGTGCGCGCCATGCCCAACACGCCCGCCGCCGTGCGTTCGGGCATCACCGTCTGCGTGCCCAACGCCAAAGTGGACGCGCCGCGCCGCGCCGCCTGTCAGGCGTTGCTGGAAGCGGTGGGCGAGGTCGCCTGGACCGATGACGAAAGCCTGATGGACGCAGTCACCGCCGTCTCCGGTTCCGGCCCGGCCTATGTGTTCCTGCTGGCCGAAGTGATGGCGAAAGCCGGTGTGGCCGCAGGGTTGCCCGCCGATTTGGCAACCCGTCTGGCCCGCGCCACCGTGTCGGGTTCCGGCGATTTGCTGCGCGCCTCAGCCGATAGCGCCGAACAGTTGCGCATCAACGTCACCAGCCCGGGCGGCACCACCGCTGCGGCGCTGAATGTGTTGATGGCTGAGGGCAGGGGCTTTGACGAGTTGATGACGCAAGCGGTGGCGGCGGCGGTGACGCGCGGCAAGGAACTGGCTTAAAAAAACAACCCTCGCCCCTTGCGGGAGAGGGTGGCGCGAAGCGCCGGGAGAGGGGGAGCCGCACAGCACCGTGTCTGTGGCTCCCCCCTCTCCCTCCCATCTTCGATGGGCCCCCCCCCCGCGAGGGGGGAGGGTTATAGGTACACCTCGCTCACATCGATCGTGCTGGTCTTGCCGATGTGATCGAAATGGCTGCCCAGCCAATCATCCGCCGAATTGCGCCCAGCCTGGAACAGCAAGTCCAGAAAATCATGTTCGGCGTTGAACTTGGAACTGGGGTGCAGTCCAGCCATCAAATCTTCGTCCTGGATCATGTGGATGTGGGTCTTGCGAACCCCAGCCAAGCGGTCGATCCAGCCGCGGTCGTGCAGATTGGTGATGAAGGCCAAGGCGTGCATCTCGCGCATGACGCTGGAATTGAAGCTGATTTCGTTCATGCGGTGCATGATGGCGTCGGCGCTGGTGGGCAGGGTGCGGCTGCTCATGGGGGTGACCTGGACGATGACCACCTCGGTGGATTTGGCGTGGGCCATCAGTGGATAGATGGCCGGGTTGGCGACGAAGCCGCCATCCCAATAATGCTCGCCGTCGATCTCCACCGCCGGGAACAGATTGGGCAGGCAGGTGGAGGCCAGGATGACTTCTTCGTTGAGTTCCTCGGGCGCGAAGATGCGGACCTTGCCGGTGCGCACATTGGTGGCCGAGACGTATAATTGCACCGCAGGCTGGCGCCGCAGCAGGTCGAAATCGATGACGGCGCGCAGGGTGGCGCGCAGCGGGTTGATGTCCAGCGGGTTCAGCTGATAGGGCGAGAACAGCCGCAGGATCGCCTCGCCCCATTGATAGATGGGCGAGCATTGGATGCCCCAGCCCGGGATCAGCTTGTCGAAGGGTGTCGGCTGCAACGGGCTGGTGCGGAACACGTCGGCCATGTGCCACCAGAACCGCGACATCAATGCCCGCGCTCCCTCGCGCCCGCCATGGGCCATGCCGCAGACCAGCAGGGCGCCGTTGATGGCCCCGGCAGAGGTGGCGCTGATGGCCTCGATGGACAGGCGGTCGTCTTCCAGCAGACGGTCCAGCACGCCCCAGGTGAATGCCCCGTGGCTGCCGCCGCCCTGTAAGGCCAAGGTGATGGTCTTCATGGGCCGCTGGCTCCTTTCGCGGTGCAGCATTCGCCCTTCCCCAATTAGGTCAGCCGGTGTCCGCTCGCAACTGCGCGCATGGATTGGGGCAAAGGGGCTGGCGATTTAGCCGGACGCCCCTAATATAAACCCACCATGGCAACCATCCCGCTCCTCGACTTCATCGAACGCCCCGAATTGCCCACCGGGCCGGCGCATTTCGAACTCGTCTCCGATTACCAGCCCGCCGGCGACCAGCCCGCCGCCATCGTCGAACTGACCGCAGGCGTGAATGGGGGCGAGCGTGATCAGGTGCTGCTGGGCGTCACCGGCTCGGGCAAGACCTTCACCATGGCCCATGTGATCGCCAATACGGGCAAGCCCACTTTGGTGATGGCGCCCAACAAGACCCTGGCGGCGCAGCTTTATGCCGAGATGAAAAGCTTCTTCCCCAACAATGCGGTGGAATACTTCGTCTCGTATTACGACTACTACCAGCCGGAAGCCTATATCCCGCGCACCGACACCTATATCGAGAAGGATTCCCAGATCAACGAGCAGATCGACCGCATGCGTCATGCGGCGACCCGTGCGTTGCTGGAACGGCGCGACGTGATCATCGTCGCCTCGGTGTCGTGCATCTACGGTATCGGCTCGGTGGAATCCTATGCCCGCATGACCATTCCGCTGAAGGTGGGCGAAAGCATCGATCAGCGGGATTTGCTCAAGCGGCTGGTGGAACTGCAATACAGCCGCAACGACGCCGCCTTCGAGCGCGGCACCTTCCGGGTGCGCGGCGATTCCCTGGAAATCTTCCCAGTCCATTATGAGGACCGCGCTTGGCAGCTGTCCTTCTTCGGCGACGAGATCGAGAGCATCTCGGAATTCGATCCGCTGACCGGCGAGAAGACGGTGAAGCTGATGGAGGTGACGGTCTATCCGTCCAGCCACTATGTGACCCCGCGCCCGACCATCACCCAGGCCATGAAGGGCATCAAGGAGGAACTGAAACAGACGCTGGAGCGCTTTGCTCAAGAGGGCAAACTGCTGGAGGCCCAGCGCTTGGAACAGCGCACCACCTTCGATCTGGAGATGCTGGAGACCACCGGCCATTGCAAATCCATCGAGAATTATTCCCGCTATCTGACCGGCCGCCGCCCCGGCGATCCGCCGCCCACCCTGTTCGAATATTTGCCGCCCGACGCTTTGTGCATCGTCGATGAAAGCCACGTCACCGTGCCGCAGATCGGCGGCATGTATAAGGGGGACTTCAACCGCAAATCCGTGCTGGCGGAATTCGGCTTCCGCCTGCCGTCCTGCATCGACAACCGCCCGCTGAAGTTCGAGGAATGGCAGGCCATGCGGCCGCAGACGGTATGCGTCTCGGCCACGCCCGGCCCGTGGGAACTGGACCGCACCGGCGGCGTGTTCACCGAACAATTGATCCGCCCCACCGGTCTGGTGGACCCGGTCACCATCATCCGCCCGGTGGAGCATCAGGTGGATGATCTGCTGGCGGAAGTGCGCGAGGTCTCGCGCCAGGGCTTCCGCACTTTGGTCACCGTGCTGACCAAGCGCATGGCCGAGGATCTGACCGAGTACCTGCACGACCACAATATCCGCGTGCGCTACCTGCATTCCGACATCGACACGCTGGAGCGCATCGAGATCATCCGCGATCTGCGCCTGGGCGCCTTCGACGTGCTGATCGGCATCAATCTGCTGCGCGAGGGCCTGGACATCCCGGAATGCGCCCTGGTCGCCATTCTGGATGCGGATAAGGAAGGCTTCCTGCGCTCCAAGACATCGCTGATCCAGACCATTGGCCGCGCCGCCCGCAACGTGGAAGGCCGGGTGCTGCTGTATGCCGACAAGATGACCGACAGCCTGACCTATGCCATCACCGAAACCAGCCGTCGGCGCGAGAAGCAGCAGGCCTTCAACGCCGCCAACGGCATCACCCCGGAAAGCATCAAGAAGTCCATCGGCGACGTCATGGGCAGCGTCTACGAAAAGGACTACGTCACCGTGGATACCGGCGATGCCGGCATGGTCCATGGCGTCGGCCATAACCTTCAGGCGGTCAAGGCCGACATCGAAAAGCGCATGAAGGCCGCCGCCGCCGATCTGGAATTCGAGGAAGCCGCCCGCCTGCGTGACGAACTGCGCCGGCTGGACGCGGTGGAGCTGGGCGTGCCCCTGGACATGATGAGTAAATCCCGCGGCGCCAGCCCCCAGAAGGATGGTCCCAAACGGCGGGGGAAGAGGCGCTGAAGCATTACCTCAAACGATTCAAATTGCTGTGGCTTTTGCCCCAAAAGTGAGTCATTATCCCTGTCAACCCTCCCGGTCCGCATTGCGGCCGGGATTTTTTTTGCCCGGGAGCTAACTGATGGCCGACCAAATTCCTGTGGACGAGACCGCTGACGAGAATCCCAACCAGGTAGCTCAGCAGGCACTGGACGATCTCACCGTGCTGTCGGATGTCGGCAACCAGGATATGGGCGCCACCCGGCTCAACAACCCCCGTCCGGCGGACGTTTCGGAAGGCGCCTTGGGCGGCCTCGCCAATATTCACCAGGGTTCGGAAACCGCCCCGGCGGTGCAGGAAGGCCTGAACGTCGATATCGGCGCCATCGAGACGCAGGACGTCACCATCGCGGCGGCGCCGCTGTCTCCGGTGATCGAGACGCCGCCCTCGCCCGAAATCGCGTCGCTGAACAGCGAGCCTCAAGCCGAGCCCGACACCGGGCTGCGCCTGAACGGCCAGAAGGATCTTTACGGCGGCAACATCATCGTCGGCGACCCCGCCCCCACCGAAACCGACCCGGTGGCTGCGGCGCAGGCTCCCATCGTGGTCGAACCGGTGGAAGAGCTTATCGTCGCCGAAGCCCAAACCGTCCCCGACGCTCCGGCGGAGGATTTGCGCCTCGACGTGCCGCCGGTGTTTAGCAGTGTGAGCCTTGTCACCGAAGCGGCCAATCTTGATCCCAATTTGGCGGCCTTCGATCTGACCGGCAAGGAAGGCCAGGGCATCCACTTCAAGATCGACGCCTTCGATCCCGATGGCGGCAGCGTCACCTTCGATTTCTCTGCCGGCTCCTATGGCTCCGTCACCAAGGACCCGGAGACCGGTGATTACGTCTACCACGCCAACGGTTCCGACTGGTTCGGCACCGACACCGTCACCGTCTATGTGCGTGACGACGAAGGCAACGTCATCCAGCGCGACATCACCATCAATGTCGCCAATGTGGACGACGCAGCCACCATTACCGTGGACAACGTGGTTGGCACCGAGGGTGCAGGCGTGTCCGGCACCGTCAGCGCCGTTGACGTGGATGGTGACATCGTCTCCTTCGCCGTGACCGATCAGCCGAAATCCGGCACGGTGACCATCGATGCGCTGACCGGCGAATACGTGTTCACCCCCACCGATGCGAACTTCTTCGGCGAGGCCTCCTTCACCGTTCAGGTCACCGACGATTTGGGCGGCGTGACCGTGAAGGACGTCACCGTCACCGTGGCGAACGTGGACGACGCCGCCGAGGTCACCGTCACCGGCGGCACCGGCACCGAGGGTGCAGGCGTGTCCGGCACCGTCAGCGCCGACGACGTGGACAGCGAGAATGTGACCTTCGCCGTGGCCGATCAGCCGGCCTCGGGCACGGTGACCATCGATGCGGTCACCGGCGAATACGTCTTCACCCCGGCCGATGAGAACTTCAACGGCGAGGCCACCTTCACCGTCGCGGTCACCGATGAATTCGGCGGCGTGACCCAGCAGGAAGTGACCGTCACCGTGGATGCGGTGGACGATGCCTCGGTGGTTGCTGGGGTGGATGTGGGCCATGTGGCCGAAGATCATTCCATCACCTTCACCGCCGACCAGCTGTTGGCCCATTCGTCGGATGTGGACAACACCCTGCACGTGGACAACGTCTCGGTGCCCGGCGGCACCTTGGTGGAAAACCCCAACGGCAGCTATACCTTCACCCCGGGCGCCGATTTCAACGGCACCGTCGCGGTCTCGTACGACGTGGTCACCGATGACGGCACGGCGACCCGTACCACCGGCACCATCGAAGTGGATGCGGTTAACGACGCCCCCGTGGTCACCGTGGTGACCGGCGGAACCGGTGCCGAAAGCACCACCAGCGCCGCCACCACTGTGACCGGCAAGATCGACGCTGCCGACGTGGATGGCGACGGCCTCAGCTACAGCGTGGTCAGCGACGGCACCGGCCACAATGGCGCGTTGTCGGTGGATGCCGACGGAAACTTCACCTTCACCGCCAAGGATTCCAGCTGGGCCGGCGATGACAGCTTCACCGTCCGCGTCTCGGACGGCCATGGTGGAACGGTCGATCAGACCGTCAACATCCATGTGGATGCGGTTGCCGACACGCCGACCCTGTCGGCCCAAGTGGGGGCCATCACCGGCGATACCCCCAGCCACCTGTCGGCTGCGGTTTCCGTGGGGGAGACCTCCACCAGCGGTGGTGCCATCGGCAACGAGACGGGCTCGCTGAAGATTTGGGCCGATGACGGCAACGGCAAGGGCGGCAGCGACCACACCTTCCACGTGACCGTGCAAGACAGCGACGGCAACGTTGTGGCCGATTTCGGCAGCCATACGGCGCCGACGAGCAATGGTGAGGTCGCCATCAACACCGGCGGCTTCAATTTCAGCCCGGATCAGCACTTGGTGGTTTCTGGCTCCAACGGTGCTCAGGTCATCATCGATAAGATCGAGTTGAACGGCCAGATCCATGAAGCCAGCGACGCCACCAAGGAAGGCGGCGCCCAGATCAAGGGTAGCAATGGCGAAATCCATAACGGCAGCATTGATTTCGATCTGTCCCAATACGCGGGTGCGTCCACTCATCAGGCTTCGCTGTCCCTCAATGTGACCGGCGGCGATGTGCATTCGGCTACGGGGGTTACGCTGGACAATCTGCCGGCGGGGGCGACGGTCAGCTATACCGACAGCCAGAACCAGACTCACAGCTTTACCGTGGACAGCGATGGCTCGGTAACTCTTGGGGCTTCGGATTTGAGCAATCTGGCCGGTGCCAATGGCGAAGTGCATGCCGCTCTGACGGTGAGTTCCGGCTCCGCCTTCACCTTGGGTGCCATTGACACGTTCGTTACCGACGCCACGACGGCCAATGATCACGATGCAAAGGGTGCCGCGGGCAATCAGAGCATCGAGGATGTGCACGGCGATCATGACAACGCCTATTACGGCGGCGCCGGCAATGACACCATCGTGTCGAGCAAGGGTGACGACACCCTGTATGGCGGTTCGGGCAATGACGAACTGGTGGCCGGCAAGGGGGACAATGTCCTTGATGGCGGTTCCGGCAACGATCACCTGACTGACGCCAACAATCCCAAGAAGGGCTCGGGTGGCGGTTCCGACGGCTCGGGCGGTTCGGGCGGTTCCGGCGGTTCGGGTGGTTCGGGCGGCTGGAAGGCCGGCTCGGGCGGCGGCGGCGGCGATCACACCATGATCGGCGGCTCCGGCAACGACACCATCGAGGGCGGTTCGGGCGACAACCTCATCTACGGTGACAACACCACCCAATCGACGAGCAATGCCGACAGCTACGTGGTCGATCTCGACATCAGCGGCGGCACCTCCGATACCGATGGCTCCGAGACGATCACCTTCAGCATCGGCGGCGTGCCGGCTGGCGTGACCCTGGCCTATACCGATGCGGCGGGTGCCGAGCATGTGCTGACCGCGGGTGCGGATGGCAGCTTCTCGCTCAGCTCCAGCCAGTTGAGCGGCCTGCACATGAACGTGCCGGGCGACGGCAGCATCGCCGATTTCGATCTGTCGGTGACCGCCTATTCCCATGATGGCACCGACGTGGCTTCCACCGCGGCGTCGCTGCATGTGGACCTGCCGGCTCTGTCCTCTGCCGATGGCAACGACGTCATCGACGCCGGTGCCGGCAACGACACCGTTTATGGCGGCGGCGGTGCCGACACCATCACCGGCGGCGCCGGTGCCGATGTGCTTGATGGCGGGGCCGGCAACGACACCTTCGCCATGGGCAATGGCGATGACGGCACCTGGGGCAGCAATTGGTCGGCTCACAATGTGGGCGATACCCATACCGCCGGCACCAACCAGTATGTCAGCATCAATGGCGACAATCAGTTGGATGACACCATCATCGGCGGCGAGGGGCAGGATACCCTGCAGGGCTCGTCCGGCAACGATGCCATCTTCCTGGATGCCGGCGACGGCACTGCTCATCTGCAAGGGGTCGAAGTCATCAATGCCGGTGACGGCAACGATGTGGTCGATCTGACCAGCAACACCTTCAATTACGGCAACGCCACCATCGATGGCGGCAGCGGCAATGACGTGCTGTGGTCGTCCTCGGGCAACGACACTCTGTCGGGCGGCACCGGCAATGACAGCCTGTATGGTGGTGCCGGCAACGACATGCTGGATGGCGGTGATGGAGCGGACAACTTCCTGTTCGATTTCGGCGCCGGCCACGACACCGTGAACGGCGGTGCCGGCGGCAATTGGACCGACACCATCGACCTGACCAGCTTCAGCGCCGGTGCGACCATCACCGTGGATATCAATGGTGGCACCGATTGGACCGTCACCACCGATGGCGCCGACCATGCCACTGCGATTGGGGCGGATCAAAGCGGCACCATCACCGTTCACGTGGATGGCCAGGACGACACCACCATCGCCTTCCAGAACATCGAACAGGTCAAGTGGTAGGCAATAGGACCGGCAATATTACGGACAGGGCTTGCTCCGCCATGCGGGGCAAGCCCTTGCTATGACTGACGGGGCCATGACTGATGGGCTTGCCATCCATGGCCTCCGTTTCGACGAAATGGTGGTGACCAGCAATTTCTCACGGGTCTATCGGGCGTGGGATGTGGCCTTGGCCCGTGCGGTGGCGGTCAAGGTTTTCCATCTGGACCCCGAGCGCGAGGCCACTCTGCCCTATCCCCGTGAGGTCTGGCGCCGGCGCTTCATCGCCGAGGCTCGGCTGCTGGCGGGAATCGACCATCCCCATGTGGTGCGGGTCAACGGCCTGGACCATTTGCCCGACGGCACCCCGTACATGGTGATGCCGTGGTATGTGGCCAATCTGCGGCGCGAGATCGGCCGCGACAAGGATGATGCCCATCTGCCCGAGCTTGAGCGTCCGCGCCGCGTTTCCCCGGTTCGGGCGGTGGAGATCATCCGTCAGCTTTGCCTGGGCCTTGCCGTTTTGCACGCCAAGGGCTACGTCCACCGCGACGTCAAACCCACCAATTTGTTGCTGACGGCGCGTGAAGGCGGCGCCATCAAGCTGTGCGATCTGGGCATGGCGAAATTGCCCGACGAGCTGTCGCAGGCCTTGGCGCGCCGGGGCGTCTGGATCGGCACGCCCGATTATGTCGCCCCTGAACAGCGGCGCGACGCCTCGCAGGTGGATGACCGCGCCGACGTCTATTCGGTGGGCGTGTTGGCCTATCGCTTGGTCAGCGGCAAGCTGCCCGACGGACCGGAGCCGCCGTTGGATGCGCAGATTCCTGAAGAATTCGCCCGGCTGATCCATGCGGCCTTGGCGGTGGTGCCGAGCCAACGTCCCACCGCCCTGCAAATGGCGGCCCTGCTGTCGGTCATAGGTAGCGAAAGCCCTAAGGCGGGCATTGCACGAATGTGTTAGAACATTCCTTGGGAATAGGGCTGCCTATGGGCTGCGGGGAAGGGAATTCATGGAGCGGATTGGGAAGTACGTCATCCACAAGGCTGCGGTCACCACCGGTTATGCCCGGGTGTTCTTCTGCCATGACCCCGATCTTCAAGTGCCGGTGGCGGTCAAGGCCTTCACCGTCAAGCCGGGCGAAAGCGGCCCGTTGAGCCCTGCTCAATGGCTGGCCCGCTTCCAGGCCGAGGCCCGTGCCCTGGCCGCCTTCGATCATCCCCACATCGTCGCCGTCAAGACCATGGATGTGGTGGACGGCCAGCCCTTCTTCGTCATGCCCTATCAGGGTGCCCATCTGGCCTTTGAGATGGGCAAGGATGCGGCAAGCGAAGGCGGTCCCGCCGACGATCAGCCCCGCCGGTTACCCTTGGCCCGCGCCTTGACGCTGCTGCGCCAATTGTCGGCGGCGCTGGTGGCCATGCACCGCCGCGGCATGGTGCACCGGGCGGTCAAGCCCTCCAACATCCTGCTGACCTCGCGCGATGGCGGCCAGATCAAGCTGGCGGATTTCAGCATGGTCAAACTGCCCGAGCGCAATCCGCCGCTGCCCGATCACTGGTTGGGGGCCACCGAATACTGCGCCCCCGAGCAGCGCGAGAACGCTTCCGCCGTGGGGCCCGAGGCCGACGTCTATTCCCTGGGCGTGCTGGCCTATCGCATGCTGACCGGCACGCTGCCCGACCTGTCCCAAGGCGCTGTCCACCTGCCTGCCGGCTTGCCTGCCGCCCTGGCGGCCCTGGTGGCCCAATCCACCGACCCCGACCCCACCCGCCGCCCCGCCCATGCCGGAGCCTTCCTGCAGGCCCTGGGCGCGGTGGTGGTGGACCTGCCGGCCAAGCCCAAGGTCCAAGTGGTGTCGCTGCGCAAGCCGCTGCGGGTGGTGGCGGCAGTGGCAGATTAGAGCATCAAGCCTGAAATCCGAATCGAAGGGGATTCTCCTCGGCCCGGATTTGTGATTCATCCTCCTTGGAGGTGAATCATGGGCAAGTGCTACTCGTCGGACCTTCGGGTTCGGATTTACAGCGCGGTTGAGGATGGTGCGTCACGTCGTGCGGCGGCACGTCGTTTCGGCGTCAGCGCCAGCACGAGTGTCCGGATTACACAGCGGATGTCGGCGACAGGTTCGGTGGCTCCGGCGCGCCAGGGGCGGCCGCGTGGTGGCGGGGAACTGGCGCCGTACGCCGCGACACTGATCCGCTGGGTCGAGGAAGAAGGCGATATCACCATGCCCGAACTGGCTGCCAAGCTTGCTGCGGAGTTCGGTGTCGTTGCTCACCCCGCGTCATTGGCGAAGTTCTTGATCAAGCAGGGCTTCAGCGTCAAAAAAAACGCTGCTGGCCACCGAGGCCGGTCGCGATGATGTGGCGCAGGATCGCCAAGTTTGGCGGACGAAGCGTCAGCCCCGGATGCGTCAGGAACCGCATCGGCTGGCTTTCATCGACGAGACCGCGACCACCACGAAGATGACTCGCCTGCGGGGGCGAGCGCGGTGGGGACAGCGCCTGAAGGCCCGTGCCCCGTTTGGACATTGGGGAACCCAAACTTTCGGTGCCGCGTTACGGTGCGACGGCCTGACTGCACCTTGGGTCATCAACAAGCCGATGAACCGGAAGATTTTCGAGACCTACGTGGAGACGCAACTCGCCCCCACATTGCTGCCGGGTGATGTCGTCATTCTCGACAATCTGTCCAGCCACAAGAGCGAAAAGGCCAAGGCCATCCTCAAGGAACGCGGTGCATGGTTCCTTTTCCTCCCGCCCTATAGTCCCGACCCTTGGCGTAAGCCCATCGAAATGGCCTTCTCCAAGCTCAAAGCTCACCTCCGCCGCATCGGCGCACGCACGATCAGCGCCCTATGGGACGCCCTCGGCAATCTATACACCCGACGAATGCTGGAACGACCTCAAGCATGCCGGATATGCCTCAGATTAAAGGCTCGATGCTCTAATCGGACAGCCACGGGTCATGCTTGCGGGTGACGTGAATTACCGAAACCATTCCGGGCCACGACGCGCGAGGGCAAGCCTCCTGCCGCCACGCCACCCCATTCGCCCGGTAGCTGGCCAGTGACCGTGTCAGCACGCCCAGCCGGGCATCCGCCAGTGCCGCATTGCTCCCCAACCGGGCGCGGCGGCGGGCGGTTTGGGTTAGCGCCTCTGCGGCCAGCCGTTCGAACAGCCTGACCCGTGCCGCCTGCGAACCCGCCGGCAAGGCGGGGTCGGCGGGCGGGATGGGGCCGTCATAGCGGCGTTCCAGTTCATGGCGGTGGGCGAGGTCCATGGAACGCACTAGAACATAAAATGAACGAAAAGTCCAGGGCGCCTATTGGCTGGCCCACAGGATGCGCGCGACCCAGGCGATTTCCTCGGTGGCGAAGCTGCGGCCTTGGTGGGCCGGGTTGATGGAGGCGAGCTCGATGCGCTTGGCGCTCTGGCGGATCAACTGCTTGACCATGACCTCGCCCTCGATGGTGCGCACCACCACCCGGTCGCCCCGGCGCACCGAGGCGGCGGGCGAGACGATGACGCGGTCGCCGTCGCGGAACAGCGGTTCCATGCTGTCGCCCGAGACCTCCAGGGCATAGGCGTGGGCGTCGCCCACTTCGGGGAATGGGATCTCGTCCCAGCTGCCACCCACGGGATAGCCGGCATCATCGAAGAAGCCGCGGTCGCCGGCTTGGGCGAAGCCGATCAGCGGCAGGTGGGGTGCCGCCTTGCCGACGCCGTTGCCGCCGATATACCCCACCAGATCGGCCAGCGAGGCGCCGGTGGCGTCCAGCACCTTGGCGACGCTTTCGGTGGACGGCCAGCGCGGTTTGCCCTCGCGGGTGATGCGCTTGCTTTTGTTGAAGGTGGTGGGATCGAGCCCGGCACGGCGGGCAAGCGCCGACGCCGTCAGCCCGTGGTCACGGGCAAGAGCGTCGATGGCTGACCAGATATCGGCGTGCTTCAACATGGGACTATGGTCTCGCAATCGACCGCCCAGCGCAGCAGGAATATCAACCTATATATCTTGACTCAGACTCGCCTTTTGCGGAATCAATGTTCCACTAAAGTTCTGATTAGGAGTGTCTGTGATGGCCGTGCCCAAGTTTGTGTTGAGGCCCTTGAGCGAGCGCGAGTCGAGCCCTTTCGGTAGCGCCGAGGAGGCGTGGCTGTGGTTCTCCCGCTGCCAATTGGCGCGTCTGGATGGGGTGCGGTTCAGTGCCGATGCCAGCGACGTGGCCCGCCCATGCGATCCCGATGACATCTATCGCGCAATGGATCAGCTATACCGCCGCCGCGTGCTCGTTCGGGATCACGTGACTGTGCTGGGGCGCTTCGGAAAACGCTTGTCCGCGCCCGATCCGTGGGCTGGCGACACCCCGGGCGAGGCGTCCTTGTGGGGGGAGGCCATGGACCGCCTGACCACCGTGCTGCGCGTCAAAGGCATCGTGGCATGAGCCCCAGCGCCGTCGCGGACGAGGCCGACCCCCAATGGCGCCACGCCCTTTTGGTGTTCAGCGGACAGTCCGATTTATGGTGGCTGCGCCTGCTCAAGCCCGGCTTCCGCCATTGCTTCGTTGCCCTGTCCGGTTCCGGCGGCTGGGTGGTGGTCGACCCTTTGTCCCATCGCACCTGCGTGGCACATATTCCGTTTGGGCCGGAATATGATCTTGCCGGGTGGTATCGGGCGCATGGCCTCACAGTCGTAAAGGCAAAAGTTTTTTCCCCCTCGAAGAGAGTTGCTCCGGTCCGGGCTTACTCCTGCGTCGAGTCGGTTAAGCGGATCCTGGGAATTCACGCCGGATGGGTGCTGACCCCGTGGCAGCTTTTTCGCTATGTGAACAAAAGCAGAAAATATCTGTTGACGGAGGAGAGTGGATAGGGATATAAACACTTCATCAACACCAGAACTGCGTCTGAAACCCAGCTAGCCCAACGGTTAGCTGGGTTTTCGCATTTCGCGCCGTATCGGCACATAGTCCTAACTTCCACAGGAGGTCCCCATGGGTGGATTCTTCAGCGGGCCCTCGGCGCCTGCTGCCCCGCCGCCGCTGCCGGCTGCGCCCGATCCTGAAATCGAGGCGCGCAAGCTGCGGCTGGACAACATTGCACGCAACCGCCGTGGCCGCGCCGGCATGGTCACCACCTCGGAACGGGGCGTGCTGGACCCGGTCAACCGCGCCGCCAGCCCCTCGGGCAAGACCTTGTTGGGAGAATAGGCATGGCCGTCACCAAAGAGCCCAAGGCTGAGGCGGTTGCGCCCCAAAGCGGCGACGAATTGCTGGGGCCGGACCGCGATCCGGCGCTGTTGCTCAAGCGCTATCGGAAAGCCAAGGAACGCCGCTCCGGTTGGGAGGCCCATTGGCAGGAATGTTATGATTACGCCCTGCCGCTGCGCGACGCCGTGCTGCACCAGCCCAATCCCGGCGAGAAAAAGGGCGACCGGCTGTTCGACGGCACCGCTCCCGATGCGGTGGACCAATTGGCCGCCAGCCTGCTGTCCGAACTGACCCCGCCTTGGGCCCAGTGGTTCGGCCTGACCGCCGGCCCGGATTTGACGGCGGAGGAGCGGGACCGTGCCGCCCCGGTGCTGGATAAGATCGGCACCGTGCTGCAATCCCATTTCGACCGCTCCAACTTCGCGGTGGAGATGCACCAATGCTATCTGGACGTGGTCACCGGCGGCACCGCCTCGCTGTTGTTCGAGGAAGCGCCACCCGGTGAATCCTCGGCCTTCCGCTTCACCGCCGTGCCTTTGGGCCAGGTGGTGCTGGAAGAGGGCATCGAGGGGCGGTTGGACACCACCTTCCGGCGCTCGGATTTGACTGTTGCCGGGCTGAAGGCGCGCTTCCCCGCCGCCACCTTGCCCGACAGCTTGCTGAAACGGGCCGAGGACGATCCCGATCAGCGCTTCGGCGTGGTGGAAGCGGTGGTGCCGGCGGCCACCGGTCACGGCTATCGCTACGCCGCCGTGCTGGAGGAGGGCGACGACGACGATACCTTGCTGGCCGATGGCCGCTTCGGTTTGGCGCCGTTCGTCAATTTCCGCTGGCTCAAGGCGCCGGGCGAAATCTATGGCCGCTCGCCGGTGATGAAGGCGCTGCCCGACATCAAGACCGCCAACAAGGTGGTGGAATTGGTGTTGAAAAACGCCACCATCGCCGTGACCGGCATCTGGCAGGCCGACGATGACGGCGTGCTAAACCCGGCCAATATCAAGCTGGTGCCGGGCACCATCATTCCCAAGGCGGTGGGTTCGGCGGGCTTGCAGCCGCTGGAGGCGCCGGGCCGTTTCGATATTTCGCAGCTTGTGCTGGAGGATTTGCGCGGCCGCATCCGCCACGCCTTGCTGGCCGACAAATTGGGCCAGGCCGACGCGCCGCGCATGACCGCCACCGAGGTGCTGGAACGCTCCGCCGAAATGGCGCGGCTGCTGGGCGCCACCTATGGGCGGCTGCAATCGGAATTGCTGACTCCGCTGGTCATGCGGGCCATGCACATCCTGCGGCGCCGGGGCGAAATCCCCGAATTGATGATCGACGGCCATTCCATCGACCTTCAGTACAAATCGCCCTTGGCTCAGAACCAGGCCCAGCGCGACGCCAAGAATATGCTGACCTGGCTGTCCTCGCTGGCCCAATTGGGTCCGGCGGGCATGCAGGCGGTGGATGCCAATGCCGCCGCCAAATGGTTGGGCCGCGCCTTCAGCATCCCGGCGGAATTGATGACCAAACCGGCGGAAGGAGCGGCAGCAGCAGGGGCGCCGGGGATTGATCCCAACGCCCTGGCGCAACTGGCCGCGTCGCTGACGCCCCAAAGTGGAGGCAATCATGGCCGTTGATCCCGGTTGGAACTGGTTCGAACCGCCGCCGCCGCCGCCCGGCGACGACGCGCGCTTGGCCTTGGCCCGCACCTGCGCCCGAGTGTTCTCCGGCGCCGATGGCGAGCAGGTGCTGGGTCATCTCACCAGCCTGACGGTGGAACGCTGTCTGGGGCCGGACGCCTCGGATGGTGCGCTGCGTGCCCTCGAAGGCCAGCGTCAGTTGGTCCACCACATTCTGTCTTTGATCACCCGTGGCCGCCAGGGCCGCTGACTTCTAGGAGATTGTCATGCATTACGAAGATTCGCTGGAACCCGATCCGTCCGAGACGGGCCGCCCGCCTCAGGTGCCGGAAAAGTTCTGGGACCCGCAGATGGGCGCCATCCGCACCGACGCCCTGTTGCGGGCCTATCAGGATTTGGAGCGGCGCATGCACTCCATGGTCAAGGTGCCGGGCGACGGCTGCAGCGATGACGAGATGTGCACCTTCCGCCGTGCCCTGGGCATTCCCGACAGCCCGGACGGCTATGACATCCAGACCAGCCACGAGCTGCTGACCAGCGACCCCGACATCAACACCCGTCTGCACGAAGCGGGCTTCACCCCGCAGCAGGCCCAGCTGGTCTATGACCTTGCCCATGACCGGGTGCTGCCCATGATCCAGCAGGTCACCGGCGAACATGATCAGCGCCGTCACCTGGACAAGCTGAAGGATCATTTCGGCGGCGACGCCCGTTGGGGTGAGACCGCCCGTCAGGTCTCGGCCTGGGGCAAGGCCAATCTGCCGGCGGAAGTCTATGGGGCGTTGTCGCGTTCGGCGGAAGGCGTCATGGCCATGGAGCGCATGATGGCGTCGGGCGAACCGGCCATGGGCCGCGCCCCGGCCCAGCGCGAGGAGGCGCCGTCGGAAGCCGAGCTGAAGAAGATGATGCAGGACCCGCGCTATTGGAAAAAGCGCGACCCGGCCTTCATCGAAAAGGTCTCGTCGGGCTTCCGGCGGCTGTATGGGGAGGAGTGAGGAAAGGGCGGGGCCGCCTGTGGCAGGCCCCGCCTTATGGTCTTAGCGACGCAGATCCTGCAAATTCTCGACGCCCAGGCGGCGTAGCGATTCGGATTTCTCCAAGGCGCGGCGCACGGAATCCGAGGCTTCGTCGATCATCTTGCGCAGATCGTCCACGTAGCGCCGCATGGTGTCCGACACCGTGCGGAATTCTTTTTCGTGGACGCCGGCAGCGGCGGCTTCGATGGCGATGTTGGTGGCGATGGAATCCGACTGGCTGACCACTTCCTCCACGCCATGGGCGCGGCGGGACAGGTCTTCCACGTTGGTGGACAGGGTCTCCAGCTTTTCCACCAGGGACCGCATCAAATCGGCGAAGGCGGTGCTGTCGTTGCCGTGGGAGATTTCCACCTCACGCAGCTGCTTCAGCTCGTCCTCGATCTGGATGGACAGGGCGTCGGTGCGGGTGCGCTGCTGGTTCATCTCGCCACGGATCTGGGCAAGACGGTTGACCAGTTCACGGGTGTATTGGGTCAGTGCGCGCACCGCACGGCCTTTGTCGCCGGCGCGGCCGGCGGCCAGTTCGGCGTTCAGCGACAGGATGCGCAGGTTTTCAGCCAGCTCGTCCAATTCACCGAAGGCATGAAAAGCCCGGCGGCAATCGGTCAGCAATGCACTGGCGCGCGCTTCGATGCGTTCGGTCCGCTGGGTGCCGGACGCGTTGCGCGCTACTTGGACAGTCTGGTTCATGACGTTACCGGATTCCCCTTGCAGCCTTGCCGCCCTGATTTCGAGTCCCGCTCAAGCCGTGATCATAACGGTTTTCCCCGCAGGCGACAGCGGGAAATTTTGCGAAACGACGGTGTTCCGAACCCCATGGGTCCGTAGAGCGCCGCACGGCCCTGACTAATCCCTTTTCGTCCGCCGGAGAACCGGGCTCCGGCCCGGCGGACACCCCCGCGCGCCGATGCGCCGGCGGCCTTTCTTGGGCCAGAACCGGATGCCCGCGCGGTCACCCTGAAGACCAACCAATCCAAGGACCTCAATCATGTCCACGAGTGTGATCAACGGCTATTCGAAAGATTACGGCGCCCAGGTGCATGCCGCCTATCAGCGCCAGGGTACCAAACTGCGCAACACCGTGCGGACCCGCAACAGCGTGACCGGCGCCATCGCGGTGTTCCAGAAGGTCGGCAAGGGTGCGGCCAGCACCAAGGCCCGCCATGGCAAGGTGCCGGTGATGAACATCGACCACCAGACGGTGGAATGCCAGCTGTACGATTATTACGGCGGCGACTGGCTGGACAAGCTGGACGAACTGAAGCTCGAACACGACGAACGTGCCGTGCTGGTCAATGCCGGCGCCTACGCCCTGGGCCGCAAGACCGACGAGCTGATCATCACCGAATTGGACAAATCCACCAACCACGCCCTGGACGGCACCACCGGCCTGACCAAGGACAAGGTGCTGCAGGCCTTCGAGATGCTGGGCGAGGCCGACGTCCCCGATGACGGCGAGCGTTACGCCGTGGTCGGCTGGAAGCAGTGGTCGGAACTGCTGCAGATCGATGAATTCGCCGATTCCGATTATATCGGCACCGACGATCTGCCGTGGAAGGGCACCCAGGCCAAGAACTGGCTGGGCACCCTGTGGATGCCCCATTCGGGCCTGACCAAGAACGGCAGCGTGCGCCGTTGCTTCTGGTACCACAAAACCGCCATCGGCCATGCCGTCGGTTCCGAGGTGAAAAGCGAAATCACCTATCACGGCGACCGTGCCGCCTGGTTCGTCAACAACATGATGTCGCAGGGTTCCGCGCTGATCGATCCGGTCGGCGTCGTCTCGTTGCGCTGCCTCGAATCGTAAGGACACTCCCATGGCCTATCTTTCCAAGGACCTCAGCGTGCTGGCCTATGCCAACGGCTTCACCCTGTGGCACTACATCACCCCCGATGCCGCCGCCACCGTGGATACCACCGGCTATTTCAATGCCGCCGTGGACATGCTGCGCACCGGCGACATCATCATCGCCAACGTCGACACCGCCACCACCCCCAAAGCCGGCCTGTTCCTGGTCTCGGCGGCGGCCGGCGGCGTGGTTGACGTCAACGACATGACCCAGGTCGGTGCGGCGAACGCCGATTAAACAGTATGTTTGGGCCGGGTGGGAAATTTCGTCTCACCCGGTTATATGCGAGGGTCTCCGTAAGCGATATCTTCTGGACTGCCAATGTTGTTGCGTTTCTTCGCGGACTCACGCAGAGTCACAGGCATTAGATTCCGCTTGACGCGGTTCCGGATTCGCTTAATAAAGCGGGGTCATTTTCCAGCCACTCACCTAAAGTTGTGGGGGGCTGAAGCGCTACAGCGAGAGGGAATAGATATGGTTGATCGTTGCGCAGGTGCGAACGCTGAGCTTCTTGAGGATGAGGCTTATCGCTTCGTCGTTAAGGCTGAGCGTCCTGTTTACACCTACCCTAGCAACGGCTTGCCGACCGTTAAGAAGGCTCCTAAGGCTATGGAGACTTCGTTCCTCGTTGCGGCACGTCGCGCCCGGTAGGCGTTACTGTCTTTGGTTAAATGCCAGCAACAGAGCCCCGTCTCAATGGCGGGGCTCTGTTTAATTGTAATGTCTCGATGAGTGGTCGTTGCGCATGTCCGATTATAACCTGCTGTCGGCGGACGTTTTTAGTAAAATGGAGTCCTTGGAGTGGTTTAAGGGCTTTGTGGTACACCAATACGGTGACTCTGCTAGAGCTGCTCGCCTGTATCCGAAAATCCAGGCGGTTCGTCTTTTTGACGCACATCATCAGTGGCAGCAGGATGTCGATCGTGTCAGCAAGTATGAATTGGATTCGGGCACTCCCGACCATTACAAACAATGCGGCCACCTAGTCTACTGGCTTCGTAGGTCTTCTCCTGTTGTCGAGTGGGTTGACGCGTCGAATAACCTCGGTGATGCCGAGGGTCTTCCGGATCTTCCAGAGCATGCTCAGATGAAAGAGTTGTTGCTGAAGTACGGGAATGAGTATTTGGCGTTCGATTTGGGATATCGGATATGCAGGTACTTTGAAGTGAGTCGGGAGGACAATCCTCTCTCTGAAGATGGTCGCTTGCTTACTCCGGATTACTTGCGGACTATTTCGCATTTCTTGAAAACCAAGAATGTATCCCCCCATGCCATGTATCTTATTCTGAAGTCACTCTTCCTCAGGTAATCACTGAGGTTTTTTACACGGTATGACGGTTGCATAGGCTGGCCTCCAATAGGAGGCCAGCCTATTTGCTTTGTGCTCATCCCTATTTTTCTTCTTGTTCTGCGCCCGTTGCTTGCTCAATGGCGCGATGGCGCCCATTTGGCTACCGCATTGGGGTGCAATCTCACGTAATTCTGAAAAGGAGAAACCGCCATGGCACTCTCGGCCATCGCGCTGTGTTCGCGCGCGCTGTTGAAGATCGGCGCGGCTACCATTGCCTCGTTCGACGAAGGCTCGGCCGAGGCCGAAGTGGCGGCCAATCTGTTTCCGCCCATGCGCGATGCGCTGATTTCGTCGCATCCGTGGAACTTCGCCACCGGTCAGGTGAGCTTGCCCCGGCTGGCTGCCGAACCGGTGGCCGACTATGCCTATGCCTATCAATTGCCGGCGGATTTTCTGCGGGCGTTGTCGGCGGGCGTGGGCGGGCGGGGCTTTGGCGTGCCCTATCGCATCGCCGAAAGCCGGCTGCATGCGGATGCGGAAGAAATCGTGCTGACCTATATCTTCCGTCCCGACGAGCTGAGCTTCCCGCCGTTCTTCGATCAGGCGCTGATCGCCCGGCTGGCGGCGGAGTTCTGCATTCCGTTGACCGAAAGCTCGGCCCGCGCCGAATTGCTGTACCGCTTGGCCGAGGACGATTTCCGCCGGGCCAAATTGGCCGACGGGCAGCAGGACACCCCGCTGGCCATTACCGACTTCCCGCTCGTCTCGGTGCGGTCATGACCGTAACTCTGACCAAGACCAATTTCACCGCCGGCGAGCTGAGCATGGACATGCTGGGCCGGGGCGATCTGACCGCCTATGCCAATGGCGCCATGAAGCTGCGCAACGTGTTCATCGCCCCGGTGGGCGGGGTGTCTCGCCGTGCCGGTTTGCGTCACGTGGACATGGCGCGGGGGCCGGGCCGGCTGATCGCCTTCGAATTCAACACCGAACAGACCTATTTGATGGTGCTGACGGATCTGCATGTGGACGTCTATGCCGACGGCGTCAAAGTGGCCGATTTCGCCGCGCCGTGGAGCCTGGAGCAGCTCAAGCAGATCGCCTGGACGCAAACCGCCGACACCTTGCTGGTGGTTCATCCCGAATTGCCGCCGCGCAAGATCACCCGCACCTCGCACAGCGCGTGGCAGATGGTGGATTGGGCGTTCTATGAAAAGGACGGGGTGATCCAGCAGCCCTATCACAAATTCGCCGCCCCCGAAGTCACCATGCAGCCCTCGGCGACCTCGGGAACGGTGACGCTGACCGCCTCGGCAGATGTGTTCAAGGCCGAGCATGTGGGCACGCGGTTCCGGTTGCAGCAGAAAGAGGTCGTCATCACGGCTGTGGCCTCGCCCACCACGGCCACCGCCGAGGTCAAGCAGAGCCTGGTGGATACCTCCGCCAATCAGGATTGGGAGGAACCGGCGCTGTCCGCCTTGCGGGGCTGGCCGGTCTCGGTCTGCTTCCATCAGGACCGCATGGTCATTGGCGGCACCCGCGATCTGCCCAACCGGCTGTGGATGTCCAAATCGTCGGATTTGTTCAACTTCGATCTGGGCGAAGGCCTGGATGACGAAGCCATCGAATTCGCCCTGCTGTCCGATCAGGTCAACGCCATCCGCGCGGTGTTTTCGGGCCGGCATCTGCAGGTGTTCACCTCGGGCACCGAATGGATGGTGTCGGGTGATCCGCTCACTCCGGGCAAGATCCAGCTGGTGCGCCAGACCCGTGTCGGCTCGCCGGTGGATCGGGTGGTGCCGCCCCGCGACGTGGATGGCGCCACCCTTTATGTCTCGCGCAATGGCAAGGATCTGCGCGAGTTCCTGTTCGCCGATGTGGAGCAGGCCTATCAGTCCACCGACCTTGCCATGCTGGCAAAGCATCTGATGGTGGCTCCGGTGGACCAGGATTACGACGCCGCCCGCCGGCTGTTCCATGTGGTCATGGCCGACGGCACCTTGGGCACGGTCACGGTCTATCGGGCGGAGAAAGTCACGGCTTGGACCCTGCACAACACCATGGGCGCCTTCAAGGCGTTGGCGGTGGTGGAGGATCAGGTCTACGTCCTGGTGGAGCGCAACGGCCACACGCACATCGAACGCTTCGACGATGCCTTGGCGTTGGATGCCGCGCTGGAGGGCGACAGCGCCACGGCCAAGACGGTGTGGAGCGGTCTGGACCATCTGGAGGGGCAGCGCGTGCGCATTCTCGCCGATGGCGGGGCGTTGGAGGATGCCACCGTGTCCGGCGGCACCGTGACCTTGCGGGAGGCGGCCAAGCACGTGCAGATCGGTTTGGCCTATACCCACGAGATCGAGCCGTTACCGCCGGTGGTGCAGACCGCCGCCGGCGCCGCGCCGGGCACCATCGTGCGTCTGGTGCGGGCGCATTTCCGCCTGCTCGATACCAAGGCGCTGCATTTGGACACGGGCCGGGGGCTGACGCCCATTCCCTTCCGCCGGTTCGGCCAGCAGCAGTTCGATGCGGCGCCGCCGCCTTTCTCCGGCGACGTGCAGATTCGGGCCATCGGCTGGAAACGCGACGCTTTCCAGCCGTTGTGGCGGGTGCGTCAGGACGTGCCGTTACCCTGCACCATCCTGGCCGTCTCCACCGAGATGAAAATCGCGGATTAAAGCGAGGAACAAAAGATGATCGAGCATATCCAGATCAACGATGTGGCGCCGCGCATCCATTACGATGCCGATGGCGTGCAATCGGCCTTCACCTATCCCTTCGCCATCTTCAAGGCTTCCGATCTGGAGGTCTGGCTGGGCGAAAGCCGGCAGAATTCCGGCTTCACCGTTTCCGGCGCCGGTATCTCTTCGGGCGGCACCGTTCTGTTCGCAGCGCCGCCGCCCGCTGCGACGCGGGTGACTCTGCATCGCCGCCTGACGCTGGAGCGTGTCAGCGATTATCAGGCCGACGGCATCATCCGCGCCAAAACCCTGAATGACGAGCTGGACTATCAGGTCGCTGCCCTGCAGCAGGTGGCAGAGGATGTGGGGCGTGCGCTCAAGCAATCGCCCATTTCGGGCTCGGTGGTGGAGCTGACCTTGCCTGAACCGGTGGCCGGGCGGGGGTTGAAATGGAACCCATCCGGTTCGGCTCTGGTCAACAGCGACCACGATCCCGATACCCTGGGCAATGTGTTCCAGGCGCTGGCTGATGCTCAGGCGGCGGCTCAGGCGGCAGGTACGGCACGCGACCAGACCCTTGCTGCGGCGGGATCGGTCAAGGTGTCGGCCAATGATTCCGTTCAAGGCCCGCTTGTCACCAAGTTGATGGCTGGTTCCGGCATCACCGTGACCGAATCGGGCGATGGTGCCGACGAGCGGTTGGTTATCGCCTCGACCGTTGTGGTGCCGCAATCGGTCACCGACCGACTGACTTTCCTGGAACGCAATCTGGCTTTGACGGTGTTGCGCGATCAGATCGA
>JACMKT010000221.1 GCA_014380005.1 Rhodospirillales bacterium
AATTGCTCGCAGCGCGACGAGGTGCTTTCCAGGCTCATGAGGATGGACGCCTTGAGCTGGGCGCGGGCGCGCTGCAATTCGTCGGGCGACACGCCGGCGGTGACCTTGACCACTTCCTCGCACATGACCGGAACCAGCTCGGTCACTTCATCCTCGCCGGTGCCGGCATAGATGCCGAACAGGCCGCCATCGTTGTAGGACGAGGTGAAGGAATAGATGGAATAGACCAGACCGCGCTTTTCGCGGACTTCCTGGAACAGACGCGAGCTCATGCCGCCGCCCAGCAGGGTGGACAGCACGGATGCGGCGTAATAATCCGGGTCGTCATAGGACACGCCGTCGAAGCCGATCACCAGATTGACCTGCTCGATATCGCGTTCTTCGCGATAGTCGCCGCCCACATAGCGCGCCCGTTCGGGCTGCATGTCCGGGGCGGTGGACAGTTTGGCGAAGGCGCGTTCGGCTTCCGCCACCAACTGGTCGTGATCCACCCGTCCGGCGGCGGCCAGCACCATGCGCGGGGCCGAGTAATGCTCTCCCATATAGGACAGGATGGTGTCGCGGTTCATGGCGCGGACCAAGCCCTCGGTGCCCAGAACGGGGCGGCCCAGGGGCTGGTCGGGGAAGGCGGTGGCCTGGAAATGGTCGAAGATGATGTCGTCGGGGGTGTCGTTGGCCTGACCGATTTCCTGAACCACCACGTCCTGCTCGCGCGCCAGTTCCTCGCCGTCCATGGTGGAGTGCTGCAGGATGTCGGCGACGATATCCAGCGCGAGACCGGTATCTTCCTTCAGAATCTTGGCGTAATAGGCGGTGTGGTCGCGGGCGGTATAGGCGTTCAGGTGACCGCCCACGGCGTCCATCTGCTCGGCGATGTCGCGGGCAGAGCGGCGTCCGGTGCCCTTGAACGCCATGTGCTCCAGCATGTGCGAGATGCCGTTGACGGCGGGTGGCTCGTGCCGCGTGCCGGCATCGACCCACACGCCCAGGGACGCGCTTTCCACGGTCGCCATGGGATCGGACACGACCCGCAGGCCAGAGGCAAGGCGGGTTTCGCGGATGCTCATCAAGAACGGCCCTTCACAAAATCGATGACGTAGTTGCGCACGGCGGCGATGTCATTGGCGATGACGTCCAGCCGCTCGGGGCGGTCGAACAGATCGGCCAGATGGGGCGGCAGAGCCGGGCGCACGCCCGTGGCCTTTTCCACCGCATCGGGGAATTTGGCCGGGTGGGCGGTGGCCAGGGCGACCATGGGGCTGGCCGGGTTCAGTTTAGCCTTAAGTCCCGCACCGGCGCCAATGGCCGAATGGGGGTCCAGGGTCTCGCCGGTGGTGGCCTTCAGCGACCGCATCAGGGCCAAGGTGGCGTCGTCGTCGAAACGATGGCCCTCGAACAATTCGCGCATGGCGGTCCAGGCGCCTTGCGGCATGGCCATGGTGCCGGTGGTGCGGAACTCGGTCATCAGCCGGTCCACGGCGGCGCCCTCGCGGCCCAGGAAATCGAACACCAAGCGCTCGAAATTGGACGAGACCTGAATGTCCATGCTGGGCGACAGGGTGGGCGACACGCCGTCGGCGACCATTTTGCCGGTCTCGAAGAAGCGGGTCAGGATGTCGTTGCTGTTGGAGCCCACCACAAAGCGGTCGATAGGCAGGCCCATCCGCTTGGCCACATAGCCGGCGAAGACATTGCCGAAATTGCCGGTGGGCACCGAGACGCTGATGGACAAATCGGGCGCGCCCAAGCTAACGGCTGCCCAGAAATAATAGGCCACCTGGGCCATGATCCGCGCCCAGTTGATGGAATTGACCGCGCTCAGATTGTACTGGTCGCGGAAGGCGTGGTCGTTGAACAGGGCTTTGACCATGTCCTGGCAGTCGTCGAAGGTGCCCTCCACCGCCAAATTGCGCACGTTGGACGACAGCACGGTGGTCATCTGGCGGCGCTGCACCTCGGACGTACGGCCCTTGGGATGCAGGATGACGATGTCCACGGCGTCACGGTCGCGGCAGGCCTCGATGGCCGCCGAACCGGTATCGCCCGAGGTAGCGCCGACGATCAGCGTCCGCTGGCCCTTCTTCTTCAGCACATGATCGAACAGGCGGCCGACCAGTTGCAGGGCATAATCCTTGAAGGCCAGGGTCGGGCCGTGGAACAGCTCCAGCACCCACTGGTTCGGGCCAAGCTGCTTCAGCGGCGCCACGGCGGGATGGGTGAAGCCGGCATAGGTCTCCTTGACCATGGCGGCCAACTCGGCCTCGGTCATGCACCCGGCCACGAACGGCGCCATCACCTTGGTGGCAAGCTGGTCATAGGGCAGGCCGCGCAGGGCACGGATTTGCTCGGGGGTGAACACGGGCCATGTGGCGGGCACGTACAGGCCACCATCGCGGGCCAGCCCGGCCAACAAGACATCGTCGAAATCGAGAACAGGGGCGGCGCCCCGCGTGCTGACGTACTTCACCGTTTCCCAAGCTCCAGCGTCGGAAGTTGAATCGGCACCTTAGCCGGGTGGGGCACAGGGGGCAAGGTGCGGTAAGCTGCGACTTTGGAAGCCGCCTCCCCTTACGTCATGGCCGTGCTTGTCACGGCCATCCACGCGTATCCGTAAAAAAGCCTTTGGAAACAATGTTCCTTGCGGGCGCCGCGTGGATGCCCGTGACGAGCACGGGCATGACGGTGGAGGGAGTAGGATGCATTTTTACCCCAAATACCGCCTCTCCAGATGCGCCTTGAACACGCCTGAATCCAGGGGCCTGCCCGTCGCCTGCACCAGCAGGTCGTTTGTGGACAGGCTGCAGCCCTTGGAATGGACGTTGGTGCGCAGCCATGCCAGCAGGGGGCGGAAATCGCCTTGGGACAAAGCGGGCAGGATGGTCGGGTCCGCCGTCTTGGCGGCGTCGAACAATTGGGCGGCGGTCATGGCGCCCAGGGTGTAGGTGGGGAAATAGCCCCACGAGCCGCCATACCAGTGGATGTCCTGCAAACAGCCCAGGCGGTCGTTGGGCGGGGTGATGCCCAGCAGGCGGCGGTAGCCGTCGTTCCACGCCTCGGGCAGGTCTTCCAGCGCCATTGTGCCCTCGATCAGGGCCTTTTCCAGGCGGTAGCGGATGATGACATGGGCGGGATAGGTGACCTCGTCCGCATCCACGCGGATGAAGCCGGGCTCCACCAGGATGCCCTGGCGGTGCAAATTGCCCCCATCCCATTCCGCGCCCTGGCCGCCGAAGGCCGCCTGCATGCGCGGTGCCGCCCAGGCCATGAATTCGGGCGAGCGGCAGGCCTGCATCTCCATGAGCAGGCTCTGGCTTTCATGCATCTGCATGCCGCGCGCGCGGGCTACCGGCTGGTGGCGCCAGCGCCCGTTGGGCAGTCCGCGTTCGTACAAAGCGTGGCCGGTTTCGTGCAGCACGCCCATCATGGCCGAGGTGAAATCGCCCTCGTCATAACGGGTGGTGATGCGCACGTCGTCGGGGGTGCCGCCGCAGAACGGATGGAAGCTGGTGTCCATGCGGCCATGGGCGAAGTCGAAGCCCAAGGCGGTCATGAACTCCAGCCCCAGGGCGCGCTGCTTGTCAGCGGGGAACGGACCGGCAGGCAGGCGGGGTGTGGGGCGCTGGGCCTGGGCGTCGAGCGCACGGGCCAGGAAATCGGGCAGGAAGGCTTCCAGATCGGCGAACACCGCGTCAATGTCGGCGGAACGGCCATCGGGTTCGTACTGGTCCAGCAGGGCATCATAGACCGACACGCCCAGCTTTTCCGCCTTGGCCTGACCGGCTTCGCGCACCAGGGCCAGCATCTGTTTCAGCGTCGGTAGCACCATGGCGAAATCGGCTTTGGGGCGGGCTTGGCGCCATACCATCTCGCAGGCGGATTCCGCCTTGGCCATGGCTTCCACCAGATCGGCGGGCAGGGCGCTCGCGTGGACCCAGTCGCGGCGCATTTCCTTGAGGTTCGCCTGTTCCCACGGGTCGGCGGCGTCGGATTCGGCGCGGTCCAGCAGATCGGCCATGGGGGGCTGAGTCACCAGCTCATGGGCCATGGATTTCAGCAACGCCAGTTGGTCGGAGCGGGAGTCCGCGCCACCGTCGGGCATCATTGTGGACATATCCCAATGCAGTACGGACAGGGTATCGCCCAGAATGCTCGCCTTGCGGAAGATTGCTTCCAACTGCGCATATGCCGTCTGTTCAACCATGGTCTGTGACGCCCCATATTGCATGTGCGAAGAGATGTTTCGCCCAACGATAGACCATGCACCCGGATGGTGGGCAACCCTTTTCCGGGCTATTGTTCCCCCACAAATCGTCAAGCGAGAGGATCACGACTGCTATGACCAAACCCCGTTTCGCCGTGGTGCTGTCGGGTTGTGGCGTCAATGACGGCGCCGAAATCCATGAGGCCGTTCTGACTCTGCTGTCCATCGACAGGGCCGGCGGCACCTATCAATGCTTCGCCCCCGACATTGCCCAGCGCGATGTGGTCAACCACCTGACCGGCCAGGAAACCGCCGAGGCCCGCAATGTGCTGGTGGAATCCGCCCGCATCGCGCGCGGCAAGATCAAAGCGTTGTCCGCGTTTGATGCCGGCCAATTCGACGCGCTGATCTTCCCCGGCGGCTTCGGTGCGGCGAAAAATCTGTGCTCGTTCGCCGTGGACGGCGCCGAATGCCGCGTCAACGGGGATGTGGAGCGCGCGGTCAAGGCCATGCGCGCCCAGGCCAAGCCCATGGGCGCCCTGTGCATCGCCCCGGCCATCCTGGCCCACGTGCTGGGCAACGTCACCGTGACCATCGGCAGTGATGTCGGCACGGCGGCGGCGCTGGCGCAGATGGGGGCGCACCACGTCAACAAAACCCATGGTGAGATCGTGGTGGATCAGGCCGCCCGCGTGGTCACCAGCCCTTGTTACATGCTGGACGCCACCATCGGTCAGGTGGCCGACGGCGCCGATGCGGTGGTGCGGGCGCTGGTGGAGATGGTGGGGCGCTGACCCCCTTCGCGTGTTTGCGTCTTCCGCCTCGCGTGCCCAATTAAGGGCAAGCATAAGGAAAGCGCATATGGGCGAGAAATTGGATAAAACCGGGTCTGATCCGCGCGCGCCGGGACGCAAGGTGCCGCTGTTCCAAAGCACGCCGGAAGAGGACGAAGTGGATCAGGCCAGCGAGGATTCCTTCCCCGCCAGCGACCCGCCGTCCCACACTCCCATCAGCCATTCCGGCACGCCGTGCGAAAATCCAGGCGAGCCCGAGGATAAGGGCAAGCCTTAGCTAGTGCCGATCTCGTCCACTTTGCGCTGGAGCGTCAGGCGGTCCAGGCTGGACATGGGCAGTTCGACGAAGAGTTCGACCCGGCGGCGGATCATTTTGAACGCTTCGGCGAAAGCCGCCGCCTTTTCGGCTTGGCTGGCCCTAAGAGGAGCCGGGCCGGGAATGGGCCAGTGGGCGCCCATGACGTGCCCCTTGAGCGGCACCATGAAGTCGGCCAGTTCCTCGCTTACGGTGACGACGAAGTCCATGTGCGGGGTGTCGGCGGCGACGAAGGCGTCCAGCCCTTTGACCGTTAATCCGTTAGTGGAAAATCCGCCTTTGCGGATGGTTTCCAGGGTCAGTGGATCAATGGCGGCTGCGGGCTCTATCCCGGCTGAGAAAGCCCGGAAGCGGTGCTTGCCCACAGTGTTCAGCAGCACCTCAGCCATTTGGCTACGGCCTGCGTTTTGATTGCAGACGAATAGAACGTTGAAGATTTTATCGGTCATGGAATCCTCCGTGCTCGCAATGCCCGATCTCTATGATTGGCGTACGCCCGTTTGTGGTCGCCGCGAAGTGAAGTGTTGGTGACGTGGTTGGCAATCCGTAATATGTGGCCCATGCTGGGGGCGGTCAGGCGCCCTGCAAGCGGTTCCGCTTCTCCATCAGTTTCTGGTTGAAACGGTCCCACGCCACCACGGCGCGTTCGTGGCGGCCCTCGCCGATCACGTCCAATTCGTCGCGGGCGGAGACGCGCCAGCCCAGCTTGCGGCCCTCGGCCTTGTCGCAGGTCACGGTCACGGTAACGGTCTGGCCCGGCAGAGTGGGGGCGATGTGGTTGACGTCCACCAGCACGCCCAGCGAGCCTTCGCCCTCGTCCAGATGGGGGCGCAATGCCTCGGCACAGGCCCATTCCATCAGCCCGACCATGTAGCCGGTGGCGAAGACCGACGGCATGGACAGGAAGATGTCGGATTCGGGGTAAAGCGCCGGCACCGTCTTGTTGTCGCCGATGCGGAAGCTGAACTCAAAGACGTCACCGATGGCGGGGCTGCTTTTCATGGCCTTCTTTCCGTCAGGGTGCGAGACGGCTATCCTAACCCGCGCGCGCTTCCCGTGACACAAGGGGAGTTACGGGGGAGAGCATGGATCGTTTGCAGGACACCTTGGATGGGCTGGATGACGGCATCATCCGCTTCGATGGTGAATTGAAGCTATTGGCGTGGAACAAGGCGTTGCTGGACATCATGGGCTTTCCGCCCGAGATGATGGTGGTGGGCACGCCGTTTCTGGCCTTCGTGGAATTCAACATCGCGCGCGGCGAGCACGGCGTGGGCGAGACCCGGCTGATCGTCAGCCAACGCCTTGCCAGCCTAACCGATTCCTATTCCCGCCGCCGTCCCGACGGCACCATGATCCGGGTGCGCGGCAAGGCCATGCCCGATGGCGGCATCCTGAAAGTCTTCACCCGCGTGGAATCCGCCCCCGGCCACGATTCCCCGGCGCCCCAACTCTCGGCCCGCGAGCGCGAGGTGCTGTTATGGGCGGCCCAAGGCAAGACGGCGTGGGAAACCTCCACCATCCTGGG
>JACMKT010000222.1 GCA_014380005.1 Rhodospirillales bacterium
GCCGATCTCGAGCGGGATGATGGGCTTGATCTTGAACTGCTCGATCGGATTCGCCACGAGAGTCTCCTACCTATCCTTCTGCCGCTCTGCCTGACGCCGCTGCGCGGCCGCCAGACCCACTGTCGCATCCAACCCCTTGGCAGCGCGGTAGGCGTTGAACACGCCTGCCACCCCGCCCAGGAGCAGGAACAGCACCATCATCCAGGGTGCGGTTCCCAGCGCCCGGTCGAGGACATACCCCAACCCAACGCCGATAGCCACACCCGCAACGAACTCGACAGCCAATCGCATGCCAAGCGCCAGACCTTGCGGTGGTGCCCGTCCGGGTCGTTGACCCGGCTGCGTAGCCTCCCGCTCGCGCGCTGCGCGGATACGGGCATCGAGATCGTTGAACGACTGGGGGTCTTCCTGCTCAGCCATGAATGATGAGCCCCTTGAAAGTCCCCACCGCGATAACAACGGTGCCAAAAGCGCGGGCACCATAAAAGGAGCGCAAAGCGGTGTCAAGAACGGAAACCGTCATATGCAAGTGCTTGAGGTACATGGGAAATTCCAAACCCCCAGCCGCACCCCGGGCAAGGCTATGCCGCGATGCGGAATAATCGTTCCCCCCCAAAGGGGTAGCCGCGTTCGGGTAGGTCATGCCAACACCAAATTTTCCTTGATCGCCTCGGCCTGAGACAGGTCCACCGATACCAATTGGGATACCCCGCGCTCCGCCATGGTCACGCCATAAAGCCGATGCATGCGGGCCATTGTCATACGATGGTGGGTGACGATGAGGAAGCGTGTACCGGTGGTATTGGCGATTCTCTCCACCAGCGAGCAGAACCGGTCCACATTGGCGTCGTCCAGCGGCGCGTCCACTTCGTCCAGCACGCAGATGGGCGCGGGGTTAATAAGGAAGACGGCGAAGATCAGCGCCAACGCCGTCAGCGCCTGTTCGCCGCCCGACAGCAGGGACAATTGCTGCAACCGCTTGCCCGGCGGCGAGGCCATGATTTCCAGACCGGCTTCCAGCGGATCGGCGGATTCGGTCAGGGCCAGATGGGCGCGGCCGCCGCCGAACAGATGGACGAACAGATCGCGGAAATGCTGGTCCACCTGATGGAACGAGGCGACCAGCCGCTCGCGGCCCTCGCGGTTCAGTTCGGAGATGGCGGAACGCAGCTTGGCGATGGCCTGAACCAGATCGTCCTTTTCCGAACGCATGGTCGCCATGCGCTCCTCAAGCTCGATGACTTCCTGCTCGGCGCGCAAATTGACCGGCCCCATGGCGTCGCGTTCGCGGCTCAGACGGTCCAGCTTGCGCTGCATGTCGTCCATGTCGGGCCGCTCGGCCTCGACCACGCCGGCAATCTCACGCAATTGCTCGGGCGTCATGTCCAGGCGTTCATTGATGCGGACGGCCACGGTGCGGCATTGCTGATCGGCGGCGGATAGGGCCGCCTCGCGCCGGATGCGGTCCTCGCGGGAATTGGCCAGGGCGGCTTCCACCGCGCGCATGGCCCGGTCGGCCTCGGCCAAAGCAGCTTCGGCGGCGGCAAGGCCATCGGCGGAGCGTCTGCGCTCGCCCTCCGCCGCCTCGATGCGGTCGAGCAATTCGGCGCGGCGGCGGGCGAAGGTGTCGGGCGCCGTGGCAAGGCGCTCCAACTCGGCCATCACCGCCTCGCGGCGTTCTTCCAATTCTTCCACATGGGTGCGGGCACCGTCGGCCCGGCGGCGCCAGGAATCGATGTCGCCGGCAATGGCATCCAGGCGGCGCTTGCGCTCACCCGCCTCGCGCACGATGCGGTCCAGGCCGGAACGCGCCTCCACCAAAGCAGAGCGGCGTTCGGCCAGATCGGCGCGCAGGACGTTGACCTTGTCCTTGCCCTGATCGGGCGATTGCGGGAAGGCAGCGACGATCTCGCGCGCTTCCATCAGATCGCCCTCGGCGTCTTCCATGTCCGCATGGGCGGCCTCGGCCTGTTCCTGCAAACCGGCCAGACGGGATTCGAAGGCGGCGAAGCGCTGGGCCAGCTTGCCGTGAATGTCGCGCGCCTTGGCGGTCTCGGCCTCGGCCCGCTTGACGGCATCCTTGGCGGCGCGCTCGTTCTCGGTGGATTCTTCCACGGCGCGAGTGGCGGTCTCGACCCGGCCTTCGGCTTCCTCAACGCCCAGTTCGGCATCTTCCAGCCGGGCTTCCAGTTCACGCAGGCGATTGCGCTGAGCCAGCCGCAGGGCCATGGGCGACGGCGCCCCGGCGCGGGCGGTGTAGCCGTCCCAGCGCAATTGGTCGCCATCCTTGGTGACCAGACGCTGACCCGGCGCCAGCTCACCGCGCAGGCGTTCCCCATGGGCGGCATCGGTAACCAGCCCCACTTGCGACAGGCGGCGGGCCAAGGCGGCAGGGGCGGTGACGAAGCGGGCCAGGGGCTCGGCGCCATGGGGCAAAGCGGGCGGATGCTCCAGCGCCGCCATGGGCTGCCAGTGCAAGGGCGCCGACGGGTCCAGCGAGGCCATGAGGTCGTCGCCCAAGGCGGCGGCCAAGGCGGGTTCATAGCCACCGGCGGCACTGACGGAATCCAGCACAGGCGGGTGGTCGCTCGCCTTGACCTGAGCCAGCACATTGGTCAACGCGTCGAATTCGGCCTTTAGACGCGAGCGGGCAGTGGACGCGGCCTGGAAGGCGTCACGGGCGGATTCACGGGCGGCCATAGCCTGAACCCGCTTCTTATCCCATTCTTCGGCCTCGGCGCGGCTTTCCTCAAGATACTCCAGCGCCGATTCCAGCTCCATCTCGGCGCCGGTCAGTTCGGCGCGGTCCACGCCTTCCTGTTCGGCCTGAGCCTTCTGGGCCTCGACCTGAACCACACGTTCTTTCAGGCGGTCGCGGCGAGTCTCCGCTTCGGCGAAGCGGCGCAGGGCACTGGCCCGTTCCGCATCGGCGGCGGCCACTTCCTCCATGACCCTTGAGAGGTCTTTTTCCACTTCGGCCACGCCGTGGGCGGCGGCCTCCACGGCGGCATCGGCCTCCAGCCGGGCTTCGTCCTCGCCCATGGCTGCTTCCATGATGGCGGCTTGTTCGTCGGCCAAACGGGTCACCGCGCCTTCCGCATCGGCGGCGCGGGCGTGTTCCTTCTGCAAATCGCTGGCGGCTTGGCCCAGACGCGATTCCAGATCGCGGCGCATTTCGGCGAGGCGGCCTTCCTCGCTCTCCAATTGCTCGCGTTCCACCAGCAGGCGCTGGAACGCCCCCTGCACTTCCGCATCCTGACGCCGCAGTTCGGGCAGACCGGCGGCCACTTCGGCTTGGCGGGTGGCAACCACGGCGGCCAACTCGGTGGCTTCCTCCACCTTCAAATCGGCCTCTTTCATGGCGAGGCGGGCGGCGTCGATGGTGGCCAGTGCCTCAAGCCATTGCAGATAGAGCAATTGCGCTTCGATGGCGCGGATCTGTTCCGAAACGGTACGGTAGCGCATTGCTTGCCGCGCCTGCTTCTGCAAGCTTTTCAGCTGCTCGTCCAAGGTGGCGAGCACGTCATCCAGCCGGTCCAGATTGCCTTCGGCATTCTTGAGCCGCAATTCGGCCTCATGCCGGCGGGAATACAGGCCGGAAATGCCCGCCGCTTCTTCCAGCAGGCTGCGGCGTTCGGACGGTTTGGCGTTGATCAGGGCGCCGACGCGGCCCTGGCTGACCAGACCGGACGAGCGGGCGCCGGTGGCGGCATCGGCGAACAGCAATTGCACGTCGCGGGCGCGCACATCCTTGCCGTTGACCCGATAGGCCGAGCCCTGGCCGCGTTCGATGCGGCGGAAGATTTCCAGATCGTCGGTTTCGTATTGAGGCGGGGCGGTACGGCGGGAATTATCCAGCGTGACGCCGACCTCGCACAGATTGCGGGCGGGGCGGTTGGAGGTGCCGCCGAAGATAACGTCGTCCATCTCGCCGCCGCGCATCTGCCGCGCCGAGGTCTCGCCCATGACCCAGCGCAGGGCCTCGATCAAATTGGACTTGCCGCATCCGTTGGGGCCAACCACCCCCGTCATGCCCGGCTCGATCAGGAGCTCGGTGGCATCGACGAAGGATTTGAACCCCGACAGACGCAGCTTGGTGAATTGGATCAAGACCCGCGCCCCTACGCGGTGGCCGTGCCTACTTGGCCGCGGCCTTCAGGATCGTGTCGAACTGCTCGTAAGGCAGCGAGCCCTCGACCACCTTGCCGTTGATGACCAGGGTGGGGGTGGATTCCACATTATAGGACTTGGCGCCGTCGCGGGCGCGGTCCTGGATGGCGGTGGCGAGATCCTGGCGCTGCAGGCAGGCATCAACCTCGTCCGAGGTCATGCCGGCCAAACGCACCAGCTTCTTCAGGGCGTCCAGCGGATTAGGGGCGGACATCCACTTGTCCTGTTGCTCCATGATCAGGCCGAGCACGCCGAAATAGCGATCCTTGCCCGAGCAATGGGCGATCATGGACGCGCCGATGGACAAAGCCGCCGGGCCGGTGGGGAAGTCGCGGTAGATCAGCTTGGCCTTGCCGGTATCCACCCACTCGGACTTGATCTTGGGCAGCGCCGTCTTGTGCAGATTGGCGCAGTGACCGCAAGTGGTCGAAGCGTATTCGATGATGGTGATGGGGGCGTCGGCCTTGCCCATGACCTGATCGATGGGGAAGCTGGCAACCTTGTCGGCAGCCGAAGCGGCGCCGGCATACAGGGCCACGGCAATGGCGAACAGACGGACGAGGGGCTTCACCTGGGACCTCCTTGCGGAACGAAGTGCCGGATATTAGGGGGAGGCGGGCGGCGAAACAAGCGCCGCTACGGTTTGCGTGCCGCCACATACTTGCCCAGCCGGGCCAGCGCCTCGCGCAGGGTGTCGTCTTCCACCTTTTCCAGCACCGCATCCAGCCGGGCCATGTCCGCCGGTTCGGGTTCCGGCGGGGCGGGGCGGATGGGGCGTTTGACCGGCAGCGGGCCGTGCTTCATGCGCAGCCGGGCCACCGCTTTCCAGCCGAAATAGCCGTTGATGCGTTCCAGGATCAGCGGTTCCAGATGCTGGATTTCCGTGGAAAAGGCGCTGTTTGACACCTTGATTTCCAAGGTGCCGTCGCTGCGGTCCTGGGGCGAAAAGCGGATACGGATGGGCAAGGTGTGGGCCGCCACCGCCGAGCCGACGATGGCCGGCCAATCCACCACCAAGGCACCGCTGGCGAAACCATGCTTGCCGAACACCGGCTTGGTCACCCGGTCGGCGGGCACGGCGATAGAGACCATGCCTTGGATGCGGCGGTCATCGTCGCTGCGCTCAGGCTTAGCGGGCTTCGCGGCCTTGGGTTCCTTGGGGGCACTCTTCGTCATGGCGAGGACCATACGATTTCCTCTATCCTTATGCCATGCCCTCCTCGACGCCCACTGCTTCCATCCTACTGAATTGGTACGACCGCAACGCGCGGGTACTGCCGTGGCGCTCGCGGCCCGGCCAATACGCCGATCCCTACCGGGTGTGGCTGTCCGAGGTGATGCTGCAACAGACCACCGTTCAGGCGGTGGCACCCTATTTCCTGCGCTTCCTGGAACGCTGGCCCACCATTGACCATTTGGCGGCGGCACCGGTGGATGACGTCATGCATGCCTGGGCCGGCTTGGGCTATTACGCCCGTGCCCGCAATCTGCATGAATGCGCCAAGGTGGTTGCCGGCCTGCACGGCGGCCAATTCCCCCATGACGAGGCCGGCCTGCGCGCCCTGCCCGGCATCGGCGATTACACCGCCGCCGCCATCGCCGCCATCGCCTTCGGCAAGAAAGCCACCGTGGTGGACGGCAATGTGGAGCGGGTGATGGCCCGCATCTTCGCCATCACCGAACCGCTACCGGGCTCGAAGGCCCAATTAAAGAGTCTGGCGGCCAGTTTGACCCCCGACGACCGGGCCGGTGATTACGCCCAGGCGGTGATGGATCTGGGCGCCACCGTGTGCACGCCGCGCAACCCGGCCTGCGGCATCTGCCCGTGGATGGAGCCTTGCGCCGCCCGCCATCAGGGCATCGAGGCCGATCTGCCGGCCAAGACCGCCAAGGCCGAACGCCCCACCCGCTTTGGGGTGGCATTCTGGACCTTGCGCAAGGACGGCGCCGTGCTGCTGCGCCTGCGTCCGCCCCAGGGTTTGCTGGGCGGCATGATGGAAGTGCCCTCGACACCATGGCGCGAGACGGCATGGTCGTTGGACGAGGCCGTGCCCGAACAGCCCCTGGCCGCCGAGTGGCGCCCCCTATCGGGTGTGGTCCGCCATACTTTCACCCATTTTCACCTGGAACTTATACTGGTGGCGGGAAGGACTGGACCCAACCCGCAGACGCGCGGTATCTGGTGTCCGTTAGACAAATTGGGCGATCACGCCCTACCCACCCTCATGCGCAAGGTGGTGCGCCACGCCCTTGCCAAGGCCTATTGAGGATCACCCCATGCTCCTTCCCATCGCCCTCGCCCTTATGGTGCTCGCCACCCCCGCCATGGCCCAGCAGCAAGGCGAACGCCTGCTGTTGAACCCGCCCCAGGGCTGGACTCAGGTGCCGGTTCAGCGCAACGAAAAGATGGTGGTGACCCGGCTGTTTCCGCCGGGCGAGACCGACAAGCAATGGACCCAGGCCATCACCCTGCAGATGTATCCCGGCAACGACCAGACGCCGCGGGCCTTCGTGGAAGGCATCGTCGCCTATAGCCGCGACAATTGCGAAGCCGCCGGCCCCGGCCCGGTCAATGAAGCCATGAGCAACAACTACCCCATCGCCACGGTGACGGTGACCTGCACCAAGGGCAAAGCCTCTGGCCTGGGCGGCTTCGCCCTGGTCCAGGCCATCCGGGGCAAGGATGCGCTGTATGTGGTCCAGCGCCAATGGCGCGGCGAGGCCTTCAGCAAGAACCAAAGCCCCAGCTTCCCGCCCGCCATGCTGAAGGAATGGGGCGATTTCGCCAAGACCGTGGGCCTGTGCGACAGCCGGGACGCCAAGCGGCATCCTTGTCCTTAGGCTATTTACACAACGTCAGCCCGGTGACCGGGTCCGAGTGACAGAACATCTTCTTGTCGCCCACCTTGCCCATGGTGTTGCCGTTGCCGTCCTTGTGCAGGATCACCTTGTCCTTGCCCATCTTGCCGACGGTCCCGGTGGGGGTGTTCTGCAGCATGATGGTCTCGCCGTTGACCTTGCCCATGGTGCGGCCCTGCTTGGGGTCGGACAGGATGACCATGGTGTCGCTGTTCTTCGTGGCGGTCTCCGCAGCCCAGGCATTGGTGGCAACAGCGAGAACCAGCACGGCGGCAAGACGAAGCATGGCGGGATCCTCAAGGGCATTGGCAAGGCCGCCATTGAACCACCAAACACCCCCGGTTGTCACCGGCAGCCGTCGAACGTGACCGGCCCCTCGACGATCCATTGAGCGTCACCGAAGCCGGTGACCCAGCACCACGACTGGCGCTGCGGCGGTGGCGCCGCCTTGCGCCGCGCGGGTTCCGCTTCAGCCTTGGCCGTCATCACCCGGCTGCCGCCGAAGGCCGGGCGGATTTCGGCCAAGGAAATCCGGCGGTCACGGTTGCGGTCCAGCGCCGCCACCAGCCGGGGATCGACGAAGTTGGGGAATTCGCGGCGGACGATATAGCCGTTCTTGTCCACGTCATAGGCATCGAAGCGGCCCAGCAACGGGCCTGACCCCGCCCCGGTGAATTCCTTCAGGGACAAACGGCCATCGCCATCGCCATCCATCAGGACGAACAGCGCGTCGCTGCCCTTTTCCTTGCCGCGCGCGTTGAGTTCGGCCCTGCTCAAGCCGCCATCGCCGTTGCGGTCGAATCCTTTGAAGGTCGCCACCGCCGCCATTCCGGGTTTACTGGTGCCCATCTGAGCATGGGCCGCTACCGGAAGGGCTAAGACCGCCGCAAAAAGGCTGGCCGGAATGCGCATGGGTTTCCTCCTTCTCCCCCATCTTTACACATCTGGTGTGGTGCGGGCGCTTGGGGAGGAACGCGAAGGGGGAGGAAACCCTCAGATGGAGCAGGCGCCCCGTCAGCGCGGGTTCGGCACCTGAGAGTGCTGGCGCATGACCGAGTCCCGCGCCGACCGCATTTCCGCCGCAGTCAGCTTGCCGTCATGGTCGTTATCCATGGCATCGAAGCGGGCGTTGCGGCGAGCCTCCAATTCCTCATGGCTGATGCGGCCATCGCCATTGGTGTCCAATTGCTTGAACCGTTCGGCGCGGCTCGTCCCGGCGGGTTCCGCCAGCCATTCATCACGGGTGATGGCGCCGTCCTTGTTCTTGTCCAACTCGGCGAAATGGACGTCGGCGCGGCTGTGGGCGGCCAGGAATTCCTCACGGGTCACCGCCCCGTCCTTGTCGGTGTCCATATCCATCATCATACGCTGGCTCATGCCCTGTTTGGCCGCCGGAGGCTGATCCCCGGCAGCACCCAGGGCCAAAGACGCATTGGCAAGGATCAGGCCGGCGGCAAGGGGGGCCAGGGCGCGCATGGGGCTTCCTCCGATAGGGCTGCAAACTGCCCTACAAAGGCACGGAAGCCGCTCTTTGTTCCCGAGACGTTTGCATCTATACTCCGCGCCCATGTCTTCCTCTCCGCCTCCCCGCATCATCCTGCCGCACATCCCTGCCCTGGTGGTGGGGGTCAAGGGTGCCGTTTTGCTGGACACCGATGGCGAGTTCCATCGCCTGTCCCTGGTGGAGGCCGCCCGGCGGGCCCGCGATGCCGGGCCGTTGGTGTGCCATGCCCCCGCCGTGGCCGGGCGGTTGAAGCTGGAGCATTTCCCGGCGCTGGACATCCTGGAACTCTACGCCTTTGTCCGTCCGGCCCGGTTCTGCCTGCCCACGCCCAAGGGTGTGGTCGAAGCCATGGGGCTGGTGCGGCCCACGGATATGGAGGACGAGGCCGAAGGGCTGTTCCGCGCCGCCCGCAAGCTGCTGGAGGAACTGGCCGAACGCACCGGCGCCGACACCGCCGTGCGCGCCGCCGATACCCGCTCCATCGCCTGGGCCATGGCCCGCGCCGGCTGGAGCTGGGGCACCGCCGTACTGGCCGCGTTAGGCGTTCAAGGCGACGGCAAGGTCAACGGCTTGCGGGTGTGGGAACGCCTGCCCGAATGGTCCGAGCACGCCCCCGAACCGCCACCCGGCAATATCCCGGTAGAGGCCGAAGAGGCCCGCAAGCGTCTGGCCGATATCCTAGGTGCGGGATCGGAACAGCGCCCGAGTCAGGCCGATTATGCCTCGGCAGTGGCCGGCGCCTTCCAGCCGCGCGAACGGGCGGGTGAGCCCCGCATGGTATTGGCCGAAGCGGGCACCGGCACCGGCAAGACCCTGGGCTACATCGCCCCAGCATCCCTATGGGCCGAAAAGAACGGCGCCCCGGTGTGGATCAGCACCCACACCCGCAATTTGCAGCGCCAGTTGGATGCCGAACTGGACCGATTGTTCAAAGATCCGGCGGAAAAAGCCCGCAAGGTGGTGGTGCGCAAGGGCCGCGAGAATTACGTCTGCCTGCTCAATTACGAAGAACAGGTCATGCGCAACCGCCCCCAGGAAGCCGTCAGCACCGGGCTGATGGCGCGCTGGCTGCTGAATACCCGCGACGGCGACATGGTGGGCGGCGACTTCCCCGGCTGGCTGGGCGATCTGCTGGGCCGCCCGCGCACATTGGGTCTGGCCGACCGCCGGGGCGAGTGCATCTTCTCGGGCTGCCCGCATTTCCATAAATGCTTCATCGAAAAGGCGGTGCGCCGCGCCCGCCGCGCCGACATCGTGGTCGCCAACCATGCGCTGGTGATGATCCAGGCGGCCATGGGCGGCATCGACGATTCCACCCAGCCCACCCGCTATGTGTTCGACGAAGGCCACCACGTCTTCGATGCCGCCGACGGGGCGTTCTCCGCCCATCTGACCGGCATGGAGGCGACCGAGATGCGGCGCTGGCTGCTGGGCGCGGAAAGCGACAGCACCCGGTCGCGGGCGCGCGGGCTGAAGCGCCGGGCGGAAGAACTGGTCGGTCTGGCCGAGGAAGCGCCCGCCGCCCTGGACGCCGCCCTGCATGCCGCCACTGCGCTGCCGGCGCCGGGGTGGCAGAACCGGGTGACCGATGGCGCGCCCGGCAATGCCACCGAGATTTTCCTCAGCCTGCTGCGCCAACAGGTCTATGCCCGCACCCAGGGCGCCGATTCGCCCTACAGCCTGGAAACCGAATGCCGCCCCACCGTGGACGGGGTGCTGGACGCCGCCGCCGATCTGGCCAACGCCCTGGGCAAAATCGGGGCGCCCTTGCTGGTGCTGGCGCG
This sequence comes from Rhodospirillales bacterium, assembly GCA_014380005.1. Classification (GTDB taxonomy): domain Bacteria; phylum Pseudomonadota; class Alphaproteobacteria; order Rhodospirillales; family Magnetospirillaceae; genus Magnetospirillum. The sequence goes on from JACMKT010000222.1 coordinate 10,318, forward strand.
CAGCCTTGAAAAGAAGCTGGACGACGAAGCCGCCGAACTGGACACCGCCACCCGCTCGCGCATCGAGGGCCTGACCCGCTCCATCGAGCGCCGGGTGCTGATCCCCTTGGCCGGGTGGAAATCCATGCTGGAGGAATTGCAGGCCGGCGCCCCCACCAGCAGCCAGTTCGTGGACTGGTTCAGCGTGGACCGCATCGAGGGCCGCGACATCGATGTGGGCATGCATCGCCACTGGATCGACCCCACCATTCCCTTCGCCAAGACGGTGATCGAACCGGCCCACGGCGTGCTGGTGACCTCGGCCACCCTACGCGACGGCTCGGGCGCCAATGAAAGCGATTGGTTCGCCGCCGAACGCCGCACCGGCGCCATCCATTTGCCCACCCCTTCCCTGCGCGCCGCCGTGCCGTCGCCCTTCGACTATCCCGCCCAGACCAGGGTGATGGTGGTCACCGACGTACGCAAGGACGACATGAATCAGGTGGCCGCCGCCTATCGCGAGCTGTTCCTGGCCTCCCATGGCGGTGCGTTGGGCCTGTTCACCGCCATCTCGCGGCTGAAGGCGGTGCATCAGCGCATCGGCGGCCCGCTGGACGATGCGGGGGTGGCCCTGCTGGCCCAGCATGTGGACAATCTGGACACCAGCACCCTGATCGACATCTTCCGCGCCGAGGAAGATTCCTGCCTGCTGGGCACCGATGCGGTGCGCGACGGCGTGGACGTGCCCGGACAATCCCTGCGCCTGATCGTGTTCGACCGGGTGCCGTGGCCGCGCCCCGACATCCTGCACAAAGCGCGCAAGGCGGCGTTCGGCGGCAAGGCCTATGACGACATGATCACGCGGCTACGGCTGAAGCAGGCGTTCGGGCGGCTGGTGCGGCGCGCCGGCGACCATGGCGTCTTCGTGCTGCTGGACCCCATGATGCCGTCGCGGCTGTTCGGCGCCTTCCCGGATGGCGTCGAGGTGCAGAAAGTCGGACTGGCGGAAGCCGTCGCGGTTACCCGAGAGTTTCTCACCACTGCGAGGTAGGCAGACCGCACCCCCTCGGATGGGATGGGCTCCGTCGTATCTTTAACGGATGAGAGGCCTGACCCCATCGCTTCGCCATAGCATAAGGATCGCAATCATTTATGCGATCCTCAGCGGCACGTGGATCGCTTTATCCGATCGATTGGCGGCGAGCCTAGTCGACGACGCGGCAACGCTGACCCTGGTGCAGACCGCCAAGGGCTGGGCGTTTGTCGTGGTCACCGCAATTATCATCGGTGTCCTGGTCCGCCGGGCGCTGCAGCGCGAATTGACCACCGCCGAAGCCCTGAACGAATCCCGCAACCTGTACCAAGCCACGGTCGAACAGGCGGCGGTGGGGATTGCCCATGTGGATTTGAACGGGCGCTGGCGCATGGTCAATCAGCGCTTCTGCGAAATCGTCGGTTGGTCCCGTGAAGAATTGCTGGCCCGCAATTTCGCCGACATCACCCATCCCGACGACCAGCCCGCCGACCGCGAGGAAATACGCCGCATGTTCGCCGGCGAAAGCACCAATTCGCTGATCGAAAAACGCTATCTGCGCCCCGACGGCCAGCCGGTGTGGATCATGCTGTCGGCGCGGCTGGTGCGCCATCACCTGACCGGGCAGCCACAATTCTTCATCGCCGTCATCCAGGACATTAACGACCGCAAAGTGGCCGACCAACGCCTGCAAGCCGCCCTGGAGGAAAAGGAGGTCCTGCTGGGCGAGGTCCATCACCGCGTGCGCAACAACCTGCAACTGGTCATCAGCCTATTGGCGCTGGAGGCCACCAAGGTCACCGATCCCGGCATGCATCAGGCCTTCGACGACGCCCTGGCCCGCATCCACGCCATCGGCCTGATCCACCAGCAGCTTTACGAGCGCGGTGATTTCGCCCGCATGGATTTCTCCGATTATGTCCACAAGCTGTGCCTCGCTTTACGAAGCGCCCTGGCGCCGGCCAATATCCGCTTCGTCTTCGAGCTGACCTCCGCCCATTGCCGGGCGGAACCCGCCATGCCCATGGCCATGGTGGTGGTGGAATTGGTGATGAACACCATCAAGCACGCCTTCCCCGATGGCCGCCCAGGCACGGTCACCATCCGCCTGACCACGCCCGGCGGCATGGGCAGCATCACGCTGGAAGTGGAAGATAACGGCATCGGCGCACCCGAGCCCATGCACGAAGGCACCGGCCTGACCATCGCCCGCATGCTGACCCATCAATTGGACGGCACATTGACGCGGGAGCCCAGCGGCCAAGGCACCAGAATGCGCCTGTCGGTGGGCAGCCCACCGCCTTGTGCGCCGTCGTGACCTAGCAGGCGACCACGCTGTCCAGATCGTACGGGCTTTTCTCGCGCACCAGCGTGGCGAACAATTCCGGCGGCACCGGGCGGGAGAAGAAGTAGCCTTGGGCTTCGTCCACACCGTGGCTGATGATGAAGTCCAGCTGCTCGCGGGTCTCGATGCCTTCCACGTTGACGCGGGTTCCCAGCGAGTGGCCCAGATTGACGATGGCCTGGACCACGGGGGCGTTGTCCTGATGCAGGCCGATATCGGCCACGAAGCTGCGGTCGATCTTCAGCTTGTCCACCGGGAAGCGCTTCAGATAGTTCAGCGACGAATAGCCGGTGCCGAAATCGTCGATGGAGATGACCGCGCCCATGGCCCGCAATTGCTGAAGCACCTCGATGGTGGCTTCGATGTTCTGCATGGCGATGCCTTCGGTGATCTCCAATTGAAGCTGCCCGGCGGGGAAGCCGGTCTGTTCCAGGATATCGGCAACCATGGTGACCAAGGGCTGGTGGTGCTTGAACTGGGCCGGCGACAAATTCACCGCGATCTTCAACGGCGGCAGACCCTCGCGCGTCCAGGCGGCGCCCTGCAGGCAGGCCTGTTGCAGAATCCAGCGGCCCAGCGGGGCGATCAGATCGGTGCGTTCGGCGATGGGGATGAATTCGGCCGGACCGATCCAGCCCCGCACCGGATGCCTCCAGCGCAACAGGGCCTCGCACCCGACAATTTCGCCGGTGGTCAGCTCCACCAGCGGCTGGTAATGCAGCTCCAACTGCTCGGTGCCCAAGGCCAGACGCAGATCGCGTTCGATAATTTTGCGGGCCTGGACCTCGGCGTCCATCTCGGCCACATAGAAATGGTAGTTGTTCCGGCCCTCGGCCTTGGAGCGGAACATGGCCAGATCGGCGTTCTTGAGCAATTGGTCGTGATCGGTGGCATCGTCGGGATAGATGGTGATGCCGATGGAGGTCGAGGTGTTGACCTCGTGCTCCTCGATCCCGAACGCGTCGGCCACGGCGGCGATAATGGCTTCGGCCACGGCGGTGGCGCCCACCGGGCCATCCAGATTAGTCAGCACCACGGCGAATTCATCGCCGCCCAGGCGTGCCACCGTATCGGTTTCGCGCACGCAGCGTTGCAGCCGCTTGGACACCGCCTTCAACAGCAGATCGCCCACATGGTGACCCAGCGTGTCGTTGATGTCCTTGAACTTGTCGAGATCAAGGAACATCAGCGCCACCCGATGGCCCACCCGCTTGGCTTGCAGGGTCGCGCTGCGCAGGCGTTCCTGGAACAGCACCCGGTTGGGCAGGCCGGTCAGGGCATCGTGATGGGCAAGGTGATGGATACGGGCGGCGGTCAGCTTGCGTTCGGTGACGTCGCGGCCCACCAGCACCATGCCGCGCCGCGAGTGGTCTTCGTTGAACAGCGGGATCTTGACCACGTCGAACACCTTGGTGCCGCCCTCGGGGCTGGACAGCTCTTTTTCATAGGTGATCGGCTTCTTTTCGCTCCACGCCCGTTCGTCGGATTCGATGGAGCCGCGCAGGAAGTCGCCATGGCCTTGCGATAGCCGGGCCAATTCGTGCCCGCCGCGCCCGTGGTAATCCACGCCCTTCAGCCCGGCCACGTCCAGATAGAACTGGTTCGCCACCAGCCATTTGCCCTTGCCGTCCTTGAAGCAGACAAGGTCGGGCATGGCGTTGATCAGGGTGGTCAGCCATTCCTTCTGATTGCGCAATTCCTCTTCGGCGGTCTTGCGCTCGGTAATGTCATGGGCGATAGCCACATACAGGCGCTGGCCGCCCAATTCCATGGCGCTGACCGACAGTTCCAGCGGGAAACTGGCGCGGATTTTCCGCAATCCGGTGACCTCGCGGCGCTGGTCCAGCACCAAATCCAAACCCAACGTCCCATGGGGACCGGCCAGTTCGGGCACCAGCACGGTGATGGATTTGCCGACGATCTGATAGGGATCGTAGCCGAAGATGCGCTCCGCCGCCGGATTGTAGGTGCCGATGGCGCCGTCCTCGCCAAAGGTCATGATGGCGTCGGCGGTGTTGTCCACGATGGCGCGGTTGTGCAACTCGGACAGCCGGTAATTCTCGGCCAGCGCTTCCATGGTGCGGGCCTGCTGGCGCAGCAGCGCCTCGCGGTGCGCCATGTTGGTGACGTCGAACACCTGGATCAGGCAGGCGCGCCCCTCTGCCGCCGGCACCGGCTTGGTGAAGACGATCTGGTGCATGGGCTCAAGCTTGCCCGGCACCCGGCCTTCATGGGACAGCGGAAACAGCGTCTTATTCAGGGATGACGACAGCATGGCCGCCATACCCCGCGCCAGGGCATCGTCCACCGCACCGGCCACACGGGTGCCGGCCAGTTGCGGGAAGATACCCACCAGCGAGCACCCCAACGCCGCCTCGGGCGCAATCTTGGACGCCCGGGCCATCCAGGCGTTCCACAGTACCACGCAGCCGTCGCCATCAATCAGCACTTGGCCGATTTCACTGGCGTCCGACAGGGCGCGGAACAATTCGTCGGGGCGGATGGCTGCCATGTTCTGGATCAGCCGCCCATTTGCTCGGCCACATAGGCCTTGATCGCATCAACAAAGTGACGCGCCGAAACGATATCCATGACGAAGGCCAGATAGCCGTTCACATCCTTGGTCAGCAGCGAGAAATCCACATGCAGGAACATGACCATTTCCTCATGCCCCGGTGCCCCTTTGTCCTCTCCCAGATTGAGGATACGGGCGCCGCGTCCACGCACATAGGTGGGCAGCGAGCCTTCCACCGGCAGGCCCAACTGGTTGGCAAGGCTGCCCAGGCAGGCGTTGAGGATGATGTTGCCCACTTCCAGCAAGGCTTCCTGTTCCAGCTCGGTCAGCTGCTCCAGCGGAACTTGGTCGCCCAGCATGTGGCGCACCAAATCCAAGCTACGCTTTTCCGGGAAGATCAGCAGGATGTCGCCGTAGAAATGCCCCTCGAAATGCTGGCGCACGGCCACGGAATCGGCCCCCTTGGTCTCATCCTCCAGCCGGGCCGCAGCCTGGGTCGGGGTAAGGAAATCCACGAACGGCACCGACAGCCGGACCTCGTCCTCCACCAATTGCGACAGCGAGGCGGCGGCTTGACCGATGGCGATGTTCAGAAGTTCCGTGACCGCGTCGCGTTCCGCGTCGCCGATGAAGTCGATCATGGCGCCCCGCCGCTCAGAAATGCCAGCAAGGCGTCTTCACGCACCGGCTTGGTCAAAAAGCCCACGCCCATGGCCTCGGCCTGCAGGCGCACCGGGTCCTGGATATTGGCGGTCAGCAAGGTGATGGACAGACCGGGTGCCAATTCCTTCAGCCGGCGCGCCGTTTCCATGCCGCCCATGCCGGGCATGTTCACGTCCAGCACGACGAAATCCGGCTTGGCCGCGGCATAGATCTCCACGGCCTCCTCGCCGCTGGCGGCCTCGACCACGGTCCAACCGGCGCGGCTGTTTTCGATCAAGCGCCGGGTCATCATCCGGGCAACGCGGCTGTCATCCACCAACAACACTGTCTTGGCCGACATAAATTGCACTCCTGTCGGGGTATGTCCCCTACCGCCCTTGGCCTGCCGGGCCCACCCCATCCGGGCCCAATCGAAATCTATGCTTGACGCGCGCAAGCACCGCAAGCCTAAAGTCCTGTATCGAGGCTCGGCCGGGAGGTGCTCATGCTTTCTCATCACGCGGCCCTGATCTACGTGATGGTCATGGTTTCGGCCGCCGACCGCAACATGACCGACGCCGAGCTACATACGATCGGTGAAATCGTCAGCTTTCTTCCCATTTTCCACGATTACGACCCGTCATTGCTTCCGAAGGCAACTATAGCCTGTGCGGAACTCTTGGATTCCGACGACGGATTGGATCGGGCATTGGGCGTGATCAAAGCGGCGCTACCGCCGCGCCTGCGCGAGACTGCCTACGCCCTTGCCTGCGACGTGGCGGCATCGGACGGCGAGGCCCATCAGGAAGTCCTGCGCCTGCTGGAACTGATCCGCCACCGCCTGGACCTGGACCGCCTGATCGCCGCCGCCATCGAACGCGGCGCACGGGCAAGGTTTATCCGGGGCAACGTCACGCATTAGAGAGACTTGCAATTATGGAAAGGCGGAGCTAACTTCCCGCCTCCATTCGCGTCCGCGCGGATCGTGCCGACGTAGCTCAGCTGGTAGAGCAGGGCTTTCGTAAAGCCAAGGTCGGGGGTTCGAGTCCCTCCGTCGGCACCATTTATCCCCACTCCCTCACGCCGCGCGGCTGCTATCAGCCGCAGGCACCGGGCGGCTGACCGCGCCGGACAGGCAGGGGCCGCTGAGCAGGGAGAAGCCGGCTTGGGCCAGCCGGGTGATCAGCGAGCGCCGCTGCACGCCCCACACATAGCAGGCCGCCCTGGACTGCCGCGCCGTATCGCGGAAGCGCGCCAGTTTGACGAACAATTCGTCATCGCAATGTTCGTCCTCCCATGCGCCGAGATCCACACCCACCGCCCGCACCCCGCGCAGTGACGGGATCATGTCCATGGCGGTCAGCGGCAGGCGTGCCATGACGTCGCAGCCCACCAATTCCAGCGGCTCGAACAGGCTGTGCAGGATGGAGGCCGGGATCTCGGGCGTCAGGCCGAAGATTTCGATCTTCAACAGCTTGCGCCGCGCCGCTGCCGGGCAGTCCTCGAACGGGATGCGGATGCAATCGCGCCAGCGCGGCGCCAGGGACATCCAGTGGAGCGGGACGGTCAGGCCGGTGCGGTGCTGGCCGACGAACAGCGCCTTCAATTCGTTGGCCGCCTGGGTGGCGACGAAACGGTCCAGCGTCAACGCTTCGATGGGCGCGGCGCCCGCATAGGCTTGGGCGCCGGCCAAAGGCTGCGCGGCATCCTCATCCGTGCGGATCACTCGGGCCTGGAAGGCGCCGACTGCTTGGCGGCAGGTCACCCAGACCGGGACCCAGCTCAGTTTCAGGCTGGTCTCGGGCGCCATGGGCTTGGCCCGCTTGACGGCGTCCTGGGCCTGTTGCTCCAACTGGGTTTCCAGCCAATCGGGAGACTCAGCGGCTTGATGACGCCGGGGTGGTGGCGGCGGCACCGGCTGCCATTGGGGGCCGTCCACCGGCGGCGGACGGGCGCCGTTGCCGCTGATGGCGAAGATGGGCTGATCGCCGGACGAAAGCCGGGCAGCGGCAGTGGCTCCCAGCAACCCGGTCAGCGTGCTCCGATGGGCCGCCGCCAGCGCAGCCTCCACCGCGCGCTGGATGGCCGGGCGGTCCAGGCCGCCATCGCTGTCCATGGCCGTGCGCATGGGCATGTGGGCGGCAACCACCTGGGCAGAGCGGCCATCGACCACGACATCGCCGAACAGATAGACGGCAAGGTCCTGGGCGATGGCCGCCACGCAAGTTTGGGTCTCTTTAAACGACGCCTGCGGCATGGCCAGACACGACGTCTCGGCATCCAGACGGGTGAAGACGTCGCGGTTGAGGTCGATGTGTTTGCAGACGATGGAATCGGCGGCGATCTCCACCAATCCCTGCACCCGGTCCCACTTGCCGCCCACCGCAGCACGGAAATCCGCCAGCGAGAAGACGTGCAGCCGGGTTTTGCGGTCAAGGCCGCGCTCGATCAGATCGGTCAGCACATCGGCGAAGGTGGCGGGGTCCACATGGCCGGTTTTGCGCCTGAACCGCGCATGGCGCGCAGGCCGGGTGCGGGCGGCGCCTCCGGGTGCCCCATGGGCGGTCCGGCCAAGCTGTCGGGCAAATCGGGTCCAAAGCTGTTGTGCCAAGCCCATGCGCACCATCCCGGTGGTCGCACGCCTGTATGGCCCATAAGAGCCAATGCGGGCAATAATGCGAATTACTATCACCGGAAAACGGGTCGTTTGTCAATCGCCGCGATGGCCCGCTTCGAGACATTTCGCCCCAAAACACAACCTAAAGATTTACAAGTGTCACAGTTTGCTCATTGACACGGGTGATACAGCCCCATAGCGTCACGACAATCAGTGGTAGTTTTAATGCCGGAGAAAGCCTCCCATGAGGGCAAGCGCTTACACAATCTATGTAGACTTGCCAATTTCGGCAGACGCTCTGCTTTTGGTGCATGGTTACACTGGAGCCTATGACCGAGTTTCGCGCCGGGTGGGCGATTATCTGAAATCGCTTGAGACCGCGCGGCCGCCCAAAAGCCTGATCGACGACAACCCTCGGCCCGAGCCGGGCTCCGTCGCCCCGCCGACCGACGAGACAATCGCCACACTGAAGGCGCGCGGCTACCTGACGGATCTGTCCGAGGAAGAAGAACGTGCCCGCCTGTTGGAGACGGTGACACGCCTTCATGAAACACAGTCACGCGCCGCGCCCATCTATCTGATCATGCCCACCTATGATTGCAATCTGAGATGCGGGTATTGCTTCCAATCCGAGTTGCGCTGTGAGGGCCACGTTGCGTCCAGCCTGCACATGGACACGGCCATGGCCGACCGCATCCTGTCGGCCCTGCCCCGGATCGAAGCCGAGCACCATCCCGCCATACCCGAGGGAACCCCGCGCAACATCGGCTTCTTTGGCGGCGAACCGCTGCTGGCGGCCAACCGCATTGTGGTCGAGCAGGTGATGACCGGCGCCCGTGCCATGGGACCGGCGCGCTTCTGGGCCGTGACCAACGGTACCGAGTTGGATGCCTATGACGACCTGTTGGGACCAGACGACATCGCCACCATCCAAATCACCCTGGATGGCCCGCCCGCCGAACATGACCGCCGCCGCATCTACCCGGACGGATCGGGGTCATTCGAGCGCATTACCCGCAACATCGGCATGGCGCTGGACAAGGGCGTGGCGGTGCAGGTCCGGGTGAATGTGGATCGCAACAACATTGCTGAATTGCCCGCCATCGCCCGCGCGGTCACTGCCTTCGGTTGGCAATCCAATCCAAGATTCGATCTGCACACCGCGCCCATTACCGCCTCGAACGCCGAGACCGACCGCAAGACCACCTTCACCACCCGCGGACTGGCCGACGCCCTGACCGATCTGATGCGCGACTTCCCCGAGATGCGGGTGTTCCGCCGCCAGGATCAGTCCATGAAGACCAGGGCACGGCGCATCTTCACCGGTCAATCCAGCCCGACCGATGCCATGAAGACCTGCTTTTGCAACGCCCATGACCGCATGTACGTCATCGACCCGTTTGGCGACGTCTATGCGTGCTGGGAGCAAACGGGAAATCCCGCCACACGCATGGGGCGCATCGCTGAGGACGGCAGTTTTCACACCGAGGCCACCAGCCATTGCAACTGGCGCACACGCTCGGCGGTCTCCAATCCCACATGCCTGCGCTGCCGCTTCCTTCTGCATTGCGGGGGCGGCTGCGCCGTTCAGGCAGAACGCGCCCACGGGCGGTTCTTCACGAACTTTTGCGACGAATTCGGCGTGCGTTTTCGCCAACGCGTCGCGGAAGCCTACTTGGAACACACGGCCGGCATGCCTGAAACCGGCACTGCCGCACCCGTGTGCAGCCAGTAGGACTGGGGAGCCCCCACCAAAGGGGGACTCAGTTAACTCAACTGACTAAAGGGGAAAAAACATGGGTTGTATCGTTAAGTGGGACGCCGACACCTTGGCCGCCGTCGAAAAGATGGAGATCGCCGAAGACGGCTGTGTCGTCAATTGGATGAAGGAAGGCGAAGTCCAGAGCCTGGAAGGCGGCTGTGTCGTCAAATGGGTCAAGGACGAGACCGCCGCCGTCGATAACGGCTGCGTCGTCAAGTGGGTCAAGGACGCGCCCTCGACCGCCGCGCTCGAAAGCGGCTGCGTCGTCAAATGGGACGATGCCGCGCAGCAGATTCAGAAGCTGTCTGCGCCGCAGGGCTGTTTCGTCAATTGGATGGTGTCGCCCCGCGACATCGCCATCCAGATGATCGACAACAAGGCCGATGATTTCTGCCTGGCCAACTTCAGCTCGAAGTAAGCCGGCCTTTACGGGAAGCGGTCCGGCGCCCAGGCACCGGACCGCTTTTTCGTTATTTTACAGGTCTTCAGCCAGAATGGTCATGTGGAAGGCGTAGGAAACCTCGCCCTCGTCGTCGTCGCGGTGCAGCACACCGATGAACTCGTCGCCAAGGTTGACCTCGACCGGGCCACCCTTCTTGTCGGGGGCGCGCACGTTCAGGCGCTCACTGCCAAAGGCCTGACGCATATAGGCTTGGATCTTTGCGATTTCAGCGGGCTGCATGGGCTCTCTCTCTCGGGCTTAAAGCTGATTGACGGACCTTCTAGGCCATGGGGATTCAGAACGCAACGCTGAGATTTATCCTAACTCAACCGACCTTGGCGTCATAAGGCTGAACATGGCGCGCACTCGTCACATTCTCGCCACCACTTGCGGCTAAACCATAGGGCCAAGACGTGTTAATACGCTGAGGCCATGGAAATCCACCATCCCGAACTGACCGCTGCCGCTCTGGTCGCCCTTGCCGCATTGCTGTGCGGCGTGGTGATGAACCGTTTCCGGCAGCCGGCCATTGTCGGTTACATCCTGGCCGGCGTGGTGCTGGGTCCCAGCGGCCTTGCCCTGGTGTCCAACCGCGACGCCGTCAGCACCCTGGCCGAGTTCGGCGTGCTGATGCTGCTGTTCGTGGTGGGCATTGAGCTGGACATCCGCCGCTTCGTCCAAGGCTGGAAAGTGGCGGTGTTCACCACCGCCTTGCAAATCGCCGGATCGGTGGGGACCGCCCTGCTGCTGCGCCAAGCCCTGGGCTGGAGCTTCGGCCTGTCCATGGTGCTGGGCTTCGCCGTGGCGGTGTCGTCCACCGCCGTGGTCATCAAGATGCTGGAAAGCTCGGGCGATTTGGACAAGCCGGTGGGCCGCACCATCATCGGCATCCTGATCGCCCAGGACATGGCCGTGGTGCCCATGATGCTGTTCCTGGGCGGGCTGGAGCGCAAGGGCATCGTCCCCATGGACGTGGCCAAGGTGGTGTTCTCGGTGCTGTTCCTGGTGGTGCTGTTCTGGCTGCTGGTGCGCAAGAAACTGCGCCTGCCCATCACCGAACGCCTTGCCAAATCGGGAGAGCTGGGGCCGCTGGCGGCGCTGGCGTGGTGCTTCGGCGCCGCCGCCCTGTCGGGCCTGCTGGATCTGTCGCCCGCCTATGGCGCCTTCCTGGCCGGCGTGGTCATCGGCAATTCGTCCCAGCGCGAGACCATCTTGAAGAACGCCGAACCGGTGCAGGCCGTGCTGCTGATGGTGTTCTTCCTGTCCATCGGATTGCTGCTGGATTTCAAATTCATCTGGAAGAATTTGGGTCAGGTGCTGACCCTGCTGGTCATGGTCACCCTGTTCAAGACCATGCTGAACATCACCGCCCTGCGCCTGCTGCGGCAGGATTGGCGGTCGGCCTTCATCGCCGGCGTAGCGCTGGCGCAGATCGGCGAGTTCTCGTTCCTGCTGGCGGAAGTGGGCAAGGCGGGCAAGCTGATCACCTCGTCCGAGACCAAGCTGGTGGTCGCCGTCACCGTGCTGTCCCTGGTGCTGTCGCCGTTCTGGCTGTTCACCATGCGCCGCCTGCACCGGGTGGCCGAGGCCGGCACCACCACCCTGCGCGGCCTGCTGTCCAGCGTCTATGGCCGCGAGGCCAACGCCGTCGCCAATGCGTTGGGCAAAAGCCGCCGCTTGCTGCCCAAGCCGAAACAGGACCCTGCCGATGCCTGATCTGTCGCTGGAACTCTCCCTGGGCGGCGTGGTCGCCGGCATCGACGAAGTGGGCCGTGGCCCCCTGGCCGGCCCGGTCATCGCGGCGGCGGTCATCATCGACCCCGCCACCCTGCCCGCCCGGCTGATGGCGGAACTGGACGATTCCAAGAAGCTGTCGGCCAAGAAGCGCGAGGCCCTGGCGGTGCTGGTGCTGGAACACTGCCGCTTCGGCTTTGGCGAGGCCAGCGTGGCCGAGATCGACCGCATGAACATCCTCAAGGCCACCTTCCTTGCCATGAGCCGCGCCGTGGCGGCCTTAGGCATTCCACTGGACCACGCCTTGGTGGACGGCAATCAGGTGCCGCCCTTGCCCTGTCCGGTGCGCTGCGTCGTGGGCGGCGACGGGCTGAGCCTGTCCATCGCCGCTGCCTCGGTCATCGCCAAGGTGAAGCGCGACCGCATGATGGCCGATCTGGCCCTTCAGCATCCCGGCTATGGCTGGGAGACCAATGCGGGCTACGGCAGCGCCAAACACATGGACGCCCTGCGCCGCCTGGGTCCGACCCCGCACCATCGCACCAGCTTCGCCCCCATCGCGCAGATGAGTTTGCTTTAGACCACGATCCGATCTTCCGCCCCGTGGGCGAGCGCATCCCACAGCGCCAAACCGCCCACCACTAGACCGACCAAGATGTGATTCCACAGCGGAGCGGCGTTGTCGGAACCGGCAAAACCCATGATCCAGGGTGCCACCAACAGCCACGCGCCGAAAATAACATTGAGCCACTCCTCCCAAACCGCGAATAAAATTAACGCGGAGGTTGAGACGGCGACCACGACGATGCCAAAAATCCATGAATTCCAGGCGGCGCTGCGCACGTGATCGTAGCCCAGCATCCAGGGTGCCAGGAACAGCCAGATACCCACCGCCAAATTCGCCCAATCCTGCCAAAACCTAGGCATTCCGTGCGGTCCAAGCGGCATGACCCGCCTCCCTTTTGCCTACCGTCACGACCATCTGGGCGGGCTTATGCCGCACCGCAATAAGCCCTTCAGGCGATGCCCTTCAGAATCGTCTAGGTAGAAATAACTGGATAGAGTCAGGGATTCCAATAGGTTCTTGACGGAGTCTCGCGTTTGACTCAAAGTGATTCTCATGTCTCTGCCCATCAACACCATCCTCGCCGGCGATTGTATCGCCCAGTTGGAAGCCCTGCCCGCCCGCTCGGTGGATTTGGTCTTTGCCGACCCGCCCTATAACCTTCAGTTGGGGGGCGACCTGCTGCGCCCCAACAACAGCAAGGTGGACGGGGTCGATGACGACTGGGATCACTTCGACAGTTTCGCCGATTACGATTCCTTCACCCGCCGCTGGCTGGCCGCCGCCCGCCGCGTGCTGAAGGACGACGGCGCCCTGTGGGTGATCGGCAGCTACCACAACATCTTCCGCGTCGGCTCGGCCTTGCAGGACCAGGGCTTCTGGATGCTGAACGACATCGTGTGGCGCAAATCCAACCCCATGCCCAACTTCCGTGGCACCCGCTTCACCAACGCCCATGAGACGTTGATCTGGTGCGCCAAATCGGCGGAGTCGCGCTACACCTTCAATTACGACGCCATGAAGGCCCTGAACGACGATTTGCAGATGCGCAGCGATTGGACCATCCCGCTGTGCACCGGGTCCGAGCGGCTGAAGAAGGCCGGCGCCAAGGTCCACCCGACCCAGAAGCCCGAGATGCTGCTGTTCCGCATCCTGATGGCGACCACCAAGCCGGGCGACGTGGTGCTGGACCCGTTCTTCGGCACCGGCACCACCGGCGCCGTCGCCAAGAAGCTGGGCCGTCACTTCATCGGCATCGAGCGCGATCCCGATTACATCGCCGCCGCCGAAGAACGCATCGCCTTGGTCCGTCCGGTGGCCGACCCGTCCTTGCTGGCGACGCCGTCCAAGCGCAGCGAGCCGCGCATCCCCTTCGGCACCGTCATCGAACGCGGCCTGCTGGAGCCCGGCACCGTGCTGTATGGCGGCGAAAAGGCCAAATGGACCGCCCAAGTGCGCGCCGACGGCACCTTGGCAACCACCACGCCCCACGGCGATCATCGCGGTTCCATCCACAAAATGGGCGCCCTGGTGCAGAACGCCCCGGCCTGCAACGGCTGGACCTTCTGGCGCATGAAGGAGGGCGAGGAGTTCGTCCCCATCGACGCCCTGCGCCAGAAAATCCGCGCGGAGCTGCATTGAGGCCATGCCCTCTGCCGCCAACGGCAGAGGGTAATATTTGACCTGCGGCTTGGCGGGGCTTAGGTTTCGGCTCCGTCCTTAACCGCCGAGAACAATCCCATGTCCGACCTTTCCCAACTCGCCCGCAACGCCACCGCCTGGCCGTTCCAGGAAGCCAAGGCCCTGCTGGACGAGCGTTTGAAAGGCAAAGTCCCGGACAAGGGCTATGTGCTGTTCGAGACCGGCTACGGTCCCTCGGGCCTGCCCCATATCGGCACCTTCGGCGAGGTCGCCCGCACCACCATGGTGCGCAATGCCTTCCGCATTCTGGCCCCGGAAATCCCCACCCGTCTGTTCGCCTTTTCCGACGACATGGACGGGTTGCGCAAGGTGCCCGACAACGTCCCCAACCAGGACATGCTGCGCCCCCATCTGGGCAAGCCGCTGACCCGCGTGCCCGACCCGTTCGGCACCCATGACAGCTTCGGCGCCCACAACAACGCCCGGCTACGCGCCTTCCTGGACACCTTCGGTTTCGAGTACGAGTTCCAATCGGCCACGGAATGGTACGAATCGGGCCGCTTCGATGCCGCCAAGCTGCGCATCCTGGAATGCTATGACGCCGTCATCAACGTCATCCTGCCGACCTTGGGTGAAGAACGCCGCCAGACCTATTCGCCGTTCCTGCCCGTCTGCCCCGAGACCGGCATCGTGCTGCAAGTCCCGGTGATCGAGCGCAATTTGGCCGCCGGCACCATCGTCTATCAGCGCGAAGACGGCAAAAAGGTCGAGACCCCGGTGACCGGCGCCCATTGCAAGATGCAGTGGAAGGCCGATTGGGCC
>JACMKT010000024.1 GCA_014380005.1 Rhodospirillales bacterium
AGGAACTGGACCTGCTGAAGGCCAGCATCGACAAGATCGCCAACGCGGTGTTCAGCGAAAGCTCGTACCAGCTGAAATACATGGTCGGCACCATGATCGAGCTGCCCCGCGCCGCCCTGCTGGCCCACGAAATCGCCGAGACCGCCGAGTTCTTCTCGTTCGGCACCAACGACCTGACCCAGACCACCTTCGGCATGAGCCGCGATGATTCGGGGCCGTTCATCGGCGTCTACCGCGAAAAGGGCATCTACGAACACGACCCCTTCGCCCAGTTGGATCAGCAGGGCGTGGGCGAATTGGTCAAGATCGCCTCGGAACGTGGCCGCTCCACCCGCCCCGGTCTCAAGCTGGGCATCTGCGGCGAACACGGCGGCGACCCCAGCTCCATCGCCTTCTGTCAGAAGGTCGGCCTGGACTACGTGTCATGCTCCCCCTACCGCGTGCCGATCGCCCGTCTGGCCGCCGCCCAGGCGGCGTTGGGCGATGCCAGCGGCAGCGGCATGCACTAAGACAGGGAAGGGGGCGCAAGCCCCCTTTTTCCATGCTAAGCGCCCCCGTCATCCCCATGGAATTCACCGCCCCGCGCAAGACGCGCTGGGTGCCGCTTGCCCTGTCCCTGCTGCTGCATCTGCTGCTGGCCCTGGCATGGCTGGGTTTTCCCATGCCCGAGATGCGCAAGGACGAGGAACCCACCATCACCGTGGAACTCGCGCCCAGGCCCGAGCCCAGTAAGCCCAAAATCTCCGATGCGCCCCTGGGCGAGACCAAGGGGGAGGCGGCGGTGTCCGAGGCCAAGCCCATTCCGCAATTGGAAGATGGTGCGCTCGCCAAGCAATCCAGCCCGCCTAAGCCCAATGCCGGCCCCAGCCCGCCGGCGCCACGGGCGGAAGCGGTGCTCAAGCCGAAGAAGCCTGAGCCGGTGACCCAGAACGAACGGGACTTTGTGCTGTCCCAAGTCATCCGTCACTGGCACCCGCCGCGCGAATTGGCCGCCTATGACAAGGCCGATGTGCATGTGGGCGTGATCGTGGATGCCCAGGGATATTTCGACGATGATTTCGACGCGCGCCGCCCGTGGAATCCGGCGGGCGTGTTCGAGGGCTATAACGGGCTGCATCCCCAATCCGTGCAGCGCCGCTCGGTGGATGCATTCTATCAGGCCATCCGCAAGGCTCAGCCCGTGCGCCTGCCGCCAGCTTTGAAGGTCAAGGCGCCTTTCCCCGTGCGTCTGGACTTCCGGTTTAAGGACGCACGGTAGATCATCCGAACGCCAGACCGCCCGGGCGGTCTGGCGTGGGGGTATTAAGGGCTTAGGCGATCCAGTTGGACAGGTCCAAGGTGTCCATGTTGGCCTGGACCCCCATCAGCAGGATGGTGCTGTCCCCGGCGGTAAGCAGGATGCCCTCGCTGGTGGAACTCGCTTGGACGGTGTCTGTGGTTCCAGTGGAGAAGCTGAGCTTGTCCTGATTGGTCTGGAAGTCGACCACCACGTCGCTGCCTTGACCGACGATGAAGGTATCGCGGCCACTGCCGCCCACCAATTGGTCGTCGCCCGCCAACCCGGCCAGCACGTCATTGCCCTGGCTGCCCAGCAATAGATCGTTGCCCGTATCGCCGATCAGGGTGTCGCCGCCATTATCACCGCGCAATACGGCGGTCGTGCCGCCGGCGGCGTCGGCATCGGTCAGTTCCGCCGCTGCCACCGGCAGGGTGGCTTTATAGCCCGCAGTGCCATTCACTTCGCCGGCGGTCAGCCTGCCATCGGCGGCGGTGACGGTAAGGCCGTGCAGTTCCACGGTGCGCATGTCCAGGGGAAACAAATCCGCGGCCTGGGTGCCTTGGGGCAGGTTGGCCAGATTGAAGGTCGATGTGAAATTCAGACTGCCATCCGCTCCGGCGGTGGGGAATTGGCCGCCAACGGCGGTCAGAGGCAAAATCGCAGGGCCCACCGTCACCTGGCCTTCGTTCAATTCGATGAAGCCGTCGGCATCCTTGTCCAGCGCATCAAATGGCAGCGATGATTCTTGCGCTGCATCGCCCTGACTGCTCAGGCCGTGGATGTGTGCCGCATGCGATTGGTTGGGTTCCAGGCCGGTGGCCTGGACCTGAACCGCCAAGGTGGTGCCGGTCAACGTGGCGTTGACCGTGCCACTCACGCCCGAACCGTTTTGCCCCGTAAAGGTGCCGGTCCAGGTTTGAGTGCCATCGGCCAAAAGGAGATCGTCGCCGTTGCCCCCCACGAGAAGGGCGCCATCGGTTTGCTGTGCGTCGGTAGCCGCCACGATGTCGTTCTGATTGCTCGCCATCTGCCTTAACCCTCTGTAGGTGGAACCGTTACAGGGGGCAACAAGAGGGGGCGCGCGCACGTTGCGAACTGGTCCTGGGCTATCTCGGGAGCGGCGGGATTACCTCATCCTAGGGTATTGCGGATGTTACGGTTTCCAACCTTCGCGCCCGCAATCCAGTGTCACCGAAACGGTGACTTGCTTTTTGTTGGGGCTGGTCCAGAAGTTGCGGAAGCTCCAGATGCGGGCATTGCCGCAGCGGATGGTCAAATGCTCGGCATCGGCCCATTCGACCACGGGCGCGTCGGTGTGGTCGGCCAGCAGCAGGCGCGCACCCTTGCCGGGGGCGTCGCCGGGCTTGGTCATCACCACCATGAACGGGTCGGACTCGCCGGCGCTCATGCGGCCCACCACGGCATCCAGGCCGCCCACGGGCGAGGGATAGCGGGCGATCTCGGTCACCTTGCCATCGTCGCATGCCGCCAGCGCCAACAGGCCGAACGCGGCCATCACTCGTTTCATGTAGCTCTTCTCCGTCACTTGGGCGGAGAAGGTAGCATGGATCAGCGCCGACAGCGCAGTGCGTCGGGTCTGGGCGGCGGTTTTGGCGTGGATTCGGGGGGCAGTGAACTGAGCCGGCCGCATTGCGTGCACAGGGTTAATTCGCCATCGCCGTCATCGCCGTCCTCCACCTGATGTGGGGTCGTCTTGCCGCAAACTTCACAATACAACATCCGCGTTCGCATCGCCGCACCCTGCATGGCTTCATTGGTTACCATATCGGGGTATTTGCACACACTGCAATCAACCGGGGGTCATGTGGGCGGAAGTTTAATTAGCTCCCGCTAAAGTGTCGCCATGCCATGCCGGCAGGGTGAAGCGGAACACCGAACCGGCGCCCAGGGCGGATTCCACCCAGATGCGGCCACCATGGTGCTCGACCACCTTTTTGCAGATGGCGAGGCCGATACCGTTGCCGTCATAGCGCTCGCGGGTGTGCAGGCGTTGGAAGATATTGAAGACCCGTTGGTGGAATTGCGGGTCGATGCCGATGCCGTTATCGGCGATGGACACTTCCCAATGATCACCCTCGCGGCGGACCGAGATGGTGACTTCCGGCACGCGGTCGGGAGCACGGTATTTCAATGCGTTGCCGATCAGGTTCTGGAACAGCCGCGTCAGTTCGCGCGGATGGCCCGGCACCATTGGCAGTGCGCTCTCCACCTGGATAATTGCCTGGGTCTCGCCGATGGTAGCGGCCAATTCGCCCAGGGCGGTGCTGACCATTTGGCCCAGATCCACCCGTTCGATCTCGGATTCCTGGCGGCCCAGGCGCGAGTATTGCAGCAGGTCCAGGATCATGGCGTCCATGCGTAGGGCGCCGTTGCGGGCGTAATCCATGAATTCGCGCGCTTCGCCGTCCAGCTTTTCGCCCAAGTGGCGTTCCAGCAAGGTCAGGAAACTGCTGACCATGCGCAACGGTTCGCGCAGATCGTGGGACGCCACATAGGCGAATTGCTCAAGGTCGGTGTTGGAGCGGGCCAAATCCTCGGATTGCCGGCGGATTTGCTCGGCCCGCTGTTCCGCCAGATCGCGCTGCTGGCGCAATTGGGAATCGCGGGCGGCCACGTCGCAGGCGGCGCGTCCCAGCCGTTCGGTGACCACGTCCAATTCGCGGCAGGCACTGCGCATGGGCGGCTGAAGCTGTTCGGGCTGCACCGTGCCCAAGGTGCTGGCAAAGCGGGACAGGGCCTGCATGGAGTGCGCCAGCCTCAGGCCCAGCCAGCCGGCCAGCAGGGCGCTGGGAATGGACAGCAGCAGGGCGCCGGCGGCGTAGATGGCGGCGTTGCGTTGCGCCGGTCCTTCCACCGCATCGCGCGGCAGACTGGAGGCGGCAATCCATGACGAAGACGGGATGCGTTCGAACACCACCATGTGCTCGCTGCCATTGGGCGTCACGAAGGTCAGGCGGCCGCGATCGCCCGATCTCAGCGCGTCGTCGATCTGGTCTTGGGCCGCCTCCATCACGCCGCCCTCGCGGGGGAAGCGTGCCACCGTGGTGCTGGAGGCATCCAGCAGGGCGGCGTTCCAGGGCGGCAGGGTGCGGTCGATCAGCGGCTCGAACCGGCTGGCGAACAGGCCCACCGCCAGGGCATGGCGCTGGCCCGACACGGTGACCGGCTTGATCATGGCGAAGATGGCCCGGCGCGAGGTGGCGCCCAGGAAGATGTGGGTGACGATGGTGCGGTCTTCGGCCAGGGCGCGGCGCACCTCGGATTCGGGCACCGAGAAGGTGGGGGCTTCCTGACCCGGCGGCACCCGGCTGTTCAGGATGGTCACGCCGTCAGGGCGGATCAGCGACACCGCGTCCACCCGTTCGCCGGTGATGGTGCGGGCCAGGGCATGGAAGGCGGGCAGATCGCCATCGGTCAGGGATGGGGTGGCCGATAACACGTCCAGGGTGCCGGCCAGGGCATCGGTTTGGGTTTGCACGGCGGCGGCGATGAAGGTGGTGCGGGCTTCGGCCCGCTGCCAAGCGACCTCGTACTCGCCATGCATGGACAGGGAGAACAAGGCCAGGGCAAGGCCCACCACCGGCAGCAGGGCTGCCAGCACCAAAATCGCCAAGTATTGCCGGATTCCCGGTGTTCGCATGGCGCGATCCCCCTGGCCCGGCTTCTTCCGGAACCTCAATACAGGGTACGCCCTGCCGGTTGTGACGTCAAACGGACCAAATTACTCGGCCGCAGCCACTTTGGCCGGGTGTTCCTTGTGCAATTCCAACTCGTCCCACACGGCGACCATGGATTTGACCAGATGATCCATCATGTCGTCGGTGTGCAGCGGCGTCGGCGTGATGCGCAGACGTTCGGTGCCCACGGGGACGGTGGGGTAATTGATGGGCTGGACATAGATGTTGTGCTTGGTCAGCAGCAGATCCGAGGCCTGCTTGCACTGGGCCGCATTGCCCACCATGACCGGCACGATATGGCTTTCCGACGGCAGCACCGGGATGCCCATTTCAGCCAGACGACGCTTGGCGGTGGCGGCGCGCTCCTGATGTCGGGCGCGGATGTCGGGCTGATTGCGCAAGACCCGGATGCTGGCAAGGGCGGCGGCGGCCACCATGGGCGGCATGGAGGACGAGAAGATGAAGCCCGGCCCGAAGCTGCGCACGTAATCCACCAAGCTGGCCGACGCCGCCATATAGCCGCCGACCACGCCGATGGCCTTGGCCAGAGTGCCCTGGATGATGGTGATGCGGTCGCGCACGCCGTCGCGTTCGGCCACGCCGGACCCTTCCGCGCCGTACATGCCGGCGGCATGGACTTCGTCCAGATAGGTCATGGCGTTATGGGCCTCGGCCACGTCGCAAATCTTGGCGATGGGGGCGATGTCGCCGTCCATGGAATAGACCGATTCGAACGCCACCAGCTTGGGCGTTTCCTTCGGATAGGCGGACAGCAATTGCTCCAGATGGTCGGGGTCGTTGTGGCGGAACACATGCTTTTCCGCCTTGGAATGGCGGATGCCCTCGATCATGGAATTGTGGTTCAACTCGTCCGAGAAGATGACGCAGCCGGGGATGGTGGCGCCCAGGGTGGACAGGGCCGTCTGGTTCGCCACATAGCCCGAGGTGAACAGCAGGGCGGCTTCCTTGCCGTTCCACGACGCCAGCTCTTGTTCCAGCAGCACGTGGTAATGGTTGGTGCCCGAGATGTTGCGGGTGCCGCCGGCACCGGCGCCGCACAGTTCGACCGCGCCCTTGGCGGCGGCGCACACGTCCGGGTGCTGGCCCATGCCCAGATAATCGTTGGAGCACCACACCACCACTTCGTGAACGGCGCCGTCGCGGTAGTTGCGGGCGACCGGGAAGTTGCCGCATTGGCGTTCCAGATCGGCGAACACGCGATAGCGGCCCTGGCTTTTCAGCGCGGCGATGCTGTTCGCAAAGAACTGTTGGGTGTTCAAGCGAGGCCCTCCCGAGTGCTCAACGCGTTTCCCGGAATCAGCAATAGTCGTGCCATGGATCATTGGCACGCAGCTTGCCTGAAGGGGTGCGGTTCGGAACCTCGGAGGACACCATGAAGACCTGCTTCAATTGTGGAAATTCGGCCCGTCCCGAGACGCCCCATGGCCGCCGCAACCTGAACGCCCTGAAGGCCGCCCTGCACGATTTCCATCCGCTGGAGCATTTCGCTTTCTGTGTGCGGCGGAAGCAATGGCTGGATTTGGTGCGGGAAAATTGCGTGGGCTGGACCAATCCCCATCATTTCGACGCGTCCAAGCATCATGTGTCCGCTGCCGGGCTGCGCCATGCGCTGGCGTCCCTGTTCGACAATCACCGTCTGGGCTGGGTGGTGACCTTCCTGGGGGCTTTGGCCGGCGCGTCCATTCTGGTCAGCCTGCAGTTTTCCAGCCTTTGACCATGCGGTTCCCGCAAGCGGGAATCAGGGGAAGGCGGAGAAGGACGGGAAGCCGTCGGCCCATACGCAATAGCCCCGTGCCGACCGCCGCAGCTTGCGCCAGATGGCGCCTTCCTGGCGGTAGGTGATGTAATCCTCGCCAAAGGCATCGCCGGCACCCTCCGCCGGGCGGCACATGACCTGGAAGATTTCCGAGCCCTGGCCCCGTGCGGCGGGCACCATGCGCCAATCGGTCTTGGGCGCGCGCACCAGCACGATTTCTTCCACCACACCGGCGGCGTCGGTGGCGCTCAGCATGCGGATGGCGCCGCCCTGGACCACCAACGGCTTGGCGTAGGTCCCGGTGAACTGGCCGAAACCGCCCTGGCTGGTCTCCAATACGAATTCGGTCAATTGGCTGCCGGTCAGCGCCACCGCGCGCAGGGCGGCGAACGGGGTGCTCAGGGGCAGGGACGACAGTGTGGCCCCAACCCCGTCCACCAGCCGCAATTCCGCATCGGCCAAGGCGCGTGTGGTGACCGGCGGGGTCACCGGCGGCGGGTCGGCGAAGCCGAACATGTACCAATCCTGCATGGCGCGGCGATTGCCCAGATTGAGCCGCTGATCGGCCACCAGGGCCAAGGCGCCTTGGCTGCCGTGCGGGTCCTTGCGCAGGGGATAAAGCTCCGCCACCGCCGAACCCGCCGGCACCATGACCGGGATTTCGGTTGCCGCCGTCAAGGCGCATACCAGGAACGGGACGATCGCCAACCTGCTGGGACGCCAGGGCGCCATAATCCACTCCTAAAGGAATTGCCGTCATAGTGTCGCAAAGGCCGTGCCGGTGGCTTCCCGGAAGTGGGAAACGGCAACGCCCATGCGTGGCCTCAAACGGCAAGGCCCTTGGGTTCCCGCCATTTTCTCAGCTTCGGGAAAGATGGCGTGCTTCTTGAATAGGGAATTGGCGGATGTTGGAAGGTGCTGGAGGAATTATGCGCGTCTTCATTGCTGCTTTAGTGCTGACCCTGAGCGCGGCCAGCCCGGTCTGGGCGCAGGCGGCGCCGCGGGCGTCGTACCAGGATCAATGGGTGCGCACCGAACCCACCGACCCGTCCGAAGAATGGCTGATCGCCTTTGGCGGGCGCATGTATTCCCAATGGGCCGAGGTGCTGGACCAGAATCTGCCGGTCAAGGGCGCCCCCGGCGGCGGCGGTTACGGCGATGCGCCCAAGGCCAAGGGGCCGGACATCTGGAAATGCGCCACCTGCCATGGCTGGGATTATAAGGGTGTGGGCGCCAATAAGGCGACCAATCTGCGCGGCCTTGTGGGCGGCGATCCGGCCCGCGTGGTCAAGGCTCTGCGCAACGAACGCCACCGCTATACCCCCGAGATGATCCCCGACGACGCGGCCATGCGCCTGGGCCTGTTCCTGACCAAGGGGCAGTATGACGTGGACAAGGTGATCGATCCGGTCACCAAAAAGATTAACGGCAACCCGGTGCGCGGCAAGGCGGCGTTCCAAAATCTGTGTGCCTCCTGCCATGGCTATGACGGCAAGGCGCAGAATTTCGCCGGCACTAAAGCCCCCGAATTCATCGGCACGGTGGCCCGCACCAATCCCTGGCTGCTGATCCACACCGCGCGCAACGGTTTCCCCGGCGAGGCCATGCCGGCCAATTTCTGGATGGGCATGGATATCCTTGGCGATATCGGTTCCTACGCTCAAACCCTTCCCGAAAAGTAATCCGCCATGACCTTGGCTCAGCTTGCCAATTCCATCGAGACCTTCTTCGTTCGCCACCGCGACCGGCTGAAATATCTCCACGCCGCCATGTTCGTGTTCTTCATGGCGGTGATCTTCGGCCCGCTGCTGTTGCCGGAACCGCCGCCGGGCGCCACCACCTTCACCCATGTCAGGCCGTTCGCCTCGTACATGCTGTGGGGCATGTGGTTCCCGCTGGTGTTCCTGTCGGTGATCTTCACCGGGCGGTCGTGGTGCGGCCTGCTGTGCCCCATGGGCGCGGCGGCGGAATGGGGCAACAAGCTGGGGCCGCAGCGCGCCATCCCGCGTTGGATGCGGTGGGAAGGCATGCCCATCGTGAGCTTCCTGATCGTCACCATCCTGGGGCAGACCGTGGGCGTGCGCGAGCACCCTGAAGCGGCGGCGGAAGTGTTCGGCGGAACCATGCTGGCGGCCATTGTCGTGGGCTTTATCTATGGCCGCCGCCGCCGCGCGTGGTGCCGCCACTTGTGCCCCATCGGCTTGCTGCTGGGCATCTTCTCGCGCTTGGGTGCGGTGGAGTTCCGTCCGGTGGTGCGCCTGCCGGGCGGCGACACCTACACGGAAAAGGGCGCCTGCCCCATGATGATCGACCTGCCGCGCAAGGAGGAATCGCGCCACTGCATCGAATGCTTCCGCTGCGTCAATCCCGGCGCCAAAGGCGGCATGAACGTGGTGCTGCGCCGGCCCGGTGCCGAGGTGGAAAACATCCGCGATCACCACGCCAATCCCATGGAAGTGTGGTTCTTGTTCCTGGGAACCGGCATCGCCCTGGGCGGCTTCCTGTGGGGCATCCTGCCGCTGTACCAGGATCTGCGCGAAGCCTTGGGCGAATTGGCCATCGGTCAGGGCTGGTATTGGCTGACCGCTCCCGGCCCGTCCTGGCTGATGAGCGTCCATCCCGAGCGCCGGCAAGTCTATCTATGGATGGATTTCACCCTGATCTCCGGGTTCATGACCGCAGTGATGCTCGCCATGACGGCGGCACTGACCTTCACCACCGCCGCCGCCTCGGTCTTGGCCGGGCGCTGCGGTGCCGATCTTGGTTTCCGCCAGAGGTTCTCGGAACTGGGATACCAGTATGCTCCGGTGGCCATGGTGTCGCTGGTGGTCGGCCTGGGCGGTCAGTTGTTCACACCGCTGCAAGTGCTGGCCGGCGCCCATGTGGTCGGCATGACCAAGGGCGGCCTGTTCGTGCTGGGGCTGGTGTGGAGCATCTGGCTGGGCGAACGCATCCTGCGCCGCCAAGGCGTGCCCGCCGCCGCCCGTATCCTGCCGCTGTTGCCCGGTGCCTTGGGCAGCGCCCTGGTGGCGCTGGGCTGGTGGCCGGCCATCTTCGGCTTATAACCGCCGCATTTCGCCCGCGTCGTCGATCATAATGGCCGAGGCGTTGCCCGCCTTGGCCAGCAACCCGGCGGCATGGCTGCGCGGCGCCACCGATAACACCGTGGACAGGGCGTCGGCCTTGGTGGCGGTGTCGGCGATGACGGTGACGCTGGCCCACACCCGCGCGCTGTCGCCGCTGGCCGGGTCGAGAATGTGGTTGAAGTGCCCCGCCGGGTCGAACGCCATGCCATAGCCGCCCGAGGTGGCCGCCGCCTGTTGGCTCAGCTCGAACCGGGTCAGCAGCCGGTCGGGGGCGCGCGGGTCGGGAATGCCCAGACGCCACGGCCTGCCATCGGTATGGCCGCCCAGGGCGCGGCTTTCGCCCAAATCCAGCAGCACATGGGTCAGGCCCAAGGCCTTCAGCCGCTCGGCAATGCGGTCGGTGATCCAGCCTTGGGCGATGCCGTTCAGGGTGACTGCTTGGCCGGGGGCCAGACTGACGCGCTGGCCGTCCACGCGGATGGAACGGAAATTCACCAGCCGGCGGGCCTGGGCCATGCGCTCCGCTGCCGGGCCGGTGGCCCCATTGGGATTGGCGGCGAAATGGTCGGCGTACAGCCGCCACAGGGGTTGGACGGTGACGTCGAAGGCGCCGCCGCTCAATTGGCCATAGGCGATGGACTCGGCCAGCAGGGCGGTCAGTTCGGGCGGCGCCTGATCCAGCCGGCCCGCACGGTTGAGCACGGATAGCGCGCTGCCCGGATCATATAGGGACAGGATGCCCTCCAGCCGCCGCAGCTCCGCCACGCAATCGTCCATGATGGCGGTGCCCTGGCGCCGGTCCGGGTGATACAGCGTCAGGCTGGCCTCGGCGCCCAAGGCGGTGCCGCGCCATTGCAGGGGGGCGGTGAGGGGCGATGCGCTGCCGTCAGCCGCAAGCACCAGCGAAGAACCGGCGAGAATGGTCAAGAAGCGACGGCGTTGCATGCGCATCATCGTGAATAACTCCGCGCCTATGTCAGCTTGGCATGGCGATTGCAGGAATAACCAGTTTGTTGAAACTAGAATAATCGCAAATAAAAAAGTGAGTAGAGGCGAATTTTATATTTGAACCGTGAAATTATTTCAGTTAGGGTATTCTTACGTCGGCGGCACAATCCCCCTCCCCGCGAGTTTGCCGACGTATCGGTTCATCGGACCGAACTCCTGAGAACATCCCCCGGGGATATCCCCCACCCCGCATCCTCGGGGGATGTGTCTCCCCCAAATCCCGTTATCTTAATCCCGCTCCGCAAATTCCAGGCCAAGCCGTCCGGGTTCTCCTCGGGCGGTGTAGACGTGTGTGGGCTCTCTTATCGTCATGCCCGGACTTGTGCCACGGCTGTCCGGTTTGATTTTCGACTTCGCCTGGAAAGGCAGGGGCGCCGTGCCTTTGCGGCTCCAACCGTCACATTGGACACGAATAATTGAACCACGGAGACACGGAGGCACGGAGATGTTTATCAAACGGAACCCGATTCGGGCTCCGTCTGGCGAGGTATCTCCGTGCCTCCGTGGTTCATCTAAAGGCGTTTGTTAGAGGGTAAGTGCCTGAAAGAAAGACTTGTTCGGCGCCACACATAGGAAGATGGAACACGAATAAACACGAATGCACACAAATAAGAACGAATTCTAGGCGCACCACCGGATGCGCCTGCTCTGACCCATTCGTTTTCATTCGTGTTTATTCGTGTTCCATTTCAAGGCGGCAGCCGTTCCCTCTGATGTCACACCGTGCGTGTTAAATTTAAACCGGACAGCCGTGGGTCAATCCCGGCCATCCTCTACCGCGCGTAGACCGGCTCGGGGATGCGCACGGTGGTGGGGATGCCGTTTTCGCCGGGGAAGTTTTCGAACAGGGCCAGGATCAAGGCGGGGATGGTGTGCACCGGCTCGCGGGTGCTGCGTTCGGTGACGGCGCGGCCTTCGAACAAATTCTCGCGTTTGCCCTGACGCAGCTTGGGGCCGTCGGAAATGCGCACCTCTAGGCGGTGGGTAAAGACGGTGCTGGTGTGGGTGTCGTTGCCGATGGGCTCGATATAGGGGTAGGGCCAGGTCGAGGCGGCACCGTAATAGCGGCGCCAATAGTCGTTATAACTGTATATGGGCGTGGACCATTGCTCGGTGCGGCCGTCATCCACCGAGTACAGCAGCGACACCACCATGTCCGCATTGGCTGGGGTGGTGGCGCGCTTATAGCCCTGGGCCTCCAGCCGCCGCGTCACCAGATCGGCATAGCCGCGGAATTCCAGGCTGCCTTCCTGGTCCTTCTCGGGCGCGATGGCGAAGGTGCCGGTGTGCGGGGTGGCGGCCATCTCGTTGAAGCGCAGGACGTTGGACGTCACCATGTGCGGGCCGCAGGCGGAAACCAGGGCTGTGACCGCCAGGACTCCGCAGATCAGCAGGCGCCGGAACAAAGCGCGTGGGGCGGGGGCGGCGATGGCGGGCATGGGTCCTCCTGGGGTTCGCGGGGTGCGAGCGGGTTGCAAGAGCGCGGCCAGCTTACCCGTTCGCGCCCTCATGCGCATCGGGGCATCGGCGGGAAAAAAGCCTTAGAAACCGTCTATTACCTTCCCGATTCCGGGAGGAGAGATTCCCGTACATGAAGAAAGGTTAACCTTGCGCGCTGCCCCGGCGCCTGCAACCCCTGAGATTCCCTGGAATTATCCTGTTGGCACGCTGCATGCTACATAAGTCGCAACTAACATGTTTCGACCTCGGAGGCTGGCCATGCTTGCCAATAATACAAAGAAAGCCCTACGTTCGGCGGCGCGTAAGCTGCTCGCGGTGGGCGCCATCATCATCGGCGTGGTCGGTGCCGCCGACGACGTCAATGCCCAGGCGTTGACGGGTATCCGCAACACCCGCCACAATTTGAGCGCTGAAGTCAACGGCGTCGTTGGCGGGCGAAACAAGAGCAGCGCCGGTGAAATCTGCGTGTTCTGCCACACCCCTCACGGATCGGCCACCACTGCCGCCGCCCCGTTGTGGAACAAGAAGCTGGCTGATCCGACGGCGTACACCCTGTACACCTCGACCACCCTGGACGGCACCAGCGATTTGACCAACTCGGTCTCGCTGGCCTGCTTGACCTGCCATGACGGCACCCAGGCCATGGACACCGTGTTGAACGCCCCCGGTTCCGGCGGTTACGACCCGAACGGCGCCCGCATGACCGGCGTGACCTGGAGCGGCGCCAACGTGGATGCCACCTCCGGCAAGCTGGTCGCCGCCGCCGTCACCAATTTGGGTTCCGATCTGTCCAACGACCATCCGGTCGGCATCCAATATGCCAACTCGTCGGTCGGCGTGCTGGACCCGGACTTCCACGAGGCCCAGAAGGTCACCGGCAAGAATGTGTGGTATGTCGATAGCAAGGTGGTCAAGGGCACCAACGATGCTAAAGACAAGTACGACATGATCCTCTACACTAAGAATGCTAAGCCTTACGTAGAGTGTGCCAGCTGCCATGACCCGCATTCGGACGAGAACGCCACGTTCCTGCGCATCAGCAACTCGGGCAGTGCGGTCTGCCTCACCTGCCACAATAAGTAATCCGGTTTGGCCGGGGTCAGAGATGGCCCCGGCCTATTTGCGCCAGAGGGCGAGGTGATCATGTGGAAGCGCGGTTTTTTCTTTGGGGCCGGTGTGGTTGCATTGCTGATGGGGACTGCGGTCTCGGCGGCTCCGCCCAATCCGCCCTCGGGTGTTGAGATTGTTGCCAAGGTCGATGGGCTGACCATCGACCGAACCGAGTTTGAAGCCGCGGCGGCCCGAGCCTCGCGGCAAAAATTCTATCATGGCAAGGTTGATGACGCGAAGCTGGCCGAGTTCCGCCGCGAGCAGATCAACGAGATCATTACCGAGCGGCTGTTGATGAAGGAAGCCGAGCGCCGCAAGCTCCGCCCCGACCTCGACGACGTGGAACGCAAATTGGCTGAGTATGAGACCCGTTATAAGGACAGCGAGCAATGGGCCGCCAACCGCGCCCGCATCCTGCCCGAATTGAAGGCTCGCATGATCGAGAACAGCCAGCGCGCCGCCCTGGAGCGTGAGGTGCGCGCCGTGCCGCCGCCCAGCAAGGAGCAGCTGGAAAAATACCACCGCGACAATGCCAAGCTGTTCACCGAGCCGGAGCGCGACCATCTGACCGTGATCCTGCTGAAGGTCGATCCGTCCTCGACCAAGGACGTCTGGGCCAGCGCCTTCGAGGAAGCCGAGCGCATTCGCCAGAAGATCAAGTCCGGCACCGATTTTGGTGAATTGGCCAAGCTGCACTCGGCCGACGAATCGGCGGCGCGGGGCGGCGACATGGGCTACATGCATCACGGCATGCTGGCCCCGGCTGCCCAGGCCGCCATCGACACGATGAAGGTCGGCGACATTTCCGAGCCGGTGGAATTGCTGCAGGGCTATGGCCTGTTCAAGCTGGTGGACCGCAAGCCCGCCACGCTGCGTCCGCTCGACCAAGTGTCGGAGCGTGCCTTGGACCTCTATCGTCGCCAAAAGGGCGACGAATCCTGGGCTGCTTTGGCGGAATACCTGCGTAAGAAAGCCACCATCTGGATTTCCCCGGATCTCACGCCGACAGCTGCCGCTGCCGCGAAGTAGTGCCTATGTGAGGTAAGGGCTAGGTTATGCGCGCCGTTTGGCGGATTTGCGGGGGTCTGCCGCTTGTCGTTCTGATATCGCATCAGGCGCTGGCTGTGGATATCCCTGACATTCCGCCAATCCAGACTTCCGGCGCGCTGACCTATTCTTTCCAGGGGGAAAAGCAGGCTGACGGTCGCACGTCCATGCAGAATACGACGACGGCGACCGTCAATCCCTCCACCTATATCTACGAACCCTGGTTCGCCACCGCCAACGGGAATTTCAACTATTCATGGAATACCTCGTCGGGCGAAAGCACGGCTGGTTCTTCCAGCGTCACCGGCGGCATTGCCCTTAACATTCTGCCCCAATCCGAATACGCCACTGAATTCAGCGCCACGTCCTTCGACCGCACAGTCCAACGGGCGGAAGACAGCAATGATCTGTCCGGCTATGCCATCCGCCTGACCTCGCGCTTGATCCTGCCCGATGATTGGCACGTGCAGACCCGCTTGTCTGAGGACAGTTCGGCAGATTCCTTGGGGGCGGGAGAAGTCTCCCACGAATATTCGCTGGAAACGGTCAAGCGCTGGACCGAGGATTTGCTGCGCGTCAGCCTGGAGCACCGCGATTCGCTTTATAGCGGCGGCCTTCTGGGGACCGGCGTGACCAATATGGATGGCATGAGCGTGCGCCACCGCTCGCAACCCTTCGAGTCCATCACCACCGACGGCACCAGCAATTACCGCATCACCCACTACGCCCAAGAAAATTTCACCGAGGACGCCACCGTTATGCAAGGCGTCAGCACGGCGGTGTGGAAGCCGGCTGAGTTCAAGGACATCACCGTCAACGGTGCCATGCGCACGTTTCAGCAGCAATCCGCAGTGGTCCGCAAGGGCGAAACCACCGAGCGGGCGGCGCAGACGGCCTTCGGCACCTTGTCCACCAGCTATGTTTTCGAGCCCCGTCTCGTGGGAAATCTGGGTTTGAACGCGGGCTATAGCAGCGAAAGCAGTATCAGCACGGGGACAACCAGCGAGAGTTTGGCGACCACCGCCATTTCGTACGGCACCAGTGCCGGTATCGACTATTCATCGCCGTCCGAGGATTGGGAGGGATTCCAGTGGTCCTATTTCGGCGGTAACGGTCTGGATATGGGCAGCAACGGCGACCTTGGCTTGGTTTGGTCGGATCAGACCCGCGTTGGCCATTCTCTGTCCCGCAGCCTGGATTTATGGCTGGTCGATGGGGTGGTGTTTTCCGCCTCGCAAGCCACCGGCCTTGGCTACAACACTCAGCTTGGCATGCAGGTGCCGTTTACCCACGCGGTCAATTTCACCCGCAGCAAGCGCGACGGCAAAGGCTGGAACATGTGGGGCCTGAGCGCGTCGGACAACCGCTCATTCGGTGGCACCGGCGGCATCACTTACGATCTGGTCAATCTGCAAATCACCCAGGGCTACGATCCCGATCGGTTTTCCTCGGTGGCCGCCGCCATCACCTTTCAGGCGTCGCGGCAGGTCACCGCCACCCAGGATACCGGCTTCGTGGATTCCCTCTCGGGCAACATCACCTATCGGGAACGCTACGTTCTTGGAATCGAGAATCTGAATTTCTCCTCGGATTTGTCGTTCAATCCGCCCTCGGTGCTGGCGAGCAACCGCAAGCGCGATTTCGCCGGCAGCGCCGTTTCCGTGTCGGATGACCAGCCCCAGGGCAACGTCTTCGGCACCCAGCGCTGGACCAACCGCCTGGATCACACCGTCGGCCAGCTGCGCACCTCGCTGATCGGCCGTATCAGCCACGAGGCCGAGGGCTTGAACGAGTCCCTGTTGTTCCAGATCTCGCGGCGGTTCTAAGAATTCCGTCTTCCCATTTTCGGGAATGACGGACCCAGCCACTTTCGAAATCCCCATCAGATCAAGGTCATACCCTTTCGGCACAGCAATTGCGTCAAAGGGAGTACCGCCGCGTGTCGCGGTGATGATGGGGCCACAGGCTTCGGGAGTTTGGAATGCCGAGAGGAAAATTGAGGGGCTGGCGGCTGGTCCTGCTGCTGCTGGCCTGCGTCCTTGGGGGGACGATCTTCGCCGCCATGGATAACGAGGCCAAGGCCGAGTATGGCGACGTCGTCATCAACAATTATTCAGATGCCGCAGGCATGCGACCGGCAGTGTTTCCGCACTGGTTCCACCGCATCCGCTTCCGCTGCAAGGTCTGTCACGGCGATCTGGGCTTCCAGTTCAAGGCCGGCGGCAACGACATCACCATGTTGAAGATCTTCGACGGCCAGTTCTGTGGCGCCTGCCACAACGGCCAGATCGCGTGGTCGGTGGAAAATTGCACGCTGTGTCATTCGGGCAAGCCCGGCACCAAGACCCAGGTGCACAACAGCACCTTGGACAAGCTGGTGACCCCGCCCGACAAAGCCGGACAGAGCGGTTCCACCATCGCTCCCGCAGCTCCGAAATAGGGACCGACGCCATGAAGACCATGCGTAAGATGGCCCTGTCGGCGTTTGCCGCAGCCCTGGTTGCCGTGTCCACGCCCGTTTGGGCGGACCCGGTCTCGTCTCAGCAGCAATTGGCCCAGGCGGCGCCCGCGCCCAGCGGTGCCAATCGCTTCAACCGCCTGATGAAGTCCGTCGGTGTGGAGGCCAATGCGCCCCAATCCACCGATGGCATTCACGATCCCATCAATCCCGGCACCGATGCGCTGCAGCCCCCGCGTGAGGCGTTCGGCGAATTGCCCAAAAGCAATGCCGGCAACCGCATCGACTGGGTGAAGTCCCTGCAAAGCGGCGCCATCACGCCGCGTGTGGACATCGCCGATCCCAACAAGGTCAAGCAGGTGATGGATCTCGACATCATCCGCGAGGTCAAGGGCTCCATGCCCGACGTGGTGTATCCGCACAAGCAGCACACCGAGTGGCTGGATTGCGCCCAGTGCCATCCCAAGATCTTCGTCCCCAAGAAGGGCGGCAACGCCATCAGCATGGCGGCGATCCTCATGGGCCAGTATTGCGGCGCTTGCCACGGCAAGGTGGCGTTCCCGGTTTCGGAATGCACCAAGTGCCACTCCCGTCCGAAGGCGTCGGGTTCCACCCCCATGCGTTCCGACACGCTGACCGTGCCGCCCCAGCCGGTGGCGGCTCCCGCTCCGGTCGCAGCTCCGGCCCCGGCCCCCGTGGCCGTCGAGCCGGTGGCGGCTCCGGCCCCGGTCGCGGCCCCGGTCGCGGCTGCGGCGGCTCCATCGGCCAAGCTCACC
>JACMKT010000223.1 GCA_014380005.1 Rhodospirillales bacterium
AACTGAACTTCACCGTGTTCTCGTTCCCCATCGGTGGGTTGGACAAGCTGGTGACCAAGGTCGAGCCCATCGTCGCCAAGGCCACTGCCATGCCGGCGGTGTACGACCTGAACCTGCTGTCGGCCACCGGCACCGCCATCCTGCTTTCGGCCATCATTTCCATGGTCGTGCTCAAGATGAAGCCGGCGGATGGCTTGGCTACCTTCGGCGAGACCCTGTCCGAGCTGAAGCGCCCCATCTACACCATCGGCACCGTGCTGGCCTTCGCCTTCGTCGCCAATTACTCGGGCTTGTCCTCGACCCTGGCCCTGCTGCTGGCCGGTTCCGGCGTGCTGTTCCCGTTCTTCTCGCCGATCCTCGGCTGGTTGGGCGTGTTCCTCACCGGTTCTGACACCTCGTCCAACGCGCTGTTCTGCTCGCTTCAGGCAACCACCGCGCATCAGGTCGGCGTGTCCGACGTCTTGATGGTCACCGCCAACACCACCGGCGGCGTCACCGGCAAGATGATCAGCCCGCAATCCATCGCCGTGGCCTGCGCCGCGGTGGGCTTGGTTGGCAAGGAATCCAACCTGTTCCGCTTCACCCTCAAGCACAGCTTGGCCTTCGTCGTGATCATCGGTGTCATCACCATGCTCCAGGCCTATGTGGTGCCGTGGATGGTTCCCTAACCGCTTGACCCTCCGGTTCCATCGATTTCCCTGAGCCGGAAAAAACTTGGCCCGGATCGCGTAAGCGGTCCGGGCTATTTTTTCATTAGAAAGGCCCCCGCCGTGAAGCAGGGGCCTTTGATCGTTGCGCGTCAGGATCAGCGTGCCAGAACTTGGGCCGCTTCCTTGGTCTTGGACACGGCGCTTTCGGCCTGATGCACGGCCGCCGAGATCTCGCCGATGCTGCGCGAGATGGTGGACACCGCCCCCGAGGCGTTCTGCATGTTGGCGGACATATCACGGGTCACTGCGCTTTGCTCCTCCACCGCAGAGGCGGTGGCCGAGACGAATTCGCGTACTTCGCCGATGGAACCGCGGATCATGTCCAGCGCGGCCACCACCTCGCCGGAGATGGACTGCACCCCCTCGATCTCCTTGGAAATCTGCTCAGTGGCCTTTCCGGCTTGGTTGGCGAGGTTTTTGACTTCGTTGGCAACCACCGCGAAACCCTTGCCGGCGTCGCCTGCGCGGGCGGATTCAATGGTGGCGTTTAGGGCCAGCAGGTTGATCTGGCCGGCAATATTGGTGATCAGGCCGACGATGCCGCCCATGGCGGAGGCAGCATTGGACAGCCGTTGGGTGGATTGCCCGGCGCTTACCACTTGGCTGAAGGCACTGTCCGTTGCGGCTTGCGACTTGGTCATGCTTTGCGATATTTCGCCCACCGAAGCGGCTAATTCCTCGGCTGCCGAGGCCACCATCTGCACATTGCTCGACGTCTCAGCCGCAGCCTCGTTAGCGCTTTGGGCCTGCTTGCCCGACTGGTCGATGGCGCTGTCGATTTCGCTGAAATTCTGATCGATCAGGTGCTTGAGGCTGGCCAGCAAATCGATCTGCTTGGTGATGTCGGTGGCATATTTGACCACCTTGTAGGGCTTGCCGTTTACGTCGAGGATCGGGTTGTACGATGCCTCAATCCACACCACCCGGCCACCCTTGCCGATGCGCTTGTACTGGGCCGACTGGTATTCGCCGCGACTGAGTTTTTGCCAGAATTCCCGGTAGGCGGCGCCATCGCGCTCAGCCGGGTCTACGAACATGGAATGATGTTTGCCCTGAATTTCATCCAGCCGGTAGCCCAGCGCGGATAGGAAATTCTCGTTGGCGTCTTTTACGATGCCGTCCAGGTTGAACTCGATAACCGCCTGGGATTTCTTGATGGCATTCACCTGACCCAGCAGATCGGCGAATTCCCGTTTCTGGCTGGTGACGTCGGTGGCGTACTTCACGACCCGATAGGGCTTGCCGTTGGCGCCGATGATGGGGTTGTAAGACGCTTCGATCCAGACTTCCTTGCCGCCCTTGCCGATGCGCTTGTATTGAGCTGCTTGATATTCGCCACGGTTCAGTTTTTCCCAAAACTGGCGGTAGTCATCACTGTCACGATAGGCGGGATCGACAAACATGCTGTGATGCTTGCCCTGTACTTCGCTGGCTTCGTAACCCAGTGCATTTAAAAAATTATTGTTGGCGTTAATGATGCGGCCATCCATCTGAAACTCGATGATGGCCTGGGATTTGTTCAGCGCGTTGAGCTTTTCTTCAAGCTCGCTGGTTTTTTTTCCCGAAAAGAACATTTAGACCACTCCCAGTGGATCGCATCCCATACATAGGGAATATGACCTTTGTGCATTCGTGTCCATAGGATAGTAAGTAGAGAAGGATGGAGAACTGAGGGTGTTTAAGTCTTGTTATTATACAATTAGCCGTCAGCTGTATTTCTCCATTGCCTAGCAAGCATAGCGTGCGCAGTGGCGGATCATCGGACGATATCGCTCCGCGCGATGCGGCGCAGCGACACTTCCAGCCGGGCATCGGCCTTGGCGATTTCCATCAGGGCGTCGCGGGTGAAGTTGATATGGGACTCGGCGGCGGCGCGGGCGGCCTGAGGGTCGCCGGCCATGACCGCGTCATAGACGGCGCGGTGCTGGTCCAGCAGCAATTCGCGCACGCCCTTGCGCAGGTACAGCTTGGCCCGGTTGTAGAACACATCGTTGCGCAGCATGTCCGACAGGGAGCGCATGATGTGCAGCATCACCACATTGTGGGACGCTTCATAGATGGACAGGTGGAAGTCGGCGTCGGAATCGGCTTCCTCGCTGGGGTCGTCCAACTGGTGGGCCACTTCCATCTTCTCGAAGCAGGTCCGCACCAGCTCGCGGTCCACGTCGGTGCCGCGCAGCGCCGCCAGATAAGCCGCGGAGCCTTCAACGATGGCGCGGAATTCCAGATAATCGAAGGTGGTTTCCGGGCGCTGTTGCAGCACGGTGGACAGCGGCGTGGTGAAGCCTTCGCCCAGCAGCGGGGCCACATGGGTGGCGCCGCCCTTGCCGGAATAGACCAGCCCCTTGCGCTCCAGCTTGTCCAACGCTTCGCGCAAGGACGGGCGCGACACGTCGAACTTCAGGGCCAATTCGCGTTCGGGCAGCAGGCGTTCGCCGGGCCGCAGCGATCCCTCAAGGATCAGCTGTTCCAAGCGGTCCGCGATGGTGTCGGCAAGTTTGGCCGGGCGAATGGGCTCTGTCATTGGCGCACCAAAGTTGATGGGTCCATTTTAGTAGGTCGGAAAAGGCCACTTGTCCAGTACGGGGAATTGGCGGTCAATCATGATGCCGCTGTTTACAATTCTGGTAAAAAAAGTTATCCAATCGGCATATGCGTGGTCAACGATTGGAGCAAGTGCCGTCCATGTCCCAGCCGATCAAGAAGCTGCTTGTCGCCAATCGCGGCGAAATCGCCATCCGCATCTGCCGTGCCGCCACCGAATTGGGCATGAGCACCGTGGCGATCTACTCGCAGGAAGACCGTTTCGCCCTGCACCGCTTCAAGGCGGATGAGAGCTATCTGGTCGGCAAGGGCAGGGGGCCAGTCGAGGCATATCTGTCCATTGACGAGATCGTCCGCATCGCCAAGGAAGCCGGCGCCGATGCCATCCATCCCGGTTACGGCCTGCTGTCCGAGAACCCGGACTTCGCCGATGCCTGCCGCCATGCCGGCCTGATCTTCGTCGGTCCCAGTTCGGAAGTCATGCGTATCCTGGGCAACAAGGTGGCTGCGCGCCGTGCCGCCGAAGCTGCCAACGTCCCCGTCATGCCCGCCACCGGGCCGCTGCCCCTGGAGATGGAGCGCTGCCTGGAGATGGCGGCGGCCATCGGCTATCCGCTTATGCTGAAGGCCAGCTGGGGCGGCGGTGGGCGCGGCATGCGGGTGATCGAGACGGCTGCCGATCTGCCTGACCATGTGGCGACCGCCCGGCGCGAGGCCAAGGCGGCGTTCGGTAATGACGAGGTTTATCTGGAAAAGCTGGTGCGCCGGGCGCGTCATGTGGAAGTCCAGATCATGGGCGATTCCCATGGCAATCTGGTCCATCTGTTCGAACGCGATTGCTCGGTCCAGCGCCGCAATCAGAAGGTGGTCGAGCGTGCTCCGGCGCCCTATCTGTCCGGCCGCCAGCGCGATGAATTGTGCGCCGCCGCCATGCGCTTGGGCCGCGCCGTGGCCTATGAGAACGCCGGCACCGTCGAATTCCTCATGGATGTGGACACCGACCAGTTCTTCTTCATCGAGGTCAATCCCCGCGTCCAGGTGGAGCACACGGTGACTGAAGTGGTCACCGGCATCGACATCGTCAAAGCCCAAATCCAGATCGCCGCCGGCGCCCCCATCGGCGCCCCCGGCTCGGGCGTGCCCAAGCAGGACGAGTTGCGGTTGAACGGCCATGCCATCCAGTGCCGCGTCACCACTGAAGACCCCAACAACAACTTCATCCCCGATTATGGCCGCATCACCGCCTATCGCGGCGCCAACGGCTTTGGCATTCGGCTGGATGGCGGCACTGCGTTCTCGGGCGCGCTGATCACCCGCCATTACGATTCGCTGCTGGAAAAGGTGACCGCCTGGGCGCCCACGCCGGATGAGGCCATCAAGCGCATGGACCGCGCGCTGCGCGAGTTCCGCATCCGTGGCGTTGCTACCAACCTGACCTTCTTGGAAGCGGTGATCGGCCATCCCCGTTTCATCGCCTGCGAATACACCACGCGCTTCATCGACGAGACGCCCGAGTTGTTCAAGTCGGACGCGCGCAAGGACCGCGCCACCCGCCTGCTGAAATTCGTCGGTGAGGTCATGGTCAACGGCAACCCGGAAGTGGCCGGTCTGCCCCGCCCGCGCATCACCACATTGGCCGAGGCGCCCCTGGCTGTGGGCGATATTCCCGCCGGCACCAAGCAGAAGCTGGATGAGTTGGGCGCCGACGGCTTCGCCAAGTGGATGCTGGCCCAGGAGCGGGTTCTGGTCACCGACACCACCTTCCGCGACGCCCACCAATCCCTGCTGGCGACGCGCATGCGCAGCCATGATCTGCTGGCGGTGGCCCCGGCCTATGCACGGCTGCTGCCGCAATTGTTCTCGGTGGAATGCTGGGGCGGCGCCACCTTCGACGTGGCCATGCGCTTCCTGAAGGAAGACCCGTGGGATCGTCTGGCCGGTCTGCGCCAAGCCATGCCCAACGTGCTGTTGCAGATGCTGCTGCGCTCGGCCAATGCGGTGGGCTACACCAACTATCCCGACAATGTGGTGCGCTATTTCATCGAGCGCGCCGCCAAGGGCGGCATCGACGTCTTCCGCGTGTTCGACTGCCTGAACTGGGTGGACAACATGCGCTTCGCCATGGATTCCGTGCGTGAGACCGGCGCCTTGTGTGAGGCCGCCATTTGCTACACCGGCGATATCGGCAATCCGGCGCGGTCCAAATACGATCTGAAATACTATGTGGACCTCGCCAAGCAGTTGGAGAAGGCGGGCGCCAACATCCTGGGCGTCAAGGATATGGCCGGTCTGGTCAAGCCCCGCGCCGCCGCCATGCTGTTCAAGGCGCTGAAGGAAGAGGTGGGCATTCCCATTCACTTCCACACCCATGACACCTCGGGCCTGTCCGCCGCCAGCGTGCTGGCTGCCGTGGATGCGGGCGTGGACGCGGTGGACGCCGCCATGGATTCCATGAGCGGCACCACCTCGCAGCCGCCCTTGGGCTCCATCGCCGCCGCCTTGAAGGGCCATGCCCGTGACCCCGGCTTCGATCAGGAAATCCTCAATCAGGTGTCGGTCTATTGGGAGCATGCGCGGTCCAATTACGCCGCCTTCGAAGCCGACATCAAATCGGGCACCGCCGAGGTTTACCTGCATGAGATGCCGGGCGGCCAATACACCAATCTGCGCCAGCAGGCCCGCTCGTTGGGCATTGACGACAAGTGGAATCAGGTTGCCCATGCCTATGCCGACGTGAACCATCTGTTCGGTGATATCGTCAAGGTCACGCCGACCTCGAAGGTTGTCGGCGACATGGCATTGATGATGGTGACCAGCGGCCTGACGCCAGCGGACGTTGCCAATCCCGACAAGGAAATCGCTTTCCCCGAATCCGTGGTGCAGTTGTTCCATGGTGAATTGGGGCAGCCGCCGGGCGGTTGGCCCAAGGATTTGCAGGCCAAGGTGCTAAAGGATTTGATCGCCTTCACCGACCGCCCCGGCGCCATCATGCCGCCCGCCGATTTGGACGCGGTGCGGGCTGAGGCCGAGGCCAAGGTGGGGCGCAAGCTGTCCGATGACGAGTTGGCGTCCTACCTGATGTACCCCAAAGTCTTCACCGACTATGCCGCCCACGCCCGCGACTTCGGCGATGTGTCGGCCCTGCCCACGCCGGTATTCTTCTACGGCATGCAGGCCGGCGAGGAAGTGGTGGTGGAGATGGAGCGCGGCAAGGCCCTGATCCTGCGCTTCCTCGCCATCGCCGAGGCCGATGAGCGTGGCATCCGCAAGGTGTTCTTCGAGCTGAACGGCCAGCCACGCACGGTCCAAGTGGCCGACCGCAAGGTGGCCCCGGCCCGCCCGGCCCAGCCCAAGGCTGAGATCGGCAATCCCGACCACGTCCCGGCGCCCATGCCCGGCTTGGTGGTCAGCATCGCCGTGATTGAGGGCCAGAAGGTGGAGAAGGGCGACATCCTGCTATCGCTGGAAGCCATGAAAATGGAAACCGCCGTGCGCGCCGAACGCTCCGGCACTGTCAAACGCGTGGCGGTGACGCCTCGGCAGGCGGTGGAGATGAAGGATTTGTTGGTGGTGCTGGGCGAATGATAAAAAGCCCCGCCTGGGTGACCGGGCGGGGCTTTTATTACTTCTTGGCTTTGGCTTGGTCCTGCAGCTCTTTCATCTTGGCCCGGATAGGATCGTAAGGGCCATATTTGTGCTGCGCGGACGAGAACCCGTCTGCGAAGGGCGGGAACGGCATGTCCACAGGCTTGCGCAGGCGGTTGGGGAAATCGTTTTCCATGCCGACTTTTGCCATGCGCGGTTGGCTGTTGACGAAAGCCATGACATCGAAGGCGTCGTCCACGGACAGTTGCGGCGCGTCATAGTTGGTGCCCAACGGCATGTTGTGCATGGCAAACTGCATGGCGGTCAGCAGCCGAAACATGCCGGCCCCTTGGCTATAACTGTCGGCCCCCCATAAGGGCGGGAATTCATAACCCTGCCGGTCCCCGGCAGTCCCCTTGCGCTTGCCCAATCCGTCCTCGCCATGGCAAACGGCGCATTGCTCGCCATACACTTGGGCTCCGTGGGTGGGATTGGCGGCGCGCGCGGGTTCTTTTACCTGCTTGGTGCCCGAACCGATCAGCTTGGACCCTGCGGGAATGCCCTGTGACAGGAAGGACATGTAAGTGACGTATGCTTTCATCTCTTCCGAATCATGCGGAAGCGAGCGCCCGGCCATGGAGCGCTGCATGCATCCATTTACCCGTTCCTCGATGGTGCTGATGTCGTCTTCGCGGGCGCGGTATTGGGGAAATACGGAGGTCACGCCCACATAGGGCATAGAGTACGGCTGGGTGCCAGCTTGTAAATGGCAACTCTGGCACGCCAAATTGTTGCCGGCATAGCGCTTGGACGGGTCGGCGACTTCTGGGCCGACATACTTGTAGGTTTCGGTCACCAAGGCATGGCCGCGCCGCACCAGCTTGCCGTAATGGTCGTCTGCTAGCTTGGTGATGTCGGGCACTTGCCATTTGCTGAGGTCAATGGTCGAGGGCTCGGCGCGGGCCGGTGCCGATACCATTGCCAGCACCAAGGCCATCCAAGCGAAATGGACATTTCTCATCGCTCACCTCATCCATTAGAATTTCGAACATTAGCATATTCGAAAATTGATGAAGTGAAAACCAAAGGTTGTTATTGCTTGGCTATTCTCCCGGTGCTTTTTCCGCGACAGCCACGTCTGTAGCATAAGCCTTCTTCTTCCGCCCCGGTCCGCTGAACCAGCGGGCCACGGCGGCGCGGACGACCACGTAGAACACCGGGGTGAAGATCAGGCCGAAGATGGTCACGCCCAGCATGCCGAAGAACACGGCGGTGCCCAGGGATTGGCGCATTTCGGCACCGGCGCCGACGCCGATGACCAAGGGCAAGACACCCAGCACGAAGGCCAGCGAGGTCATCAGGATGGGGCGCAGGCGCGTACGGGCGGCGTGCACGGCGGCGTCCACCCGGTTCATGCCTTCCACCTCGGCCTGACGGGCGAATTCCACGATCAGGATGGCGTTTTTGGCCGCTAGGCCGATCAGCACGATGAAGCCGATCTGCGCCAGGATGTTGATGGGCATGCCGCGCACGATCAGGCCCGACACCGCCGCCAACAGGCACATGGGCACGATCAGCACCACCGCCAGGGGCAGCGACCAGCTTTCATACTGGGCCGCCAGCAGCAGGAACACGAACAGCACCGAGGCGGCGAACACCAGCAAACCGTTATTGCCGGCCAGGATTTCCTGCAAGGCCAGCTCGGTCCACTCAAAACCGAAGCCGGCGGGCAGCCGTTCGGCGGCCAAAAGCTTCATCTGCTCCAGCGCATAGCCCGAGGAAAAAGCGGGCAGGGTGGCGCCCTGCAATTCAGCGGCGGGGAACAGATTGTAGCGCGGCACGCGGTACGGGCCGGTGTCGTAGCGGAACGACGAGACCGCGCCGATGGGCACCATCTGGCCCTTGTCGTTGCGCACCTTCAGATTGCCGATGTCGCGGATATCGTCGCGGAAATCGCTGTCGGCCTGGGCGGTGACCCGGTAGGTGCGGCCCAGGAAGTTGAACTCGTTGACGAAGCTGGAGCCCAGATAGATCTGCAGCGTCTCGTTGACCTTGTCGGCGGAGACTCCCAGCATCTGCGCCCGCACCCGGTCGATATCGGCATAGACATTGGGCGTGCGGGTGTTGAACAGCGAGAACACCCCCACCAGACCGGGAATCTTTTGCGCTGCCGTCACCATGTCGGTGGTGGCTTCCTCCAGGGCCTTGGGGCCACGGCCCGCACGGTCCTGAACCATCATTTTGAAGCCGCCGGCATTGCCGATGCCGCGCACCGGCGGCGGCTCGATCACCAGCACCATGGCGTCCTGGATACCGGCAAGGCGCTTCTGCAGCTCGGCCTTGATGACCGGGGCGGACAGGCCTTGGGCTGCGCGTTCCTCGAACGGCTTCAGCGGCACGAACACGGCAGCCGCGTTGGGCGCGTTGGTGAAGGACGCGGCATCCAGA
This sequence comes from Rhodospirillales bacterium, assembly GCA_014380005.1. GTDB lineage: Bacteria > Pseudomonadota > Alphaproteobacteria > Rhodospirillales > Magnetospirillaceae > Magnetospirillum. The sequence continues at coordinate 9,288 of JACMKT010000223.1, forward strand.
CCGGCAATGGGGATGGCGTGGGCGATGCCGGGGGTGTCCAGCATGATCTTTACCGCCTGGAGCATCACCTTGTCGGTGCGCGCCAGGGATGAACCTGCCGGCAATTGGATGACGTTGATCAGGTAGCCCTGATCCTGGCTGGGAATGAAGCCCTTGGGCGTGCTGGCGAATTGATAGCCGGCCAGACCGATCAGGCCCGCATACATCACCAGCATTATGGCGGACATGCGCACGACTTTGCGGGTCAGGCTGCCATAGCCGCCGGCAAGGCGGTCGAAGGAGCGGTTGAACCAGCGGAAGAACACGACGACGGGGCGTGCCAGCGGGTGCACGTGGTCTTCGTGATGTTCCTTATGGGGCTTGAACAGCAGGGCGCACAAAGCCGGCGACAAGGTCAGCGACACGATCAGCGAGATCACCGTGGACGCGGCGATGGTCACCGCGAACTGGCGGAAGAAGGCGCCCGAGATGCCGGGGATGAAGGCCGCCGGGATGAACACGGCGCACAGCACCAAAGCGATGGAGATCAGTGCCGAACCGGTTTCGTCCATGGTGGTGTGGGCGGCATTGCGCGGGCTCATGCCTTCGCGGATGTTGCGTTCGACGTTTTCCACCACGACGATGGCGTCGTCCACCACGATGCCCACGGCCAGCACTAGGCCGAACAGGGACAGATTGTTGAGCGAATAGCCCATGGCCGACAGCACGGCAAAGGTGCCCACCAGCGAGACCGGAATGGCGACCACTGGGATGATGGACGCGCGCCACGTCTGCAGGAACAGCACCACCACCACGACCACCAGCAGCACCGCTTCAAAGATGGTGGTGTTCACCGCCTTGACCGATTGGGCGATGAACTGGGTGGGGTTGTAGACCACGTGGTATTTGACGCCGGGCGGGAAGGATTTTGACAGCTCCTCCATCTTCGCCAGGATGCGGTCGGACGTGGCCAGGGCGTTGGAGCCAGGACGCTGGAACAGGCCCATGGGCACGGCTGCGCTGTCGTCCAGATAGCCGTTCAGGCTGTAATCCAACGCGCCCAACTGTACCCGGCCAATGTCCTTGAGGCGGGTGGTGCGGCCCTCGGCATCGGTCTTGACGATGACGTTGGCGAATTGCTCGGGCTCGACCAGACGGCCCTGGGTCTGGACGTTGAACTGGAAGGCGCCTTGCTGGGGCATGGGCGGGGCGCCCAAGGTGCCGGCAGCCACTTGGACGTTCTGGTTCTGCAACGCCTTGATGACCTCGCCCGCCGTCATGTTGCGGGCGGCGACCTTGTTGGGGTCAAGCCAGACCCGCATGGCATAGTCGCGGGCGCCGAACACGCGGGCGTCGCCCACACCGTCCAGGCGCAGCAATTGGTCGATGATCTGAAGCGTCGCGTAATTGGACAGATAAAGCTGGTCGCGCGACCCGTCCGGCGAGGACAGATGCACCACCATCAGCATGTCGGGTGAGTTCTTTGTCACCGTCACGCCGATGCGCTTGACGTCTTCGGGCAGGCGGGCCTGGGCGATGGCGACGCGGTTCTGCACCAGCACCTGGGCGGTATCCAGATTGGTGCCCAGGCCGAAGGTCACGGTGATCTTCAGGTTACCGTCGCCGGTGGACTGGCTGTTCATGTACAGCATGTTTTCGACGCCGTTGATCTGCTGTTCCAACGGCGTGGCAACGGTGTCGGCAACCACCTGAGCGGACGCGCCCGGGTATTGGGTGCTGACGACGATGGTGGGGGGCGCGATCTCGGGATACTGCGCCACCGGCAGGGTGAAATAGGCGATGGCGCCGATGATGGTGATCAGCAGCGAGACGACCGTGGCGAAGATGGGACGGTCGATGAAGAAGTGGGAAAGCCGCATGAAATCGGCTCCTCTTAATTGCGTGCTGCGGACGGAGCCGGTTCAATCTTTCCAGGCTGGGGCGTAACCTTGGCGCCGGGGCGCGAGCGCATCAGGCCGTTGATGACCACTTGATCGTCGGCATTCAGGCCCGAGCGGATGGCGCGCAGATTATCCACCAGCGGCCCCGGAACAACGGGTTTGGGCACCACAACGCCTTCCGCATTGACCGTCATCACCAGCTTGCGGCTTTGATCGGTGACGATGGCGCTGTCGGGCACCAGCAATGCCTCGAACGGCTTGGAGGCCGGCATGCGGATGCGGCCAAAGCTGCCCGGCGCGATGAAATTGTCCGGGTTCGCCAGGGTGGCGCGGGCGCGGATGGTGCCGCTGCTCTTGTCCACCTGATTGTCCAGGAAGGTCAGCTTGCCCTGGTGGGGCCAGCCGGTCTCGTCCATCAGGCGCAGATCAACCGGCACGTCCAGCGGGCCGCCGGTGGGGCCGGTCAAGGTGCGCTGGAAGGCCAGGAAGTCGGCCTCGCTCATGTCGAAGCTGAAATAGATGGGGTCCAGCGACACGATGGTGGTCAGCAAGGTGCCCGATCCCGACTGGCCGCCGGCGGTAACCAGATTGCCGATGCTGATCTGACGCGCGCTGACCCGGCCCGAGATGGGGGCGGTGATGCGGGTGAATTGCAGGTTCAGTTCGGCGTCGCGCAGGGCGGCGCGGGCCACATCGGTGCCGGCCCCGGCGCTGCGGGATTCGCTTTGGCGCTGGTCCAGGGTGCTTTGCGCCAGGAAGTCGCGCTTTTGCAACTCGCCGGCGCGCTCCAACTGGCGACCGGTATATTCACGCGAGGACGCGGCTTGATCCAGCTTGGCCCGGGCCGAGACCACGGCGGTTTCGAACGGGCGCGGATCGATGACGAACAGCAAATCGCCCTTATTGACGATTTGGCCGTCGGTGAAATGGATTTCCGTCAGATAGCCGCTGACGCGCGAGCGCATTTCCACGTAATCCACCGGGGTGAACTGGCCGGTGAATTCGGACCAATCGGTCACCTCGCGCTTGGCCGGCGCGGCCACGGTCACCGGCGGGGCGCCGGGGGCTTGCGCGGCGGCGGGAGCCGGGCCGTTTGATTTGAACGAATACACGCCGGCCCCCAGGCCCAAGGCGGCAATGGCCGCCACTACCAGCAGGGGAATAGGGAATTTGCGGGGTTCTTGGGCCATGGCGCGTATCCACTTTAGGCAAATTTTGGGGTGGGAAGCGTCGGGCATTCCGGGGGCTTCACACCCCAAATGGCCCGGACGCGTTCGCGGTCAACCGGCATCGGCACCGGTTGCAAACTAAACTGAACCGTCTGGTTTTATCTGGGCCGCGGGGGACGGTCAAGGCTGCTGAAGGTCTGCGTCATGGCAGGGGGCACAAATGCCGCCTTGGTTGTGCCCCTATTCCTCGAAATCGGCCCGGGTGATGCCGTGCTTCTTGAGCTTGTCGTAGAAGGTCTTGCGCGGGATGCCCAAGGCTTGAAGGGTTGCCGCCACATCGCCGCCATGGCGAGCCAGTTCGGTCTCCATGATGGTCTTTTCGAACAGATCAACGCGTTCGGGCAGGGACAGGTCGCCGCCTACATCCATGGCATCGGCGCCGTCCAGCAGGCCCAAGCCAAGCACGAAGCGGTCGGCCACGTTGCGCAATTCGCGCACATTGCCGGGCCAGTCATGGGCCATCAGCCGGTCCATTTGCGACGGCGCCAAGCCGGGGGCTTCGCGGTTATAGCGTCCGCTGGCGAGATGCAGGAAGTGACGGAACAGCAGGGGGATGTCGTCACGGCGGTCGCGCAGGGGCGGGATGGTGACTACCACCACGTTCAGGCGGTAATACAGATCCTGGCGGAAGCGGCCCTCGGCGGCGGCCTGTTTCAAATCGCTTTTGGTGGCGGCGACCACCCGCATGTCGATGGGCACCAATTCGTTGGAGCCCAAGGGTTCCACCGCGCGTTCCTGCAATGCCCGCAGGATTTTCACCTGCAAGGTCATGGGCATGCTTTCGATCTCGTCCAGGAACAAGGTGCCGCCGCTGGAATGCTCCATACGGCCGATGCGGCGTTTGGCGGCGCCGGTGAAGGCGCCGGCTTCGTGGCCGAACAGTTCGCTCTCGAAGATGGTCTCGGGCATGGCACCGCAATTCAGCGCCACGAACGGGTGCTCGCGGCGGCGGCATTGGCTGTGCAGGGCGCGGGCCACCAATTCCTTGCCGGTGCCGGTCTCGCCCCATAGCAGCACGTCCGCATCGGTGTCGGCCACGGTGGCGATGGTCTGGCGCAAGCGTTCTATGGCGGGGGTGCGGCCAATGATGGTCTGGGCGCCGGCCTCGGCCAGTTCGGCTTTCAGGCGGCGGTTTTCCAACACCAGCCGGCGGCGCTCGGCGGCGCGGCGCACCACATCGGCCAGCATTTCCGGCGGCGTCGGCTTTTCCACGAAATCATAGGCGCCGTCGCGGATGGCGCGCACCGCCATGGCGACGTCGCCATGGCCGGTCACCAGCACCACCGGCAGTTCGGGATCACGTTCGTGGATGCGGACCAGCAGCTCCATGCCGCTCATGCCCGGCATGCGCACGTCGGTGACCACCACATTGGGATGGGCGCGGCCCAGTATTTCCAGCGCCTGTTCGGCGGTGGAGCATGCCAGCACGGTGAACCCCGCCAGTTCCAGCGTTTGTTCCCCGGCCATGAGCACCGGGCGGTCGTCATCCACCAGCAGCACGGTTTCCATCACAGCAGCTCCGCGTTAGGCAAATCCAGGGTGAAAATGGCGCCGCCCTCGCGCCGGTTGGCGGCCTGCAAGCTGCCGCCGAAATCGCGCACGATGGCCGAGGCTATGCTTAGTCCCAGACCAAGGCCTTCGCCCGATGGCTTGGTGGTGGTGAACGGATCGAACAGACAGGGCAACATGTCCTCGGGGATGCCGGGGCCGGTATCGGCGATGGTGACCAGGGTGCGTTCGCCGTGGAGGCGGAAGCGGATGGACAATGCACCATCGTCCGAACGCTTCATGGAATCCAGCGCGTTGGTGACCAGATTGACCATGACCTGTTCCAGCCGGATTTGCTCGGCGGTGACCAATAGACCGTCCGGGCCGGGATCGAACTCCACCGCCACGCCCTGTTCGCGCAGGCGGGGGCCGACCATGGCGAGCACGCGGTCCATGGCCGGGGCCAGGGCCACCGGGGCCAGATCGCCGGCGGACCGGCGGGCGAAGCCTTTCAGGCGGCGGGTGATGGTGGCAAGGCGCTCCACCTGGGCGGCGATCTCGCCTAGGTTCTGGCTGACCCGGTCGAGGCGGCCCAGCTCCATGAAGCGCTGGGCATTGCCGGCGAAGGCGCCGATGGCGGCTAGGGGCTGGTTGACCTCGTGCACCATGCCGGTCGCCATCTGGCCGATGGTCGCCAGCTTGGCGGCTTGCACCAGTTCGGCGGTACGGTGCTTGAGTTCCTGTTCCAGGGCAATGCGGTTCAGGCGGTCGTACTGAGCGAAGGCGCGGGCGGTGCGGCGGCGTTCGGCGACGGCAAAAGCGATCAGCAGGGCCGCCAGCATGCCGGCACCGCCGACGATACCCCAGGCGGCCCGGCGTGCCTTGGCCGGTGACAGGGGCAACAGGATGGCCACCTGCCATTGGCCGCGCGGCAGATCGAAGGCGCGCATCAGATAGTCGCGCTTGCCGCCCATGCTGGCGGGCAGGCGGATGCTGCCGTCTTCGTCGCTGGCGGGCATGGGCTGGAAGCGCAGGCCGGGAATGTCGGTCAGCACCACGCGCCCGTCGCCATCGGCCAGCAGCAGGCGTTCGGGATTGTCGGCCCACAGCATCTCCAGCCGGGCGAGGTCCACCTTGGCGACCACCGCGCCCATGACGGCGCCGGACTCGGTCACCGGCTGGGCCACGTAATAGCCGGGCACCAGCGAGGTGGTGCCCAAGGCGAATTCGTGGCCGACGGCACCGGCCATGGCGTCCTTGAAATAGCGGCGGAAGCTGAAATCCTGGCCGACGAAGCTGTGGTCACTGCTTGCATTGCTGGCGGCAACGGTGCGGCCTTTGGCATCCATGACGTAAAGGTCGGTCAGATCGGCGGCGGCCACCAATTCGGCCATCTGGCTGTCGAGCAGGCGGGCTGCCCCATGGTCTCCACCCAACGCCGCCATGACCAGTGGGGCACGGGCCAGCACCAGCGGCACCGTGCCGGGGCGTTCCAACTCGCGTTCCAGCAACGTGCGGTAAAGGTCGGCGCGGTTGGCGCCCAAGGCGGCGATTTCCGCCAAGGCTGAACGCTCGCCGAAACCCCAAGCCAGCCATGCCGCCAGCGGCACCAGCACGAAGGCGGCGGCCAGCCAGCCGATGGTGTCGTGGCGCGACGTCGTAGTGCCCATGGGCTCGGCTGTCATGCGCGCAACTTCCTGACGCGGCAATTGGGTGCTGCGCAGCATTGTGGATTTCCACAATGGTCTCGGCGCAACATTCGACCCGTGCGTGCGGAAATCCGCTCACGTGCAAAGGCCCTCAGTGCGGATTCACGCTCAGCGACGGGGGTGGAGGTGGCGGAAATGCTGGACTCCCCAATTGGCATGACCATTGCGGATAAGAATGGCATCGCCCGGCCAGGGCGCAATGAAATTGTCCCCCGCGCCTCCGGCGCAATGAAATTGTCCAAGGGAAAACCATCATGCATCCGGCACCAGCGCCTAAAAGGAAGAAGGGTAAGTTCTATACCAACCTGACCTTCCAGGTCCTTACCGCCATCACCGTGGGTGTGTTGCTCGGCCACTTCGCGCCGGATATTGCGGTGCAGATGAAGCCCTTGGGCGAAGCCTTCATCCGGCTGGTCAAGATGGTTATCGGACCCATCGTGTTCATCACGGTGGTGACCGGCATTTCCTCCATGGGCTGCATGAAGAAGGTCGGTAAGGTCGGCGGCAAGGCGCTGCTGTACTTCGAAATCGTCACCACCTTTGCCTTGGGCATCGGTCTGCTGGTGGTCAATCTGGTGGGGCCCGGCCGCGGCATGCACATCGTGCCCGGTCAGTTGGATGGCAAGTCGGTGGCCAAATACGCCACCGCCGCCAAGGATCAGAGCACCATCGACTTCTTCATGAACGTGATCCCGGAAAACGTGGTCAGTGCTTTTGAAAAGGGCGATTTGCTGCAGATCCTGCTGTTCTCCATCATGTTCGGCACTGCCTTGGCCGCCATGGGCGAGCGCGGCAAGCTGGTGGAAGGCTTCCTTGAGAAGGTCGGCCACGCCATGTTCGGCATCATCGGCATGGTTATGCGCGTCGCCCCCCTGGGTGCCTTCGGCGCCATGTCCTTCACCATCGGCAAATACGGCGTCTCCAGCCTGACCTCGTTGGGCCAGCTGATGGCGGCGGTCTACATCACCATGGCGCTGTTCGTGTTCGTGGTGCTGGGCACCATCGCCCGCATCTATGGCTTCAGCCTGTGGCGCTTCCTGCGCTACATCAAGGACGAGCTGTTGATCGTGCTGGGCACGTCGTCGTCCGAGCCGGCCCTGCCGCGCATGATGGACAAGCTGCAGCGCTTCGGTTGCTCTAAGCCGGTTGTCGGTCTGGTCATTCCCACCGGCTATAGCTTCAACCTGGACGGCACTTCCATCTACTTGTCCATGGCTGCCATCTTCATCGCCCAGGCCTATGACATCCAGCTAAGCTGGGTGGAACAACTCACTATCCTCGGCGTACTGATGCTGACGTCGAAGGGTGCGGCTGCGGTGACTGGCGGTGGATTTATCACTCTGGCTGCGACGTTGTCCGCCACCGGAAGCCTGCCCATCGAGGGCTTGGCCTTGCTGCTGGGTGTGGATCGCTTCATGTCGGAAGCCCGCGCCATCACCAATCTGATCGGCAACGGTGTCGCCACCGTAGTCATCGCCAAAATGGAAAACGAGTTCGACGAGACCAAGGCGGTGGAGGAGTACCAGACCCACTTCGCCCAGCCGGCAATCGCCAGGATCTAACCATCCCCATCCGCCGCCGGTTCCTAGCCCCCCGGCGGCGGCAAAGACGCCCTCTTCCCTCCCCAGGAGGAGGGCGTCTTTTATTTTCAGGTGAATTCGCCGCTGATGCTGATGAAATGGCAGATGGCGGCGGCCAGCACGCAGGCGTGCCACGCGGCGTTGTGGAAGGGCAGGCGGTGGGCCATGCAGATGGGCACGCCGGCCGTATAAAGAATTCCGCCCGCCACCAGGAAGTCCAGGGTGGATCGGGCCACTGTCTCGGTCAACGGGTCGAACACCGTCACCACCGCCCAGCCCAGGCCGATGTAGAGCGCGATGGATATGCGTTCAAACCGGCGGGGGAACAGCAGTTTCAGCACGACGCCGGCCATGGCCCCGCACCAGACGATGGCGCCCAGCCAGGTGGCGGTGCCGGCGGGCAGGCGCAGCACCACGAACGGCGTGTAGGTGCCGGCGATCATCACGAAGATCATGGCGTGGTCGATGCGGCGCAGCAGCTCTTTGCCCGGCCCTTCCCACAGATTATAGGCCGCCGAGGCGCTCAGCATGGCGATCAGCCCCATGGCGTAGATGGTGAGGCTGAGCGCGCCATTGGAGTGAATGGACAGCCACACCGCCGCGCCCACGGCAAAGCTTACGCCCAGGGCATGGATGATGCCGTCGGCCCAGCGTTCCGCCGGGGTGTATGCCGTTTCCATGCGCTTCTCCACCCTGCCACCGCCTTCATGTCGGTGCCCACGGTGGAAAAAAACAGCCCGCCGACCGTGGTAGGCCGGCGGGCCGGAAGGGTGGGTGGTCAGGCGTGGAGTTCAGTAAAATCTTCCTCGAAATATTCGCCGGCCACCTTAAGGCCCTTGGCACGGCGGGTTTCCTCCTCACGCTTCAGCTCGACCCGGCGGATCTTGCCCGAGATGGTCTTGGGCAGATCGGAAATCTCGATGCGGCGGATGCGCTTGTAAGGTGCCAGCGAGGTACGGATGTGCTGGAAGATGGACAGGGCTAGGTCGCGGCTGGGCTCGAAGCCCTGGCGCAGCACGATGAAGGCCTTGGGCACCGCCAAGCGCACCGGGTCGGGGCTGGGCACCACGGCGGCCTCGGCTACTGCGGGGTGTTCGATCAGCACGCTTTCCAGTTCGAACGGGCTGATGCGGTAATCGGACGCTTTGAACACGTCGTCGGCGCGGCCCACATAGGTGATGTAGCCGTCGCTGTCGATACAGGCCACGTCGCCGCAATGGTAATGACCGGCGCGCATCAGGCTGGCGGTTTTCTCGGGATCGTCCTTGTAGCCCTGCATCAGGCCCAAGGGCCGGGCATCCAGCGCCAGCGAGATTTCGCCTTCCTCGGCGGGCATATCATCCGCATCCAGCAGCGCCACCTTATAGCCGGGCAGGGGACGGCCCATGGAGCCCTCCTTGACCTTCTGGCCGGG
>JACMKT010000224.1 GCA_014380005.1 Rhodospirillales bacterium
AGATCCCGCGTTTCTGCTACCACGAGCGTCTGGCCATCGCCGGCAATTGCCGCATGTGTCTGGTCGAAGTGGACAAGATGCCCAAGCCCGTCGCCTCCTGCGCCATGCCGGTGGGCGAGGGGATGATCGTGCACACCAATAACGCCAACGTGCGCAAGGCCCGCCAGGGCGTCATGGAATTCCTGCTGATCAACCACCCGCTGGATTGCCCCATCTGCGATCAGGGTGGTGAGTGCGATCTGCAGGATCAGGCCATGGCCTATGGCGGTGATCGCGGTCGTTATCAGGAAGAGAAGCGCTCGGTCGAGGACAAGTCCTACGGCCCGCTGGTTCAGACCTCGATGACCCGCTGCATTCACTGCACCCGTTGCATCCGCTTCATCACCGAGATCGCCGGCACCCCGGTGCTGGGTGGCCTGGGCCGCTCCGAGCACATGGAAGTGTCCAAATATGTGGACGCTGCCCTGTCCAGCGAACTGTCGGGCAATCTGATCGATCTGTGCCCGGTGGGCGCGCTGACCAACAAGCCGGCGGCCTACACCTACCGTTCGTGGGAACTGAAGAAGACCGAGAGCTTCGACACCATGGATGCGCTGGGTTCGGCCATCCGCGTCGATGCCCGCGGCAACGAAGTCATCCGCATCCTGCCGCGGGTCAATGACGACGTGAACGAGGAATGGCTGGGCGACCGTTCGCGCTTCGCCTGTGACGGCCTCAAGCGTCAGCGCCTTGATCGCGCCTATGTGCGCCGCGACGGCAAGCTGGTCTCCACCAGCTGGGGCGAGGCTTTCGCCCTGGTGGCCGACAAGGTCAAGGGTGTGGCCGGCTCCAAGATTGCCGCCATCGCCGGTGACCAGGCCGATTGTGAGACCATGGTCGCCGTCAAGGATTTGCTGGCCTCCCTGGGCTCGGGCAATATCGACTGCCGCCAGGACGGCGCCAAGCTGGACGCCTCGGTGCGCGCTTCGTACCTGTTCAACAGCACCCTGGCCGGCATCGAAGATGCCGATGCCCTGCTGGTGATCGGGTCGAACCCGCGCAAGGAAGCGCCGGTGCTCAACGCCCGCATCCGCAAGCGCTATTTGAAGGGCGGCTTCAAGGCCGCTGTGATCGGCCCCAAGGCTGACCTCACCTTCAAGCATGAGTATCTGGGCGACAGCGCTTCGGTGCTGGCCGACATGGCGTCGGGCAAGCATCCCTTCTTCGAAGTGCTGAAGACCGCCAAGAAGCCGGCCATCATCCTCGGCCAGGGCGCGCTCGCCCGCGAGGACGGCGCCGCCATCCTGGCCCTGGCCAAGACTCTGGCCGACGCCAGCGGTGTGGTGGCCGAGGGCTGGAACGGCTTCAACGTCCTGCACACCGCCGCCGCCCGCGTGGGTGGCCTCGATCTGGGCTTCGTACCCCAGGCCGGTGGCCGTGATGTGGCCGGCATCGTTGACGGTGCCGCCAAGGGCGACATCTCGGTGGTGTTCCTGATCGGCGCCGACGAAATCGACATGAAGGGCCTGGGCAACGCCTTCGTGGTGTATCTGGGTTCCCATGGCGATGCCGGTGCTCACCGCGCCGACGTGGTTCTGCCGGGTGCCGCCTATACCGAGAAATCGGCCACCTACGTCAACACCGAAGGCCGGGTGCAGCGTACCCGTCTGGCGGTGTTTGCGCCGGGTGAGGCCAAGGAAGACTGGCGCGTCATCCGCGCTCTGTCCGACAGCCTGGGCAAGCCGCTGGCCTATGACACTCCCAAGCAAATCCGCGAGCGCCTTGTGGCGGTGAACCCGGTGTTTGCCACCACCGATGTGGTCGCTCCCGCCGCCTGGGGTGCCTTCGGTGCCGCCGGTTCGCTCAGCGACAAGCCGCTGGCGTCTGCCATCGACAACTTCTACCAAACCGACCCGATCAGCCGCGCCTCCAAGACCATGGCGGAATGCACGGCCGCTTTCGGTTGCGGTTGCAACCACAAGAAGACGGGGACCCATGGTTGATATGCTCGCAGGGCTGCTGCCCGCCGAGATCTGGCGCCTGATTGTCATCGTCGTCCAGATCCTCGCAATCGTCGTTCCGCTGCTGGTGGCCGTCGCCTACCTCACCTATGCCGAGCGCAAGGTGATCGGCGCCATCCAGCTGCGCAAGGGTCCCAACGTGGTCGGGCCGTTCGGCCTGCTGCAGCCGCTGGCTGACGGCGCCAAGCTGTTCCTCAAGGAAACGATCCTCCCCACCGGGGCGAACAAGATCGTCTTCCTGGTGGCGCCCATGCTGACCTTCATCCTGGCGCTGATCGCCTGGGCGGTGATCCCGTTCGATCAGGGTTGGGTGGTGGCCGATATCAACGTCGGTATCCTTTACCTGTTCGCCATCTCAAGCTTGGGCGTCTACGGCATCATCATGTCGGGCTGGGCGTCCAACTCGAAATACGCCTTCCTTGGCGGTCTGCGCTCCGCCGCGCAGATGGTGTCCTATGAAGTGTCCATCGGCTTCGTGATGATCTCGGTCCTGCTGTGTGTGGGCTCGCTGAACCTCAGCGACATCGTCCTGAAGCAGAAGGAGACGGTGTGGTTCATCATTCCGCACTTCCCCATGTTCGTGATCTTCGTGATTTCGGCCCTGGCTGAAACCAACCGCGCCCCCTTCGATCTTCCGGAATCGGAATCGGAACTGGTGGCCGGTTACAACGTGGAATACTCGGCGATGACCTTCGCCCTGTTCTTCCTCGGCGAATACGCCAACATGATCTTGATGAGCGCGACCACCACCATCCTGTTCTTGGGTGGCTGGCTGCCGCCGCTGGACATCGCGCCGCTTAACTGGATCCCCGGCATCATCTGGTTCGTGCTGAAGATCTGCGCCGTGCTGTTCATCTTCCTGTGGGTCCGCGCCACCTTCCCGCGCTATCGCTATGACCAGCTCATGCGCTTGGGTTGGAAAGTGTTCCTGCCGTTCTCGCTGTTCTGGCTTGTGCTGACCTCGGGCGTGCTCGTCGCCTTCGGTTGGCTGCCGGGTCAGGGTTAAGGAGAGAAGAGATGGCATTCATCGACCGCACCGCGCGGGCGTTCCTGCTGGTCGAGCTCGTTCAGGGCTTGGCGCTGACGTTCCGCTACATGTTCAAGCCTAAGGTCACCATCAACTACCCTTACGAAAAGGGTCCGTTGTCGCCCCGCTTCCGTGGTGAGCACGCCTTGCGCCGTTACGCCAATGGCGAAGAACGCTGCATCGCCTGCAAGCTGTGCGAAGCGGTGTGCCCGGCCCAGGCCATCACCATTGAGGCCGAGCCTCGGGAAGACGGTTCGCGCCGCGCCCGCCGCTACGATCTCGACATGACCAAGTGCATCTACTGCGGTCTGTGCCAAGAGGCCTGCCCGGTGGACGCCATCGTCGAGGGACCGAACTTCGAGTTCGCCACCGAGACGCGGGCCGAGCTGATGTACAACAAGAGCAAGTTGCTCGCGAACGGCGATCGCTGGGAGGCCGAACTGGCCATGCGTATCGCCGCCGACGCACCTTACCGTTGATCGAGGGGATCGGCATGATCGCGGCTCTCATATTCTACATGTTCGCGGGCTTGGCGGTGGCGAGCGGGGTGATGGTTATCTCCTCGCGCAACCCGGTCAATTCCGTGCTGTTCCTCATCCTGTGCTTCTTCAACGCGGCTGGACTGTTCCTGCTGCTGGGCGCCGAATTCCTCGCCATGGTTTTGGTGGTGGTCTATGTGGGCGCCGTGGCAGTGCTGTTCCTCTTCGTCGTGATGATGCTCGACATCAATTACGTGAAGTTGCGTGAGGGCTTCCTGCAATACCTGCCCACCGGTGGTCTGATCGGTCTGGTGTTGCTGGTGGAACTGGCGACCATGTTCGGCGGCTGGGCCTTTGCCCCCGACGTCGAGGCCTTGGTGCGCGCGCCCACCCCCACCGTCGATCAGGTGAGCAACACCGAGGCGCTGGGCCGGCTGCTCTATACCAACTACGCCTATCTGTTCCAGGCTTCGGGCCTGATCCTGCTGGTTGCCATGATCGGCACCATCTTGTTGACCCTGCGTCGCCGTGAAGGTGTGCGCAAGCAGGTCATCAGCGATCAGGTCGCCCGCACCGCCAAGAACAGCATCGAGATCCGCAAGGTCACCACGGGGAGTGGCATCTGATGTTCGAAATCGGCCTCTCCCACTATCTGACCGTGGCGGCGATCCTGTTCACGCTGGGCATCTTCGGCATCTTCCTCAACCGGAAGAACGTCATCATCATTATGATGTCGGTCGAGCTCATGCTGCTGGCGGTCAATCTGAACTTCGTGGCGTTCTCGTCCTACCTGAACGATTTGGTTGGACAGATTTTCACCATGTTCGTCCTGACCGTGGCGGCTGCTGAAGCTGCCATCGGTCTTGCCATCGTCGTCGTCTTCTTCCGCAACCGCGGCACCATCGCGGTCGAGGAAATCAGCCAGCTCAAGGGGTAATCCAGCGATGCAATTCGTCGCCGCAATTTTCCTGCCGCTGCTGGGCTCGATCGTCGCCGGCTTTTTCGGCCGCTTCATCGGTGACCGCGGGGCGCAGCTCGTCACCTGCACGCTCATGGGCATCTCGGCTGCTTGCGCAGCCCTGATCTTCAAGGACGTCGCCATCGACGGCAATTCCATCACCATCCCGCTGATGCACTGGATCCAGTCCGGCACCATGGATGTGTCGTGGGCGTTGAAGTTCGACACTCTGACCGCCGTGATGATGATCGTGGTGACCTGGGTCTCGTTCATGGTCCACGTCTACTCGGTCGGCTACATGAGCCATGACCCGTCCATTCCGCGGTTCATGAGCTACCTGTCGCTGTTCACCTTCGCCATGCTGATGCTGGTGACCGCGGACAATCTGGTTCAGATGTTCTTCGGCTGGGAGGGCGTCGGTGTCGCCTCGTACCTGCTGATCGGCTTCTGGTTCGAGAAGCCCTCGGCCTCCGCCGCCGCTATCAAGGCCTTCGTGGTCAACCGTGTTGGCGATTTCGGCTTTGCGCTGGGCATTTTCGGCATCTACTTCCTGTTCGACAGCGTGGGCTTCGACGCCATCTTCGCTGCCGCGCCGGATAAGGCCACCGCCACGGTGACTTTCTTCGGCCTCGAGTGCAACGCCATCACCATCTGCTGCCTGCTGCTGTTCGTCGGCGCCATGGGCAAGTCCGCCCAGCTTGGCCTGCACACTTGGCTGCCCGACGCCATGGAAGGCCCGACCCCGGTGTCGGCGCTGATCCATGCCGCCACCATGGTGACTGCCGGCGTCTTCATGGTCGCCCGCATGAGCCCGCTGTTCGAGTACTCGGACACCGCGTTGACCGTGGTGACCCTGGTGGGTGCCGCCACTGCGTTCTTCGCCGCCACCGTGGGCTGCGTCCAGAACGACATCAAGCGCATCATCGCGTATTCGACCTGCTCGCAGCTCGGCTACATGTTCTTCGCCATCGGTGTGTCGGCCTATCAGGCCGCCATCTTCCATCTGATGACCCACGCCTTCTTCAAGGCTCTGCTGTTCTTGGGCGCCGGTTCGGTGATCCACGCCATGAGCGACGAGCAGGACATCCGCAAGATGGGTGGCATCTGGAAGCACGTGAAGGTGACTTGGGTGCTGATGTGGATCGGTTCGCTTGCTTTGGCCGGTGTGCCCTTCTTCGC
>JACMKT010000225.1 GCA_014380005.1 Rhodospirillales bacterium
GCAGCCATTCGTCAATGGACGGCGGCAGCAAGAAGCCGGTGTCGCGGTCGATCTGGCGGAAGTTGCTCATGCCGGGGGATATCCATCATCGGGCGATCTACTGTGCCCGCGATTCTGCCATGTCCATGGTGCGAGGTTAAGTCCGACAGGCTGCTAGGCGTTGACGCGTGAATGCCTGGAACAAGTCCGGGCATGACGATTAAGGGGGCGGACAGGGAAACCGACACACCGCCAGTGCGGCGAATGACGGGCCTATTCACCGCAAAATTTGCGGCGAATAGGCCCTTACACCCCTCACCCAGGCTGGCCGCAACCCATGCCCATGCCGCCGCCCATGCCCATATGCCCCTGCTTGCCGCCGGGACCGAAGCCATGGCCCATGGGGGACAGCGCGCCGGCGGGGCGGGCGTAGCTCTTATCCACCAAAGCGTGTTCCTGGACGATGCCGTCGGGCTTGACCAGTTCCACGTCATAGGTCTTGGCGTCCTTCTCGGTCACCTTGCCCACCTTGAGGTCGCTGCGGTGCATGATCAGGCGGCCTTCCACCACGGTCTTGACCTGGGCGGGGGTCAGCGGCGCCGGGTCCACCGGAGGCTGGGACTGGGCCTGAACCTGGGTGGCGGCCATGCCCACGGCAAGCAAAGCGGCGGCGGCGATCTTGGTAACGGTGTTCATGATGGTCTCCTCGGGGGAACTTGACTGTCACCAATGAAGCGCCCGCCGTGTAACCGGGATGTTGGGAAAAGGGTAACGCAGGGTATCGGCGCTGTTACCAAGGGTTACCAAGTGGGGCCGGGCGTTTTCGCCTGCCCGCGCTATAATGGGTGCCATGGACACCCAGCCCCACATTCTGGTGGTCGATGACGACCGCGAAATCCGCGATTTGTTGGCCCGCTTCCTGGCCAAGCACGGCCTGCGCGTCACCACCGCCAAAGACGGCGTGGAGATGGAGCGTGCGCTGTCCGATTGGGCCATCGATCTGGTGGTGCTGGATCTGATGATGCCGGGCGAGGACGGGTTGAGCCTGACCCGGCGGCTGCGCGGCCAGGGCATGACGGTGCCCATAATCATGCTGACCGCCATGGGCGAGGACACCGACCGTATCGTCGGGCTGGAAATCGGCGCCGACGACTACATGCCCAAGCCGTTCAACCCACGTGAGCTGCTGGCCCGCATCAAGGCGGTGCTGCGCCGCGCCCACAGCCCCGCCCCGCGCCCCACCCAAGCTGGGACCGGCAACCGCTTCAGCTTCCACAATTGGGTGCTGGACGTGACCACCCGCGACCTCACCAGCCCCGACGGCGTGGTGCTGACCCTGTCGGCGGGCGAGTTCGACCTGTTGCAGGCCTTTGTCGAGCACCCCCGCCGCGTGCTGTCGCGCGACCAATTGCTGGACTTCGCCCGTGGCCGCCAAGCCATCCCGTTCGACCGCTCCATCGACATCCAGGTCAGCCGGTTGCGGCGCAAGCTCGATGACGACGCCAAGGACCCGCAATTGATCAAGACCGTGCGCGGCGGCGGCTATCTGTTCACTCCGGCGGTGGAACGGTCATGAAACGACACCGCCTGTTGCCCGACACCCTGCTGGGCCGCACCGCTCTGGTGCTGGTGGCAGCCATCCTGATGGCGCTGTCGGCTGCCCTGTTCATGTTCGCCGGCCAACGCTCCGAAGCTCTGGCCGCCCTAGGCGGGCGCAACGCCGCCGAACGTGTGGCCTCCATGGTCAAGCTGCTGGAGGCGACCCAACCCGACAACCGCCGCGCCACGCTGCAAAGCATGGACACGCCCGGCTTCCGCGCCGGTTGGGGCATCAACCCGGTGGTGGGCGCCCCCACCGAGCCCGAGGGCATCGCCGCCACCGTCGCCCGTCATCTGCAGACGGATTTGGACGACCGCGAAATCCGCGTCTCCACCCGCCCGCCGCCGGAACCGCCAGGACCAGGGGGCGGATTGCACGGCCACGGCCACAACCACGGCGGCGCCAGCGGCTTCGGCTTCGTCCACGGCCCGGCCTTGCGCATTTCCGTGCGGCTGGTGGACAATTCCTGGCTCAACGTACTGGCCCCGCTGGATGGCGGCGAGCCCCTATGGCGCCCCCGCTTCCTTGGCCCCCTGCTGGCGGCGCTGCTGGCGGTGACGCTGGCCGCGTTGTGGGCGGTGCGCCGGGCCTCACGCCCCTTCGCCACCTTCGCCGCCGCCGCCGAGCGTCTGGGCGTGGACGTGGCTGCTCCGCCCTTGGCCGAAGCGGGTCCACGGGAAATCCGCTCCGCCGCCCATGCCTTCAACGTCATGCAGGGCCGCATCCGCCGCTTCGTGGAGGACCGCACGCAAATGCTGGCGGCCATCAGTCATGATCTGCGCACCCCCATCACCCGCATGAAGCTGCGCGCCGAATTCGTCGAGGACGACATCGAGCGCGGCAAGATGCTGGCCGATCTGGACGAGATGGAACGCATGATCGCCGCCACCCTGGCCTTCGCCCGCGACGACGCCGCCCGCGAGGACCGCCGTCAAGTGGATGTTGCCGCCCTGGTTCAGGGCTTGGCCGAAGACCTTGGCGTGGCCTATGACGGCCCGGACGCCCTGGTGCTGCCGGCCCGGCCCATGGCGCTGAAGCGGGCCGTCGCCAATCTGATCGGCAATGCGGTCAAATATGGCGGCACCGCGCGCGCCTCGCTGACGGAAGATGACGGCCAAGTGGTCATCACCGTCGATGATGACGGCCCCGGCATCCCCGAGGCCGAGTTCGAACGCGTCTTCGCCCCCTTCGTCCGCCTGGAAGCCAGCCGCAACCGCGAGACCGGCGGCTCGGGCCTGGGTCTGTCGGTGGCCCGCGCCGCCGCCCGCGCCCATGGCGGCGACATCACCTTGGCGAACCGCCCGGAAGGGGGCCTGCGGGTGCGCCTGTCCCTACCCCGCCCCCGCGCTTAAGCTCCCCGTTTGATTGCTTGAGCGTCCCGTCCGAGCGGTGACGGCGCTTAAGCCCTATGCGCACGGCACTTCAGCGGCGGCGAGTTCTCCCCCTGCATAGGCGCATAGCCTTGGTCCTATGAATTAGGCTTGGCCCCCTATTGAGCGGGAGGCCGAGGATGATCATCCATGCGCGTGACTTGCCTGCCGACTTCCGCCTGGAAGCCGACATCGCCATCGTCGGCGCCGGACCCGCCGGCATCACCCTGGCCCACGAACTCATGGGCTCGGGCCTGACCGTGCTGCTGCTGGAGGCCGGCGGCAAATCGCCGGAAACCACCCGGCTGGACAGCTATTACGGCGAGGTGCTCGACCCCGCCCGCCATCCGCCCATCAGCCTGTACCGGGTGCGCGGCCTGGGCGGCACCTCCACACGGTGGGGCGGCCGCTGCATCCCCCTGGACCCCATCGATCTGGAGGCCCGCCCCCATATTCCGTGGAGCGGCTGGCCGCTGGACTATGACGAACTGAAGCAATGGTATCGCAGCGCCATGGCCTATTGCGAAGCCGGCCCGTTCCGCTTCCGCGCCGGCGACGCCATGGACCCGTCCTGCGGCCCCATGGTTCCCGGCTTTTCCGGCGCAAACATGACGGAGGATGCGCTGGAGCGGTTCTCGCCACCCACGGATTTCGGCAAGCGCTACCGCCGCGCCTTCGCCCGTTCCAACGAGGTTGCGCTGGTGCTGTCGGCCAATTGCACCGGCATCGTCATGGCCCCCAACCACCAGGGCGTCGAGGGCTTAAGCTTCGCCACCGATCCCGGCCACCGCTTCACCGTCAAGGCCACGCGCTATGTCTTGGCCGCCGGCGCGCTGGAGACCGCGCGATTGATGCTGGCCGCCAAGGCGGGCAATGATCTGGTGGGGCGGTTCTACATGTGCCACATCGAAGGCAAAGCGGCGGTGGCCCGCTTCAAGCCCGGCAGCAAGATTGCGTTCCAGTACGAACGCGACCGCGACGGAATCTATGTGCGCCGTCATTTTTCCATCCCGGCGGAGATCCAGCGCCAGCGCGGCCTGACCAACGTCATCATGCGCTTCGAGCCGCCGGTGATCGCCAATCCCTGCCATGGCAATCCCGTGCTGTCGGCCATGTGGCTGTCGCGCACCTTCCTCAAGCCTGAATACGAACGCAAGATGGCCAGCTGCGGCTATCGCAGCATCGAAGCCGGTGGGCGCGGCAGAAACTCCCCCGGCCGCCGCGCCCTGGTCGCCCACCACGTGCGCAACGTCGTCCTGGGCACCCCCGGCCTAGCCCGCTTCGGCGTGGATTGGACGGTCCGCCATGTGTTGCCGACGCGCAAACTGCCCTATGTGGCGGTGCGCGGCAAAGACGGTGCCTTCACCCTGGATTACAACGCCGAACAGGTGCCTAACCCCCATAGCCGAGTCACATTGGGCAGCGACACCGACAGCTTTGGCCTGCCCCGGCTGGTGGTGGATTGGCGGGCCTCGGCCCAGGACGTCGACAGCGTCGTCGCCGCCCATTCCCTGCTGGCCGAGCAATTGGAGGCCTCGGGCAGCGGCAGGCTGGAGGTGGACGAAGCCATGATCCGCGAGGGCTACAACGCCACCGGCGGCCATCATATCGGCACCACCCGCATGGCCGGGGATGCGAGCGCCGGCGTGGTGGACCGCCATTGCCGGGTGTTCGGGGTGGACAATCTGTTCGTCACCGGCAGCGCGGTATTCACCACCTCGGGCTATGCCAACCCGACCCTGACCCTGGTCGCCCTGGCCGCCCGCCTGGGGGAACATCTGCGTCAAGTGGCAGCCGTCAGATCCGCCACAACCGCAACGGATATGGCCCGTGCGGCGGAGTAGTCCGACACAATTGGCCACAGACCGCCACACGCCGACAATTGAACGGAAATTTGCCAACAATATGTAGGGCTATTTGCTGATCATGCGTCGGACGAATACATGGGAACTGCTTTACGCTGTGGCATTTTCCGGGCAAAGGTGACAGATTGGAGCATTGGGGAACGGGGCGTGACGGAGGCGCCTAACTTGTCGAAGACATGCACGGCCGCTTTTACCGCGTTTGCACTGCTGGCCGGAGCCTCCACCGCCCAGGCCGCGTCGTCGCCCGGCGGCAAGGACAAGCCCACCCCGCCCTCCATCAGCGTCCAGCGCGCTAGTCTGCAACCCTTGGCCGCCATCACCGAGCGTATTGGTGGCCTGCGCATTCTGATCACCCAGGTGAATTTTCCCGGCGTGCCCGACCGCAGCGCCTGCCGCTTCGTCATCCGCGTCGTCAATGAAGGCCGCGAGACCGTGGCCGCCCACACCTTGCTGCACACCTATGATGCCGCCCAGGCCGAGCTGAACACCTGGATGGTGCCCACCGGCACCCTGGCGCCGGGCCAATCGGCCGAACGCCTGTATTCCTGCAAGACGGCGCAATATCTGTTACTGGACCGCCAGAACATGAGCGGCTGGCCCGGTCGCTGCACCATCAACGGCGAAGAACGCGCCCCCTGCCCGCTGAGCCTGTCGGTGGAAGCCAATCTGAACTTAATCGCCAAGGACTGATGGGGTTTTCGGGGTGCCGAAGCGGACGCCCCAACAAAGAAAATTGCATAAAATTTTATGCGATTCCAACACTCACTAATACTAAGGGGTCATGTTCCGCGAGCAAAGGGGTGCTTTGATCCTTCCGGGGAGGGATATACCTCTCAGCGCTTTCAACACTCCCCGAAAGTGTGGTCTTTTCATCTCAACGAACACACCCTCGGTGGGGAGAGAGAAAATGGCTACTTACGATGACATGAAGCAATTGGCGAAGATGTTGGAAACCGAGTTCAACAGCGGCACCATCGACCGGGTGCGGGCACGCGAACTGGCCGACAAATTGCTGCCCCATCACCCCGAACTGCGCAACACCCTGACCAGCGTGCACCGCCGCATGTCGCGCTAAGCCTGCGTCACCGGGGGGTCAAGGGGGCTGGCGCCGCGAGGTGCCGGCCCTTTCCGCATTTTGCGGTCCGTCATCCTCTGGCCCAGCGCCAGGGCCACCACGATTGCTTGGCACAGAGTGCCCAGCCCGCTGACCAGCACCATCTCGGGCGGACCCAGGACCATTGCATACAGGAAGGCGACGCCGCTGAAGCCCAACCAGCCGCCCCAGCTGAGCAGCGACATGGAGCGGCGCACCTCGGCACTGCGCACCAGCCGCAGCACTTGCGGACCGTAGCAGACACAGGAGGCGATGCCGGACATGGCGTAGAGGCTGGCGAGGGTGGTGGCGAAGGTCATGGCGCCGCACCATGCGCCCCGCCCGCTTGCTTTAAGGTAAACGCCCACAAGGAAACACCCACAGATAAACGCCCACAAGGAAACACCCATCGGGGGAGGGCCCGCGCAATTGGGCATGCCCCATAAGGAATACCTCTTGGAATGAGGCCGAGAGGGCATACCTTCAAGGTCGTAGGGACCCACTGGGCTTAAGAGGAACACACCGGATGTTGCAGATGTTGCGTTGCGCCACCGCCAAGATCGCCACCGCCGCCCGCGACATCTCCGCCGTCAAACAGCGCCCCAGCCCCTATGGCAATTACATGTGCTACCAGGACGGCACGCCGTTCATGATCATCAATGCGCCGTCCCTGGAACACGCCCAGTTCATCGTCGCCGGCTTCACCCAGGATCACACCTGGATGCTGATCGAGGCCGATGGCTAAGCTTGCCCGGCTGCGCCGCGACAACGCCCGGCTGGAGCGCCAACTGGCCAAAGCTCAATTGATCATCGACATCCAAAAAAAAGCGGCGCAGTTGCTGGCGATCGACTTGGACCAGAACGACGCCGAAACCTGACGGGGCTGGTCGCCGAAGCGCCGACCGGGATGCGTCAGGCGGCGTGCACCGCCTTGGGGCTGGCGCGGGCCGCCTTCTATCGTCTCCGCCATGGGCCGATTTACGGGCCGCCGCCGCCCCCGTCGCCAGTCACGCGCCCTGACGGACGACGAGCGGTCCCAGGTTCTGGCAGTTCTGCACGAAGAGCGCTTCGTGGACCGCGCCCCCGCCGAGATCTACGCCAGCTTGCTTGATGAGGGTGTTTATCTCTGCTCGATCAGCACCATGTATCGCGGGAGCGCCGCGACCAATTGACCCACCCGGTCTATGCCAAGCCCGAGCTGTTGGCCACCGGCCCCAACCAGGTGTGGTCGTGGGACATCACCAAGCTCAAGGGCCCGGCCAAGTGGAGCTATTTCCAACTCTACGTCATCATCGACATCTTCAGCCGTTGCGTCGTCGGCTGGATGCTGGCCGATCGCGAAAGCTCTGGCTTGGCGGGCAAGCTGATCCGCGAATCCTGCCAAGGCCACCGGCCATTTGCTGGCCGATCTCGGCATCACCAAGACCCACTCGCGGCCCCACACGTCCAACGACAATCCCTATTCCGAAAGCCAGTTCCGGACGATGAAATATCGCCCCGAATTTCCCGATCGCTTCGGCTCCATCCAGGACGCTCGCGCCTTCTGCCGCCGATTTTTCGACTGGTACAACAACCAACATCACCACAGCGGCATCGGTCTGCTGACGCCAGCCCAGGTCCACTCGGGGCAGGCAGAGCGCCTCCGCCAGCAGCGCCAAACCGTGTTCGATGCCGCCTACCTCCGCCATCCCAACCGCTTCGTCCGAACAGCCCCCCAGGCTCCGGCACTGCCCACCGCCGCCTGGATCAACCCGCCTGAAATCTCGGAGAAAATAGTTGCCTAAACTGATCGGAACACTGTCTCAAAAACGTTGACGCGTGCCGTCCGAAGGAGAGGATGGCAGCGACTTAGTCGCCATTATGCACCGGGCTGAAGCTTGCCGTTGGCGCGAGCGCAATAACTCGCCGGCAGGTTGCGCTTGAGCATGGCTCCCCGCCGCCAGCCGGAAACGATGGCGTTGTGTGTATGGGGGCTTGCTGGTTTGGAACGGAGGACGGCATTCGGGACCCATCGCCCCGGCGGTCAGGTGACGAGACGGGGTAGCCGCCCGAGGGCGAGGTTCAGGATGTCCTGACATGGATTGGCGGTGGGCAAATGGACCTTGATCATGGTCTTCAACTCGATCACGCGGGCCGCGATCTTGATCAGCCGCAGGCGCAGGGTGTCGAACTGAGCGACGCGCCAGACGGAGCGTTTCGGCATCAGGCGACGCAGGCTCCACAACAGCCAATAGGCTCCGGCATGGAGGAACAGGCGGAACTGGTTGGCGGTCGCCTCATGGCAGGAGGTGCGGTCGGCGGCCAGATGGGTCTTCCAGGACTTGATGTGGTTTTCGGCCTGTCCCCGCTGGCAGTAAATCCCCTGGTACAGGGCGCGGCCATCCCCGCCCGTCAGGCTGGTAACGATGAAGCGAGTGTCGGTACCGTCCGGCCCGGCCTCGACGCGGGCGATGATGCGCTCGACCCGGCTCCAGCTTGCGGCGCCGTCGAGGAATTCCTTGAAGCGGCGCAGTTTGCCGCCGTCCGGCGCTTGGTCGAACCGCGCCTTCGTGCTGGCCTCCAGGGCGAGGATATGGGTGCGCAGGGTTGAGGTCGGGGCCACACCCAGGATGTAATCGACGCCTTCGGCCCGGCACCAATCCAGCACCTCCGGGGCGCAATAATGACTGTCGGCCCGCAGAAGGATCGAAGTCTGGGGCCAGTTGGTGCGGATGGCGCGGAACAGGCGACGCAGGAAAGCGCGGATTTCCAACCCCTTGGGCCGCTTGGCCGGGCGCAGCAGCGCCTTTTTGTCCGGCAGGTTTTCCAGCCGCGAGATGGTCGATTGCGAACACAGCGCGCGCCCCGACGGCACCTGATCCAGCGCCATCTTGAATACCGGATCGGCGCGAAGGCCGGTGGAGTCATTGCCATCTTCATACCCGGCGGCGATCATCAGCAAACGGAAGCGGATGATCTCGGCCATCCCAAGCCGGGACTCGATCTCCCGCAACGCCAAGACCTCGGCATCCGAGGAAAGCTCGCCACGATCAAATCGGGCGATCACCGATTTGCCGCCAACGGGTGACAGACCGGATAGCGGTAGCGTAGGATCAACCATGGCGGGTGCGGCCTCCGAGATCGACGGGGATCGGCTTCGCAACCAAATCCTACGTCCAATCAACGGCTTACGCTACACCTGCCAACCGCGATGAATTATCCGGGTAGCGGGGCTATTATGAAGGAAGGCGGCATCGCGCGGGCAAGCACGCTGGCTAGGGCGAAGGCCAGATCGGCGGAGCGTGGCCCCGTCGCCTGACGATGATCCGACAGGGAGCTCCGGTCCGTTCGAAGTAAAGGCGTCATTTTCGAATTTGTCCGACCTAAAGCCTGCTCACAATCGGGGTTAAAGGCGTTAAAGACGGCTGCATCGCGGCCTTTCAGGCCGATCTATATCCGAGACCGACACCCGTAGCACTCGCTGATATCAATGCACGCTCAGCGGCTCCAACTCATGCTGCTTGATGGCGGCGAAGGCCAGATCGCGGGACGGGGCCAGTCCCATATGGGTGCCGTCGGCGGCGTGGATGGACCAGCCTTCCGACATCAGGCCGCCGTCACCCGCGATCATCACGCGTTTGACGAAGGCCACTTCGGGCAGGCCCCAACTGGCGAAATCGGTTTCGCTCATGGTGCGCTGGGCGGTCGGGCCGGTGGCGGGGCGTTCGTTCATCATGGCAGGACCTCCTGTTATTGGCCGGTCTTGGAGCGGACTTTGGCGGTGTCGTCGCCCTCGACCGTGATGGCCCGAGGGGAATCGCCGCAAGCCGCGCCAAGTGTCGCGCCCTGAATGGGTATGTTTTTGACCCGGGGTTCGGGCCGGGGCCGCACCAGATCCACATGCAGCAGGCCGTTATCCAACGTGGCGGCCTTGACCTCGATGCCCTCGGCCAGCACGAAGGCGCGCTGGAACTGGCGGGCGGCGATGCCGCGATGCAGGAAAATCCGGCCTTGATCCTCCTCGACCTGATGTCCGCGAATGATCAGTTGGTTATCTTCCAGACCGACCGACAGATCGTCCATGGAAAAGCCGGCCACCGCCAGCGTAATACGCAGGCCGCTATCGCCGGTCTGTTCGATGTTATAGGGCGGATAACCCTCGGCCTGGCTTTTCGACACCCGGTCGAGCACCCGCTCGAAATGGTCGAAGCCTAGCAAAAGCGGGCTGTTGAAGACGGACAGACGGGTCATGGGGGTGGACTCCTCCTCAAAGCACGAGCGAGAAACCAGAGTATGGGCCCGATCATCGGCACCCGGTGTCGGCAGCGGCCCTCCCCGATGGGACCAACCGCGCCTTGCTTGTTATTTTGGGTGGAACTGGCCCGACGTCAAGCGGGAGCTGTTACCGGCGGGTTGTCGGCAGCGGTTCAGACCGGACCTTTTCCATGGGTGCCGCCTTGGGCGGGGCATCGTAATACCCAGGCGGCGCCGGTCCCGGCATGGACGAAGACGCGCCTGCGCCGGCACCAAGGCCATTGGCGCGCGGCCCCACGGTCACCGACACTGCCGAGCCCAGCATGGTGCTTTCCACCTGCACGGTGGCGGCGCGCTCGCCCCGCACATAGGACATCACGCTGATGCCCGAGGTGGCGGCCATGATGGGTTCCCAGCCGAAGGACGGCATCTGCTGCTGATAGAAATTGGTGGCGTCGGGCGCCGATTTCCACAGCTTCATCACCACCCGGCCGGTCCAGCGGTCATGGTCACCCAGGATCAACGACCGTTCGTTATCCATGGTGGCGCCCGACGGGATGGGAATATCGGTCAGCAGCTTGAAATCCATGGGCTGCTGCGGGTCGCCCGCCTGGGTTTGCGGCAACGACGTCCGACTGCCGCAACCGGCAAGCAGCAGGGCGGACAGACCAAGCAAAGCGGCACGGCGAGCGATGGATTTCATACGCCGAAAGTTACAGGGAAGGCCGCCTTCCGACAAGAGGCATCGGAGCTGAAGCCCGGGCCACCGGGCGCCTGGGCCGTTGAGGCCCCGCGAGCTTATACGAGCGTAAGCCAAGCCGCCGGAGGCGGCGCCCGGCGCTTGAGGGCATATATCAACTCAATTGAAGCGGGTACTCGGCGATAGGGTCGTATTCGGCACCGCCATGGCCGAGGAAACTGCGAAATAGGGTAAAGTGCTCCACCGGCCACGGCCCGGCATGGAAGGGCGAATTGCGGGTGATGAAATCCTGCACCCGGATGACCGGCGCGCCTTTGAATCGGGCCAGGGTGACATGGGGGAAATATTTGCGGCCCTCGGGCGGCAGGCCCAGCCGGGCCACCAGGGTCTCGACCTTGGCCTGCAGATGCAGCAGTTCCGGCGCCTTCTCCACCCCGGCCCAAAGGTGATTGGGCGTGGACCGGCCAAAGGTGCCGAAGCCGTCCAGGCCCAGGGCGAAGGCGGGGAAGCGCAGACCGGCCAATTCGTCGTGCAGTTCGCGCGCCAGCCCGTCTTCCACCTCGCCGATGAAGCGCAGGGTGATGTGCAGATTACGCGGCTCGACCCAGCGCCCACCGGGAATGCCGCCGCCCAGGGCGGTCAGCCGCCCGGCAATGTCCGGCGGCAACCCCAGGCCGACGAACAGGCGCATCATGATCGGTCACCCAAGATCAGGGTCAGCACGCCGCTATAGCCGTACAGCCGGTCGCCGCAGATTTCCCCATTGGCGAAAAAGCCCACCAGGGGCACCGGCCCCAGCGTGTTGCGGATCAGCGCCAATTCGGCCCCATCGGTGCCGAACATGTTGTGGCCCCGCGCCACGCAACTGGTGTACAGGGCGGCGCGCACCGGGCGTCCGGCGCGCCGCTTGGTGATGTCCACCAGCATGCGCTTCATGTCGGCACGGGCGGCATTGGGGTCGCGGCGCACATAGATGAACTTCTGCCCCACCTCCAGCCGGTCGGCCACGGCCAGCCAGCCCTGGCGCTGATCGATGCCCAGCAGGCTGCGCACCAGATAATCGCCCCGGTCCGAGCCCGCCACCGGCAGGCCCACATGGATATAGCCGGCGGCGCGGCGGATATCGCGGGCGATCAGTTCACCGGCTTCCTCCTTCAGCACCTCCATGGCCGAGCGGCCATCCAGCTTCATGACCACGCCGTCCGCCGCCTCGGTCACGGTGTGCACGGTGCCGATGGGAGTGCAGCCCTGGGTCAGCGCGGTCACCACCGGCACCTGGGCGCCCAGCAACAGCCCCGACACCCCGCCCGAGACCACCTGATCCGCCACCTGGGCCGGCGGGCCGGAAACCGAGACCGTGCCGCCCACCAGGAACCCGGCCTGGGACGCCAGCGCCCCCACCAAAGCCTGTAATCCGGGACTGCGCTGGTCGCCATGGATCAGACCGACACAGGGGCCATGGCTGGCGATCCACGGCCCCAGCCGCCCCATGATTGCCGCCGCGTCCAGCCCGGCGAAGCTGCGGAAGGACTCCTCAGGCAACAGGCCGGTCATCACCGCCAGGGCGCCGCCATGCATGTATTCGGTATCACCGGCACACAGACCCGGCACCACGGCACCGATCCAATGTTCGATGCGGGTGGTCTCGCGCAGGAAGGTCAGAATGGAGGACAGGTTCTGATTGAACGCCTCGGTGACGTACAGAATGCCCATATTGGCCGGCGCTCCCGCCAGCCCTTCCAGACAGGCCTTGGCCGCCAGCCCCCAATGGTCGGCATGGGCATGGGCCAGGACGAAGGGCGCGGAATGCGGGATCGGCAGCGGCATACTCATCCTTTGCCTCCATTGCCCAGCACCTGCTTCACGCTGGGCAGGATGCGTTGGACGATGACGGCCACGCCCTCTCGCGTCGGGTGCAGGCCGTCACCCTGATTGAGCTTGGGGTCGCGGGCAATGCCGTCCAAGAAGAACGGATAGAACGCCACACGGTGCCGCTGGGCCAGCCGCACATACACTTGGCGGAAGGATTCGGCGTAATCGGCGCCGTAATTGGGCGGCGCCAGCATGCCGGTCAACAAGATGGTGACGCCGTCGGCCTTCAGCCGGGTCAGGATGGCGTCCAGATTCTGCTCGGTTACCTTGGGGTCAATGCCGCGCAGACCGTCATTGGCGCCCAATTCGACGATGGCCACTTGCGGCTTGTCGGCCAGCGCCCAGTCCAGCCGCGCCCGGCCACCGGCGCTGGTATCGCCCGACACCCCGGCATTGATGATGGAGACGTCGTAGCCCTGCGCCCGCAGCGCCTTTTCCAATTGCACCGGAAAGGCGGCGTCGGCGGGCAAGCCGTAGCCGGCGGTCAGGGAATCGCCCAAGGCGAGCACGCGCAAGCTTTCGGCCATGGCTCCCCCTGCGCCGAGATTGACAACCAGAGCGACCGCTCCATATGCGACCTGTACGCGCACGCGGCGCCATCTTCTCAAAACGAGAGCCAACCACCCCATGATGTCTCCCGCCTCCAAGCCCCTGATCGACCTTCAGGGCGTCACCCTCAACTTGGCGAGCTTGGCGGGCGAGGTCAACGTCTTGCGCGGCATCGACCTGCGCGTGGACAGCGGCGAGACCGTGGGCATAGTCGGCCCCTCCGGTTCCGGCAAGTCCACCCTGCTGATGGTGGTGGCGGGGCTGGAGCGCGCCACCTCGGGCCATGTGGACGTGGCCGGGCATAACCTTGCTTTGCTGAACGAGGACGGTTTGGCCCGCTTCCGCCGCGCCCAAATCGGCATCGTCTTCCAGGCTTTCCATCTGGTGCCCACCATGACCGCGTTGGAAAATGTGGCGGTGCCGCTGGAACTGGCCGGCGCCCGCGACGCCTTCGCCCGTGCCGAAGTGGAACTGAAGGCGGTCGGTCTGGGCCACCGCTTGGACCATTACCCCGGCCAACTCTCCGGCGGCGAGCAGCAGCGCGTCGCTTTGGCCCGCGCCTTCGTCGCCCGCCCCCGTTTGCTGCTGGCCGACGAGCCCACCGGCAATCTGGATCAGGCCACCGGGCGCACCATCGTCGAACTGCTGTTCCAATTGCACGAACGCCACGGCACCACCTTGGTGCTGGTCACCCACGATGCCTCGCTGGCGGCGCGCTGCCGCCGCATGGTGCGGGTGGAAGACGGCCGCATCGCCGAGGATGTGCCGACCCTGCTGGTATCGGCGTCATGAGTGGAGCGAGCGTAGCGAGGGACTGGGCCGTTGAGGCCCCGCGAGCTTATGCGAGCGTAAGCCAAGCCGCCGGAGGCGGCGCCCGGCGCTTGAGGGCAAAATCAAAATCATGACCCTTCCTCTGTCCGTTATTTATGCCCGGCGGGAATTGCGCGGCGGCCTGAAAGGCTTCCGCATCCTGATGGCGTGCTTGGCCTTGGGCGTCGCCGCCATCGCCGCGTCGGGCTCGCTGAAGGCGGCGTTCCATACGGCGTTGAAGGAAGATTCCCGCAAACTGTTGGGCGGTGATCTGGATCTGCGCCAATCCTACGGCCCGGTGGACGCCCCGCAGCGCGAAGCCCTGGACAGTTTGGGCATTGTGGCCGAGGGCATGGAGATGCGTGCCATGGCCCATGGCAGCGACACCCGCCGGCTGGTGGAATTGAAGGGCGTGGATGCGGCGGTCTATCCCCTGGCCGGTGCTTTGGAACTGGACCCGCCGCTTTCCGCCGTCGATGCCTTGGCCCAGCGTGACGGCGTGTGGGGCGCGGTGGCCGATCCCAATCTGCTGGCGAATTTGGACCTCAAATTGGGCGACCGCGTCACCGTGGGCAGCACCCAGTTTCAAATCCGCGCAGCCATCATCCGTGAGCCCGACCGCATCGCCACCGCCTTGGCATTTGGGCCACGGCTGATGGTGCCGGTGCAGGCGGTGGCGGAAACCGGGCTGATCCAGCCCGGCAGCCTGATGCGCTGGACCTATCGGGTGGCGTTGAAGCCAGGACTCACGGCGGAATCCGCCAAACACCTGCTGGGCCAGCGCTTCCCGGACGCCCCGTGGCAGTTGCGCGATACCTCGGACGCGGCGCCGGGGGTGGGGCGGTTTTTGGACAATCTGACCTCGTTCCTGACCCTGGTGGGGCTGACCGCCCTGTTGGTGGGCGGCATCGGCGTCGCCAATGCGGTGAAGGCCTATCTGGATGGCCGGGTGCCCACCATCGCCGTGCTGAAATCCGTGGGCGCGCCGTCGCGGCTGATCTTTGCCACCTATGGCTCCCTGGTCGCCCTGTTGGCGTCATTAGGCATCGTCATCGGGCTGGCCATGGGCGCCATGGTGCCGTCGCTGGTGGTTCATCTGGCCGGCGACAAATTGCCCTTGGCCGCCCGCACCGGCCTGTACCCCGTGCCGTTGCTGGTGGCCGCCGCCTTCGGCGTGCTGACCGCCGGAGTCTTCACCCTGTGGCCCCTGGCCCGCGCCAAAGCGGTGCCGGCCACCGCCCTGTTCCGCCAATTGGTGGCGCCGCTGCCGCGCCTGCCCGACCGCGCCACCCTGGCCGTGCTCGGCTTGGCCGCTTTGGCCCTGATGGCGTTGGCGGTGCTGTCCGCCGACAAGCCCGGTCTGGCGGGCGCCTTCGTGATTGCCGCGTTGTGCACCCTGGCCTTGTTCCGGGGGCTGGCTTGGGCGCTGTCGCGTGCCGCCGCCGCTTGTTCGGCCCAGCGCACCGGATTGTTCGCCCATCCCACCGGCCGGTTGGCGCTCGCCAACCTCCACCGCCCGGGAAGTGCCGTGGTCAGCGTGGTGCTGAGCCTGGGTCTTGGTCTCACCGTGCTGGTGGCCATCGCCCTGATCGAGGGCAATCTGGCCCGGCAATTCGGCGAGCGCATGCCGGCGGAAGCGCCCAGCTTCTTCTTCATCGACATCCAGCCCGATCAGTTGGAGGGCTTTGACGGCATCGTCCGCGCGGTGGACAAGCGCGCCACCGTGGACCAAGCCCCCATGGTGCGGGGCCGGGTCACCCGCATCAACGGGCGCCCCGTGGCC
>JACMKT010000226.1 GCA_014380005.1 Rhodospirillales bacterium
CGCTGAATCTGGATGAAATCGTTGCCGAAATGAAAGCGGCCCATGCGGTCGGCCAGGACGTCGCCCGCGTCCATTCCGGCGACCCCTCCATCTACGGCGCCACCGCCGAGCAGATGCGCCGGCTGGACGTTCTAGGCATTCCCTATGACGTCACCCCCGGAGTGCCCGCCTTCGCCGCCGCCGCCGCCGCGCTGGCCACCGAGCTGACCCTGCCCGATGTCAGCCAATCCATCATCGTCACCCGCACCGCCATGCGCTCGTCGGCCATGCCGGCGGGCGAGGATCTGACCACTTTGGGCAAAAGCGGCGCCACTTTGGCCATCCATTTGTCGGTCAACAATCTGAAAAACGTGGTGGACGAACTGACCCCGCTTTACGGCGCCGATTGCCCGGTGGTGGTGGCCTATCGCGTGTCGTGGCCCGATCAGGCCTTCGTCCAGGGCACCCTAGCCGACATCCGCGACAAGGTCAAAGCGGCAGGCTTCACCCGCACCGCGCTGATTCTGGTGGGCCGGGTCCTGGGCGGAGCGGAATTTACGGATTCGCGCCTGTACGCGGCGGATCACACCCATGTGCTGAGGCCGGCGAAGTAGGTTTCGTATCCACCCCCTCAACGTCATGCCCGGACTTGATCCGGGCATCCACGTGTTAACGCCTAAGATATTGTTTGAAATAGTATTTATGCGGCACCGCGTGGATGGCCGGGTCAAGCCCGGCCATGACGGTGGAGGGGGCGTGCGGTTATCTTTTCTGTAGCCAAGCCATCCCCGCCTCAACCGTATTGACCTGCTCACCTTCCGGCAGAACCGGTCTCTGAACCATCAGCACCCTGAGCCCCAATTCCCGCGCGGCGGCGATCTTGCCGTAGGTCGCCGCCCCGCCCGAGGCCTTGGTCACCAACAGATCGATGTCGTGGGCGCGCATCACCTGTTGTTCCGCCTGCGCATCGAACGGCCCCTTGCCGGTGATGACCCGATAATCGGCTAAAGGCAACGTTTGGTCAGCAATCAGGCGAACCAGGAACCAAACGGGTGAGCCGGCGAATGCCGCCACCTCGCCAATGCCCACGGTCAGGAACGCACGGCGGCCCAAATCGGCCACCATTCCCGCCGCTTGGTCCATATCCGCCACCTCGACCCAATCATCGCCCTCCTGCTTATGCCAAGCGGGCCGCACCAGCATCAGCCGGGGCACGCCCGATTGGGTGCAGGCCTGGGCCGCATGGGCGGAAATGCGAGCGGCGAAGGGGTGGGTGGCGTCGATGACGCGGTCGATGGCATGGGCGGTCAGGTACTCCGCCAACCCCTCCACCCCACCGAACCCGCCCACCCGCATGGTGCCGGGCAAAACGGGGGCGTTGTCGGTGCGGCCGGCCAGGGAGGTGATGACGTCCAACCCGCTGCCAACCAAGGCACGGGCGAGGCGGGCGGCTTCAGTTGTTCCGCCGAGGATGAGCAGTTTCAACCGCTTCTCCCCACCACATGCCCGGCACGGTCGATGGCGATCACATCCACCTCGGTGCCGCCGGCCAGCACCGCCATGGCGGCTTCACGGGCACGCCGGGCCACCAAATCCCCCAACGGCACCCCACCAGCCAGCGCCAGCACTTGCCCGGCAGACCCGCAATCCCGCGCCGCCGTAATCGTTTCGGCTGCGGCACCACTTTCCGCCAGCAGCCCGGACAGGAACGCCACATCCACCTGGGAAGCGCGGGAGTGCAGATCCATCTCGCCCGCCGCCAATTTCGCCAGCTTGGCGAAGCCGCCCACCAAAGTGAGCCGGGGCACCGGGTAGCTGCGCAGATATTTCAGCACCGCCCCGGCCATGTCGCCCATGTCGATGAGCGCCTGATCGGGCAGATGCAAATCCCGCCGCGCCAAGGCTTCCGAGGTTTTGCCGGTGGTCGCCGCCAGATGGGTCAGCCCCAGGGCGCGGGCCACGTCGATGCCGCGATGGATGGAATGGACCCAGGCGGCGCAGGAATAGGGCAGCACCACGCCGGTGGTGCCCAGGATGGACAGGCCGCCTTTGATGCCCAGGCGCCCGTTCAGGGTCTTTTCCGCCAAGGCCTCGCCGCCGGGAATGGAAATGGTCACCACCACATCGGCGGCCACACCCAATTCCGCCGCCGCCTCGGTTAGATTGGCCGTGATCTGGGCGCGCGGGCCGGGATTGATGGCGGGCTCGCCCGGCGGCAAGGGCAGGCCGGGCAGGGTAATGGTGCCGATGCCGAGACCGGCACGGAAAGTCACGCCGGTTCCCGGCGCACCCACCTGAACACTCGCCAGCACCAGGGCGCCATGGGTCACGTCGGGATCGTCACCGGCATCCTTGATGATCCCAGCGGTAGCGGTGGCGCCAATACGCTCGGCCTGCGCCAAGGCGAAAGCCGGGGTTAGCCCCTGGGGCAGACGGATTATCACCGGATCGGGGAAGCCGCCGCCATGCAGCGCCACAAACGCCGCCTTGGCGGCAGCGGTGGCGCAGGCCCCGGTGGTCCAGCCCTTGCGCAATTCCTTGGTCATGGCGGCGGATATTAAAGGAATTCACCACCAAGGGCACCAAGATCACCAAGAGATTTTGCTACGCGGCGAAGGCCGTTCCGCCCGGATGCTGTCTTGGTGTCCTTGGTGCCCTTGGTGGTGAATTTTTGCTATATGATCCCCCATGGACATGACCTTCCCCCATTTCGCACCCGGCAGCGTCTGGCTGGTGGGTGCCGGTCCCGGCGATCCCGGGCTATTGACGCTGCTGGCGCTGCATGCGCTGAAGACCGCCGACACGATCGTGCATGACGCATTGGTGGACCCGCGCATCGTCGCCATGGCGCGGCCCGGCGCGGTGATCGAGCCCATGGGCAAGCGCGGCGGCATTGCCAGCCCGCGTCAGGGCGACATCAATGCCCGCCTGCTGGAATTGGCCGCACAAGGTCTCCGCGTGCTGCGGCTGAAGGGCGGCGATCCGTTCGTGTTCGGGCGCGGGGCCGAGGAAGCCTTGGCCCTGGCCGATGCGGGCATTCCCTTCCGCGTGGTGCCCGGCGTGACCGCCGGCGTGGGCGGGCTGGCCTATGCCGGCATTCCCACCACGGCGCGCGACTGCAATTCCTCCATCGCCTTCGTCACCGGCCACGGCCAGGACGGCGAAATGCCCGCCGGTTTCGACTGGGACGGGCTGGCGCGCGGCGCGCAAGTGCTGGTGTTCTATATGGCCCTGCGCCAATTGGACAAGGTGGTGGACCGCCTGCTGGCCGCCGGTCGCAAGGCGGACGAGCCGGTCGCCATCGTCTCCAAGGCAGCGACGCCGCGCCAAAAAGTGCTGGAGTCCACCTTGGGCATGATCGTCGCCGATCTGGCCGCACATCCCATGGAGCCGCCGGCCATGCTGGTGGTGGGCGGAGTGGTCGCCTTGCGCGCGCGGCTGGATTGGTGGAACCCCGGTTGATCAGGGGACGCGAGCCGCTTATCCTCGCGCCATCATGGATTCCGTGCTCGCCTCGCTATCTGCCGGCCTGTCCGTCTGCCGCGTCACCGTGGCGGAGAATGGCGGCGTGCTGTCCAGCCTGTTCGTCACGGGAGTGATCGGCTCGCTCAGCCATTGCACCGGCATGTGCGGCCCCTTCGTGCTGAGCCAAGTGGCGGCCCGGCTGGAGCAGATCCCCGTCTCGCGTATGACCGAATGGCATCGCCTGTCCGGTGCCGCCCTGCTGCCCTATCATCTGGGCCGCGCCACCACCTATGCCGGGCTGGGTGCGTTGGGCGCGCTGGCGGCCGGGGCCTTGGCCGATTGGGGCGGGTTCCGCTTCCTTGCCGCCGCCCTGCTGAGCCTTGCCGCCCTGTTCCTGCTGGGCATGGCGGTGCCCCGTCTGAAAGCCGCCTTATCGGGCGCCGAGTCCGGCCCGTCCTGGTGGAGCGGCACCGTCGGCGCCTGGGCCAAGCCCCTGTTCGCCAGCCCCACCGGGTTCAAGGGCTGGGCACTGGGCGTGGCCTTGGGCTTCATTCCCTGCGGCCTGCTCTATGCCGCTTTGGCGGCGGCGGCGGCCACCGGCGATCCCCTGGCGGGCGCCTTCGCCATGCTGGCCTTTACCGCCGGCACCGCACCGGCTTTGGTGGCGGTGGGCGCCATCGGCCATTTCGCCATTTCCCGTTGGCGCGCCCCGCTGGTGCGGTGGGCGCCGCTTCTGCTGGTGGCCAATGCCGGCATGCTGGGCTTCATGGCCTGGCAATTGGCCGCGTGATGCGAAAGGACTCCCCGTGAAAGCAAGCCGCAATTCCGTTTTAGCCGTTCTGGCCGTGGTGCTGGTGGCCGCCATCGCCATCGGCTCGCGCATCATGGTGTGGTCGGGGGGCGAGCACGCCACCGCCTCCATCGGCGGATCGTTCACCTTGGTGGATGGCGACGGCAAGACCGTGACCGATGCGGATTTCCGTGGCAAATGGATGCTGATCTATTTCGGCTATACCTTCTGCCCCGATGTCTGCCCCACCGCCTTGTCGTCGGTGGCTGCGGCCATGGACAAGCTGTCGGCGGCGGAACGGTTCAAGCTGACCCCCATCTTCATCACCGTGGACCCCACCCGCGATACTCCGGCGGTGATGAAGGATTACGCGGCGGCCTTCCATCCCAAGATGGTCGGCCTGACCGGCAGCGAGGCCCAGGTGGCCCAGGTCATGAAGGCCTATAAGGTCTATGGCGCCAAGGCCAAGGCCAAGGGGACAAGTGAGGACGCCACGACCTATACGGTGGACCATTCCTCCATCCTGTATCTGGTCGGGCCGGATGGCCGTTTCGTGGCTCATTTCCCTCACGGAACGACCGTGGACGACCTGACCAATGCCTTGAAGAAGTTCCTGAAGTAACATGATTGCGCCAGGGCTCATCCTCGCCGCGCCATGCTCGGGCAGTGGCAAGACCCTGGCGACGCTGGGGCTGCTGGCCCATCTGACCCGCCGCGGGGTCACGGTGGCATCCGCCAAGGTCGGCCCCGATTACATCGACCCCGCCTTCCACACCGCCGCCACCGGGCGCCATTGCCTCAATCTGGATGCCTGGGCCATGCGTCCCGACAGCGTGGCTGGGCTGGTGGGGCAAGTGTCCGCCACCGCTGATCTGGTGGTGTGCGAGGGGGTCATGGGCCTGTTCGACGGCGCCGCCGTGCCCGAGGGCGAGCCCTGCGGCTCCACCGCCGACGTGGCGGCGCTGACCGGCTGGCCGGTGGTGTTGCTGATCGACGGACGCGGCATGACCGGCTCGGCGGCGGCGGTGCTGCTGGGCTTCGCCAGCCTGCGCCCCGATATCCGCATTAAGGGTGTCATCTTCAACCGGGTCAGCGGCGACAAGCACAAGCGCATGATCACCGAGGCCTGCCACCGCGCCTGCCCCGGGATCGACGTACTGGGCTTCCTGCCCCGCCTGGAGGAATTGGTGGTGCCCAGCCGCCATCTGGGTCTGGTCCAGGCCTGCGAGCACCCCGATCTGGCCGCCTTCCTGGCCGCCGCAGCGCAAGCGGTGGGCGAGCATATTGCCGTTGACCGGTTGATGGCCCTGGCCCAGCCGTCGCCGTTGACCGCCAGCCCCGTCCTCATGGTGCCGCCCTTGGGCCAACACATCGCCGTGGCCCAGGATGCCGCCTTCGCCTTCGCCTATCCCGCCTTGCTGGAGGGCTGGCGCCGTGCCGGAGCGGAGATCAGCCTGTTCTCGCCCTTGGCCGACGAAGCGCCACAAGGCGATGGGGTCTATCTGCCCGGCGGCTATCCCGAGCTGTATGCCGGCCAACTGGCCGCCAATGACCGCTTCCTGGAGGGCTTGCGCGCGCAGGCCACCTCAGGCGCCGTGATCTTCGGCGAGTGCGGCGGCTATATGGTGCTGGGCCACACTTTGATCGACGCGGATGGCCACGCCCATGCCATGGCCGGCCTGTTGGGGCTGGAAACCAGCTTCGCCCGGCGCCGCCTGCATCTGGGCTATCGCCAGGCCCGCCTGATTGCCGCCGGGCCGCTGGGTGCCGCCGGGCAAGGCTATCGCGGTCACGAATTCCACTACGCCACCATCGTGGCGGAAACGGGCGAGCCCCTATTCATCGCCACCGACGCCGCCCATGCCCCGGTCGGCAATGCCGGATTGCGCGCATCGCGTGTCATGGGGTCTTTCGTGCACCTGATAGACCGCGCCCTGTGACATTGTGCTGCGGCGCAGCAATCTTTAGACCCGCTTAACCCCTCAGCTTTTACCCTACCCATGTCGCACTGCACCATGCGGGGCGGCGCGCCTTATGCCCTGTCGGATGGCCTATTGGTAATAATTTTATTGCCAAGGCCTATCACTATTGGGTAAGAAAATTATCAGATGTCTTATACCTCGGTAGGGGGTCGGTCGTATGCTTTATCACCTGCATGAATTCCAGCACGCCATTCTCGGCCCGACTCGGCTGTGGGCCGACGCCATGCGCACCGCATTCAGCCATCCGTGGATGCCGGCGGCCTATACCAGCCTGGGGCGCACCATTGCCGCCAGCGCCGAATTGCTGGAACGCACCACCCGCCGTTATGCCAAGCCGCAGTTCAATCTGCCGACCACCCGTATCGACGGCCAGGACGTGGCCATCAAGGAAGTGGTGGTCTACCAAAAGCCGTTCTGCGAACTGCTGCACTTCCAGCGCCAAACCGATCGCCGCGACCCGCGCATCCTGGTGGTGGCGCCCATGTCGGGCCATTACGCCACCCTGCTGCGCGGCACGGTCGAGACCCTGCTGCCCGACCACGACGTCTACATCACCGATTGGGTGGATGGCTGCGAGGTTCCGCTGAGCGAGGGTCCGTTCAGCCTGGACGACTACATCGATTATGTGATCGAACTGCTGCACTTCCTGGGCGCCGATACCCATGTTCTGGCCGTGTGCCAGCCGTCGGTGCCGGTGCTGGCGGCGGTGTCGCTGATGGCGGCCAATAACGACCCGCGCCAGCCCAGCTCGCTGACCATCATGGGCGGCCCCATCGACACCCGCATCAACCCGACCAAGGTCAACGAGGTCGCCACCTCCAAGCCCATGTCGTGGTTCGAGAATTCCGTGGTCCAGCAAGTGCCGTTCGTCCATCCCGGACGGGGCCGCAAGGTCTATCC
The DNA here is from genome assembly GCA_014380005.1 of Rhodospirillales bacterium. GTDB lineage: Bacteria > Pseudomonadota > Alphaproteobacteria > Rhodospirillales > Magnetospirillaceae > Magnetospirillum. The sequence continues at coordinate 7,117 of JACMKT010000226.1, forward strand.
CGGCTTCCTGCAATTGCAGGGCTTCATGAGCCTGAACCCCGAGCGCCATATGGGCGAGCACCTCAAGCTGTTCCATAACATGGTCAAGGGCGATGGCGATTCCGCCGAGAAGCACCGCGAATTCTACGACGAATATCTGGCGGTGATGGATCTGCCGGCGGAATACTACCTGCAGACCATCAAGACCGTGTTCCAGGACCACGATCTGCCCGAGGGCAAGATGACCAGCCGGGGCAAAAAAATCGATCCGTCGCTGATTCAGCACACCGCGTTGATGACGATCGAGGGTGAAAAAGACGATATTACCGGCGTCGGTCAGACCGAGGCGGCGCAGCGTCTGTGCTCCAGCCTGCCGGATAACATGCGCAAGCATCATCTGGCAGCCAAGGTCGGCCATTACGGTGTCTTCAACGGACGCCGCTGGCGCGAGGAAATTTACCCCCATGTCCGCGAATTCATCCGCACCCACGACAGGCTCACCGTTCTGGCGGACGAAGCCCATAAGCTCCATGAGCAGGACGGAGTGGGAGAGCCTGTGCGACGGCTGCGGGAAGTGCTGCCTGCATAAGCTTGAGGACGAGGATACCGGCAGGGTCCACTACACCAATGTGGCCTGCCGGATGCTCAACACGGGGACGTGCCGCTGCAAGGATTACGATAACCGCAAGCGCTACGTCCCCGATTGCGTCCAACTGACCGCTGCGGCGGTGGGCGAATTGAAATGGCTGCCCACCACCTGCGCCTACCGCCTGCTGGCCGAAGGCAAGGATTTGCCGTGGTGGCACCCGCTGGTGTCGGGCGACGACAACACCGTCCACGAAGCCGGCATTTCCGTCCGCGCCCGCTGCATCCCGGAAAACCGGGCCGGTCCGCTGGACCATCACATCGTGACGTGGCCTGAATAGGGCTCATGACACGGATGGACACGGATAAACACGGATGGAATCCTTACGAAAACTCGGCGAGGCCGGCCACCCATGTGGCAATAAGCACGGATAAGGGATCTTATTTTATCCGTGTTTATCCGTGTCCATCCGTGTCACCAATCCTGCCCCTATGACCGACTCCATCCCCCTCGACCTCGGCGGCCATTCCGTCACCGTAACGGTGAAGCGCTCCGCCCTGGCCAAGCGCATGTCCCTGCGCATCGACCCGGTGCGCGGCCCGGTTATCATGTTGCCGCCCAAGGCCAAGCTGGCCGAAGCCGAACGCTTTCTCATCGCCCACCGTATCTGGCTGGCCGAACGGCTGGCGCGGTTGCCGGGCAAGGTGGCGCTGACGGACGGCGCCCAAGTGCCCATCCTGGGCGTTCCCCACCCCATCCGCCATGCCCCCGAGGCCAAGCGCGGGGTATGGGTCGAAGACGGTGCCTTGGTGGTGTCGGGCCGGGCCGAGCATGTGGGCCGCCGGGTGGCGGATTTCCTCAAGGCCGAGGCCAAGCGGCTGATCCTGCCCCAGGCCCATGATCTGGCCGCCCGTTTGGACCGCAAACCCGGAAAAATCAGCGTCAAGGACACCCGGTCGCGCTGGGGCAGCTGTTCCTCCGCCGGCGATCTGGCGTTCTCATGGCGGCTCGTTCTGGCCCCGGAATGGGTGCTGACCTATGTGGTGGCCCATGAGGTGGCCCATCTGGTGGAGATGAACCACTCCCCCGCCTTCTGGGCGGTGGTGGATGGCTTGGTGGGCGACAGCCATGCGCCGCGCCGATGGCTGAAATCCCACGGTCCCGGGCTGCACCGCTTCGACGCTTGTGCTAACACGGGGGCATGACCCGCACTCCATCCGCCCCTGGTCCCACCTCGCTCGCCGTCGCCGCCCTGCTGACCGCTTTGGTGGCGTTCGGCCCCATTTCCACCGATCTATATCTGGCCTCGCTGCCCGACATGGCGCGGGACTTCCATGTGGGCATCGAACAGGCCCAGCTGACCCTGTCGGTGTTCCTGGCCGGTTTCGCCGCCACCATGCTGATCTATGGGCCGCTATCGGACCGCTTCGGGCGGCGTCCAGTCATTCTGGGCGGCGTGCTGATCTATCTGCTGGGCAGCGTGGCCTGCACCGTCGCCCCCACCATGGACACCCTGATCGCCGCCCGCTTCCTGCAAGCCTTGGGCGCCTGTTGCGGGCCGGTGGTGGGCCGCGCCGTGGTGCGCGACGTCTATCCACGCGAGCAGGCGGCCAAGGTGCTGTCCTACATGGCCTCGGCCATGGCCATCGCGCCTTTTGCCGCCCCCATCCTGGGCGGTTGGCTGCATTCCCTGCTGGGCTGGCGCTCCAATTTCGTGCTGCTGACCCTATTCGGCCTGATCCTGCTGGTGGCGGTGTACCGCCTGCTGGGTGAGACCAACGGTCATCGCGACCGCACTGCCTTGTCGCCCACCGCCATGCTGATCAATTACCGCACCCTGCTGACCGATCGGCGGGTGCTGGGCTATACGCTGACCGTGGCGCTGGTGTTTTCCGGCATGTTCACCTTCATCTCGGCCTCGTCCTTCGTGCTGATCGAAGTGATGGGCCTGCCGCCCGCTTTGTTCGGTTTCGGCTTCGCCGTGGTTATCGCCGGCTACATCACCGGCGGGCTGGTGGCCGGGCGCCACACCCATCGAATCGGTCTGGACCGCATGATCCGCCTGGGCACCATGGGCTGCGCCGTCAGCGGTTTAACCGCCGCCGGTTTGGCCTGGGCCGGCATCACCACCATGCCCGCCGTATTGCTGCCGCTGATGGTGTTCTTCCTATGCGCCGCCCTGGTCCTGCCCAACAGCACCGCCGGCGCCATCGCCCCCTATCCCCGCATGTCGGGCGCCGCCTCCGCCCTGGTGGGCTTCCTGCAAATGAGCATGGGCGCCGCCATCGGCTGGCTCCACGCCGCCACCTTCGATCACACCACGCGTCCGTTAGGCACGTTGGTGGCGGTGCTGGGGGTTGGGGCGTGGGTGGTGTTTACGGTGTTGGTGCGGAAGCGGGATTAAGGGGCTTCCGCCCCTAACCCCGATTGGGAGGCTTGCCTCCCAAACCCTCTATCCTATTGATAATAAAAAAGGAGGTTCGGAGGCTTGCCTCCGATGGGGTGCGGGCACACGCCCGCTTACTCCCTCACCGCCCGAAGATGGAATTAATCAACCCGTCCAACGCATTGCCGATGGAGCGCACCGCCTCGCCGCCCGACTGGATCAGTTCACCAGGGCCATCGACCACCGACGGCGCCGGGGTCAAATCCGGCGTGGGCAGGTGATGGATGGGCAGGCCCTTATGGGCGTTGACCATCACCGTCTTCCACAACTGAGCCGGCAGGCCGCCGCCGGTGACTTTCTTCATTTCGTGGCGCTGGTCGTCATTGCCCAGCCATACCCCGCCCACATAATCGGCGGTGTAGCCCATGAACCACGCGTCGCGGTAATCCTGGGTGGTGCCGGTCTTGCCGGCGGCGGGGCGGTCGCCCAGGCGGGCGGCCTTGCCGCTGCCCTCGGTCAGCACCGCTTGCATGATTTCGTGCATATGGGCCAGGGCCACGTCAGAGATGACTTGGCCGAAGCCACCGCCCTGACGGCTCCACAAAGGCTGCCCCTGCGGGTCGGTGACGCTTTCCACGCCGAAAGCGGTAACGCCGAAGCCGCCATTGGCGAAGGGCGTATAGGCGGTGGTCAGCTCCAGCAGATTGGTTTCCGAGGTGCCCAGGGCCAGGGACGCGTCGTTGCGCAATTCCGAGGTGATGCCCATGCGGTGGGCCAAACTGATGACACGGGCCGGGCTGACCTCTTCGATCAGGCGCACCGCCACGGTGTTGGTGGAATTGGCGAAGGCGTGGCGCAGGGTCACCGGGCCTTCGTATTTACCGGTGTAATTGCCAGGGCTCCAATTGCCCAGCTTGATGGGGGCGTCCTGGAACACGTCGGCGGGGGTGAAGCCCTTTTCCATAGCGGCCAGATAGACGAAGGGCTTGAACGACGAACCCGGCTGGCGCTGGCCTTGGGTGGCGCGGTTGAACTGGCTGTCGTCGTAATCCTTGCCGCCCACCAAGGCGCGCACGGCGCCGTCGGGGCTCATGACCACCACGGCGCCCTGGGTGGCACCGGCCTTGGCGCCGGGACCGTCCAGCAGGGCCTTCAACTCGGCCTCGGCCTTGCGCTGAATGCCCATGTCCAGGGTGGTGCGGACCACGATGTCCTTGCCCTGAACCTCGCCCATCTCGTCCAGATGGGACATGATCCAATCGGCGAAATAGCGGCCCGCCGGCACCGGGCGGCGCACCATCTGGGCGGCACCGGTCAGGGCGGCATATTCAGCGGTCTTGCTGTCGATATAGCCGGCCTCGACCATATTGCTCAGCACATCCAGGGTGCGCTTGTGGCTGGCCTCGGGGTCGTTCAGCGGGCTATAGCGGCTGGGCGCCTTGAGCAGGCCGGCGATCACCGCCGATTGGTACAGATTGGCGTTCTTGGCCGAGACGTCGAAATAGCGCTTGGCCGCCGCATCCACACCAAACGTTCCGGAACCGAGATAAACCCGGTTCAGGTACAGCGTCAGCAATTGTTCCTTGGTGAAGCGCTTTTCCAGCCACAGCGCCATGAGCAATTCCTGCACCTTGCGCTTCAAGGTGCGGTCAGGCGTCAGGAACAGATTCTTGGCAAGCTGCTGGGTGATGGTGGAGCCGCCCTGGACCATGCGCCCGGCCCGTAGATTGGTCACCACGGCACGGGCTAGGCCAAAGACGTCCAGGCCGAAATGCTTGTAAAAACGGCGATCCTCGGTGGCTAAGACCGCTTGCGGAATGAAGGGCGAGATGTCCTTCAAATCCAGCGGCTGGCCGTAGATATCGCCATAGGCGGCGAAGGTCTCGCCCTCGGCAGAGACGAACACCACGCTGGGCCGACGCGTGGTGGCGGTCATCTTGTCGATATTGGGTAAATCCACAGCGTAATAGGCGACCAACCCAGCCAGAGCGATGCCGCACCAGATGGCCAGCGTCAGCCCCCACACCACCAGCCGCTTGCCCCAGCCGCCGCGCCCGGATTTCTTTTTAGGCGGCTTGGCCTTGGGCTCGCGCCGTGGCTTGCCGCCACCACTCCCGCCGCCCCGGCCACCGCCACCGCCACCGCGCGGCGGTTCATCGCCGCCGCCGCTATGGAGCAGGCGGTCGGACGGGTCGATCTCGAGCGACATGGAGGTCGGGCGGCGCGATGGGGGGGTGTGGCTGGGCATGGGGGGTTCTACCATGGCAGGGCGGTCTCTCGGAACTGGCAACGCCGTGACATTGGTTGTAGGATGGCCCCCTTCCTTTTGGCGGCCCGAACGAGGACATAAGCATGGAAACCCTGGCGGTCACCATACCGACCGAGCTGAAACAGCGCCTGGACGCGCTGGCGGCCGAGACTGGCCGAAGCATGGACGAATGCTTGTCCCTGGCAGTGCAGGAATTCGTCGAGAACTGGGAAATCCATCTGAACGACCTGCATCAGATCGACGAGAACGAGGCGCGCGCGGTGCTGAAAGCGGCGAACGAATAGGTAGCTGAAAGCGGCGAACGACTAACCCGTTATCGCGGATGAATGTGGCGGAATTGCCGCCGACCCGACAAGGCCCGCCCATTCCGGCGGGCCTTTCGTTTACTTAACCAGATCAGGCCGGCCCAGCGGCGCCAGTTCGGGTTCGATGCCGGCCATTTTCTGGCTCGCCAGCATGGCCTCGCGCTTACGGCGCAGGGATTCGGCCTTTTGCGCCTGCATCTGCAGCACATAGGGCTTCATGCGCAAATCCGACTGGATGATGTGATCCACCAGCCATTCCTTCAGGAAGCCGGCCAGATCGCGCACCATGCGGTCGCGTCCGGGGCCTTCGGGGGTGCGGGAATATTCGGTGACGATGTCCGACAGCTTTTTCAGCACGTCGCGATGCGAGCGCACATGGCTCTCATGATAGGGGTAGCGGATTTCGCGCTGCAACGCCTCTTCACGGGTGAAGTGCGCGCCGGTGTAGTCCACCAGACTCAGCAAGACCCGCGCGATCTTCTTATGCTCGATCCTGCCGCCACCGCTGATGGCAACTTCGAACGCATTGATCAGGTCAACGAGGTGTTTATGGTCCTCATCGACCATTGGCTCGCCGACACACATTGCGTCGCGCCAGGCTATGGACATGCCGCTTCCCCCAGCCCAAACTCTTGAGCACATCAGAGCTGACGGACTTTAACTGAAAATGGCAACAGTTTCCACTCAACCGTTTGGCGCAGCACCTCTGTCATGATGGCGGGCTCGCACGTGGTCGCCGGCGCCGCCCTGTGGGCGGTCACCGCCAAGCTGACCGGCGGCCCGCCCGCCGATCCCCAAGCCCTGGCGCTGGCCGCTTTGGGGGCGTTGCTGCCCGACATCGACCATCCGCAATCCTGGGCCGGGCGCAAGCTCAAGCCCATCTCGGTGCCGCTGGCCTTGGTGGTGGGCCACCGGGGCGTGACCCATTCCCTGCTGGCGGTGCTGGCCGGCATGGTCACGCTGGTGATGATGGGGCTGGACGGATGGGCGGCGCCGCTGGTCATCGGCTACCTGTCCCATCTGGCCGCCGACGGCCTGACACCGTCCGGCGTGCCCCTGCTGTGGCCCATGAAGCAGCGCTTTACCCTGAATTTGTGCCGCACCGGATCATTCATGGAAATGGCTCTGGTGGCACTGATCGCCCTGGCCGGCGGCTGGGCGGCGGGGGTGGATATCAGTCACATCAGGCCGGTAAGGTTTTAGTTTCTGACACGGATGGACACGGATAAACACGGATAAGAATCATCTTTTTAATCCGTGTTTATCCGTGTCCATACGTGTCACTAAACCTTTATTCCACCCGGCACGCCTCGTCAAACTCCAGGCGCGGATTGCGCGGATGCAGCGCCGCCTTGTCGCCATAGCCCATATTGATCAGGAAGTTGGACTTCACCGGGGTGCCGGCGAAGAACGCCTGATCCACGGCGGCATTGTCAAAGCCGCTCATGGGGCCGCAATCCAAACCCAGGGCGCGCAGGGCCAGGATCAGATAGGCGCCTTGCAGCGAGCTGTTGCGGAAGGCGGTGGACTGGATCAAATCCTCATTGCCCACGAACCACGACCGCGCATCCACCTGGGGGAAGGTCTTGGGCAGCTTCTCAAAGAATTCCATGTCTTGGGCCAGGATGGCGGTGACCGGCGCCGCCATGGTCTTGTCCACATTGCCGGGCGCAAGCGCCGGTTTCAGCCGCGCCTTGGCCTCGGCTGAGCGCACGAACACCACACGGGCCGGCTGGGTATTGGCCGAGGTCGGACCCATGCGGGCGATGTCCCAGGCCTGATGCAGCAGCGCGTCGGCGACCGGCTGGTCCAGCCATTTGGAGTGTGTGCGGGCCTCGCGGAACATCAGATCCAGGGCCTTGTCGTCCACCGGGGTGGTCATCGGCGATCTCCTGTCGTAAAAGATGATGCAACGCCGCATGGTTGCGATTCGCTCCGCCCAATCTAGTCGCACCAGCGAAAAGGGGTAGGCCTGGATGAGAAACACTGTGTTTCTGGCTTTGGCGCTCGCCATGTTGGTGAGTCTGGCCGCCGGAGCGGTGCGAGCGGCGGACTCGGCTGTGGTGCTCAGCTATCGCCGCTTCGGCGACGACCGCATCCCCAGCGTCAACACCCGGCTTGACCAATTGGATGCCCATATCGCCGAATTAACCACCGGCGGCTATGCCGTGTTGCCGCTGCCATTGGTGGTGGATGCGATACAAAGCGGCAAGGCCCTGCCCAACAAGGCCGTCGCCATCACCATGGACTCGGCGGGCGCCTCGGTGTGGTCCAGCGCGTGGCCGCGCCTAAAGGCTGCCAATCTGCCCTTCACCGTGTTTGTGGTCACCGACGAAACCGATCGCGGCGGGCCGGATACCATGAGCTGGGAAAACTTGCGCGAGATGGCGGCCTCGGGTCTGGTCACCATGGGCAGCCAGGGCGCCAGCCATCCCCATATGCCGGCGCTGAGCGCCCAAGCCATCACCGACGACATGGCCCGCGCCCGTGCCCGCTTCGAGGCGGAATTGGGCAAAGCCCCCGATCTGTTCGCCTGGCCCTATGGCGAAATGAGCCGCGACGCCGCCCAGGCCGCCCGCGCTGCCGGCTTCAAGGCGGCGTTCGGCCAGCATTCGGGGTCGGTGTGGAGCAAATCCGATCCGTTCTTCCTGCCCCGTTTCGCCCTGAACGAAACCTATGGCGAGGCCGAACGCTTCCGTTTGGCCGTACGCTCCACCGCCCTGCCGGCGGTGGACATCACCCCCGACGACCCCAAACTGGCCAGCAACCCGCCCGCCTTCGGCTTCACCTTGGCCATCGAAGTGGCGGGCATGGAGCATCTGGCCTGCTACACCTCCCATGACGGGCGCGCGGTGATCGAACGCCTGGGGCCGCGCATCGAAGTGCGCATGGCGAAGCCCCTGCCGCCCGGTCGCACCCGCCTGAACTGCACCGCCCCGTCCCTGGATGGGCGCTGGCGCTGGTTCGGTTGGCAGTTTTTTATTCAATAGCCCTCAGGCGTAAATTGCATATCTTTCATACGAGCGCCTGCTGGAAGCCACGCACGAGAACAATAAAAATAAGACGCACACGCTAGTGATGGCCATAAATGGCACGATGAAAAATATTTGGCGCAGATATCAAATAATTAGATCCATAAAACTGCAATATTATCTAATTTATTTTGTGTTTACACTTTCATCACCCGCATAATTCAGCCTAACAATGTGTGTCTATATTAATAGATGGCCGTCAATATTATAATGGCGCTGGCTAATGCATTTATGAGTGGTCAAAACACCAATTCGCACAAGACAGTTGACCTCGCTATCGCGACGAAGTAGCGTAGTTACGATAGAAATATTAGTAACGAGGCGTGGTAATGGCTGAATGGCATGATAAGATTGCTGACGAACTTGCGAAAAAACTGGATGCTTCTGGGAAGCAAGTTGGGACGGTTTCCAATGATCAGTTCGTAGGTTTATGTAAAAATATCGGTAACTACCAAAGGGCGCCCAAGACAGAGGCCCGCAATAACATTGCCAAATCCTTGTGGAGCAACCACCAGCTTAAGATTAGCTTCGGAGATAACGCAGCTGTGATCTTCGTTGATCGCAATGCGCTGCCGATTATTTAGGGTGACTTTACCGGTTCCGGCCGTGGAAAAAGAGAGCGCTTCTTTTTAGTTTGTCCAGCGTGCTATCGCGTATCAGCTCGCCACGCCGCGATCCAATTTCGCATGATCATAGCGCAGCAAATTGTTGGCGCGGATCAGGGCGCGGATGGTGTCCACATAGGCCGAACCCCGTTCGGAATAAGACGTCAGTGCCCCGGCCAGGGTGTGACCGTCGGGGAAGGCGCCGCGCGCACGGGCGGTGGCGCGGTAGCGGCGCAACGTTTCGTAAGCGGAATGGGTGTTGAGATTGTGCACATAGGCGCGCACCGCCTCGTGCAGGCTGGCAAACGACGCCATGCGCGGGCCGTCCTGATCGCCCATGGGGGTGAGGTCCTCGCCCACATGGCCGAACAGATTGTTGGCTTCACGCACGAAGCGCGAGGTGCCCCAGCCGGATTCCTCTGCCGCCTGGGCCAAGGCCAGGGACGGCGGCACCAAATCCACCCGGCGCAACAGCTGGGCCGGGGCGGCGCCGTCCGCGCCGTAGCGGGCGGCCAGCTCGGCCAGCCATGAGTCATCGCGGGATTCGCGCCCGGCGATCATGGCCTCCAGCCGGCGGCGGTCCTCGGCGATCTCCTGATTAACCACCAGCACCAGCGGCAGCATCAGCCGCAGGAAGACGCGCTTTTTCACGTCCACCTCTGGCAGGTCGCCCAGATCGCCAGGAACACTGGTCAGGAACAGGGACGGCACCGCCTTGCCCTTGGCCACCCCGTCCAAACCATAGCCCATGCGGCCAAAGGCCTGATCCAGACGGGCGGCGTTGTCGCGCTCCTCCAGGCTGAGCGAGCTTTCCAGCCCCACCGGCTCGCCGCGCACCAGAGACCGCCACAGGGGCGAATCCACCCGTGCCGCCACCAGCGCGTAAAGCACCAGCACCGCCGCTAAGACGGCGGCAACACCCGCGAACGAGGTCGGTTTGTTGTTCTCGGCCATCCCGGCATCTCCAGTCACGAAAACGGCGCCCACAAGGGGCGCCGTAATTTTTAGTCCCGTAACAGACGGTTAAACCTATTCGCAGGCCTGCACCGCCACCACTTCCGGCACATAGTATTTCAACATGTTCTCGATGCCATGCTTCAGCGTCGCGGACGAGCTAGGGCAGCCGGCGCACGAGCCCTGCAGATGCAAGTAGACGATGCCGTCATCGAACGAGCGGAAGATGATATCGCCGCCGTCCTGGGCCACGGCCGGACGCACGCGGGTCTCGATCAATTCCTTGATCTGCTTGACGATGTCGCTATCGGCCTCGCCGCCCTGGGCGGAGACGGCGCTTTCCACCATGACCGGCTGGCCGCTGGTGTAGTGCTCCATGATGGCGGCCAGGATTTGCGGCTTCATCACCGCCCAATCCACCTCAGCCGCCTTGCCGACGGTGATGAAATCGCCGCCCAGGAAAACGCTGGTGACACCGTCCACCGCGAACAGGCGCACGGCCAGCGGCGAGCTGGTGGCACCCTCGGCGGTGAGGAAATCGGCGGTACCCCGACCCATGACGTCTTTGCCGGGCAGGAACTTCAGCGTGGAGGGATTGGGGGTCGGTTCGGTCTGAATGAACATCGGTTCCTCGTGGTCGTCACTGGGGGGACGCTTGGGGGGGATTACGCTTGGGCCGAGCGGAAGCCGAAAGAGGTAAATGGCCCGGCATCAGCCGTTAGTCAAGGGAAAGGCCGGGCATTATACTAGGTTATAGCCTCAATCTGTTCATCGCTCAGATTGCCCGGCACGATGGTGATGGGCACCCGGACCTTGCCGATGAATTTGCCGGTCATGGCGGTGACCAGGGGGCCCGGACCGCCGGGGCCGGTATCGGCGGCCAGCACCAGGATGGAGATTTGCGGCTCTTCATCGATGAGCTTGATCAATTCCTCGCGCGGGTTGCCCTCGCGCACATACAGCACCGGCAGATGGGCCGACCATTCATTGACCTCGGTCGCCATGCGCTGCAGCAACTCTTCCGCCTCTTGCCGCGCCTCCGCCCGCATCAGATTGCCGATGGTGGCGAAATGCTGAAATTCGGCGGGCTCGACCACCCGCAGCAGGGCGACCCGTCCGCCGGTGTGGCGGGCGCGGCGGCAGGCATAGCGCAGCGAGGCGCGCATTTCCTCGGAATCGTCCACCACCACCAGGAAGACGCGGTCGTTGCTGGGGCGTTCCACCGGCATGTTTCCATCCCCTCAGGCTATTTGCGCAACACCACCGCAGCCGCCCATCCGGCACTGGCCGCAAGAAAGATTGCGATAATACCGTACGCCGCCGCTTGCTGGTGGGCGAAATCGTACAAATCGGCGCCAAGACCGATCTTGGAGATCACCAGGGGCGTGGTTTGGGCGCTGACCACCTCGCCACCGGCGATCAGATAGACTTCCACCAGATAGGTGCCCACCGGCACATTGGCGGGAAAGTGCACGTCGGTGCGGAACAGCCGGCGGCCGAGGAAGCCGATATCCTGGACCTTGTCGCCGTACAGCCCTTGGGATTGCTTCAGCCGCAGCAGGGCCTGACGGTAGTCCTCGGGCCCGGCGCGTCGATCCAGCGGGCGGATGTCCAGTTCCAGATGGTCCAGGCCGATCTGGTGGCGTTCCAGCACCGGGGCCGAGGCCAGTTCCGCCAAGGGCCGCGTCGCCGCCACCCGGTAGAACGACGGCGCATTCGCCACCTCGGCCAAGCCGGTATTAACCCAGATACCGGCACGGCGCGCCTTGCGGCGAACAATTTCCGACCGGTTGGGGCCGCGCACCACCACCACCACGTCCCCACCGCCGACACCGGCCACCTCTTCCACCGCGCCGAACAGCAGCACGTCGGTGCCGGCGAAACCAGTGGTGATGGCGACCAGATGCTTGGATAGATCGGCCACTAAGGGCTCGGCGGCCCAGGCCTGCGGAGTGGCAAACAGCAGCATGAGGGCGAGGACACGGATCATGGATGCCCCTTCCCTGCCCGTCCCAACCCGTCAGCGGTCTAGCTGCTCGGCGATATCGGTGAGCTGGGCGCGGGCGCGCAGCAGATAGAATCCCTGGGCGGTCAGGTGACTGGGCACCAACAACCCGTCGGGCGCGCCATTGAGCACCATGGCCGGGTCCAGCGCGGCGGCGGCCTTCAAGGAGTCCACCATCTGGCGCCATTGGGCAGCCTGCTCGCGGGCGGTCAGCACCTGGGCGTGGTCCCAGCCGATTTCCCGCAGCAGCAAGGCATAGGCGTAGACCTTGCCCTTGGTCATGTAGAACACGTCGTCGGCGTTGGTGTCGAACAAAGCGGAATGACCCTCGGCCAGATGCAGGTCGATGACCGCCGAGGCCGCCGCCAGATCCTGGCCCAACGCACTCACCAGCGCGCGCAGGGATTCGGCGCTGCGCTCGGCCTCAGCCGGGCGGTCGTTGTATTCCACCAGATTGCGCGCGGCGTTGCGGTACTGCTTTTCCGACGAGGCGGTGGGCGCCCATGACGTGGACGGGTCGAATTTCCACACATTGCCGGGATATTTCAACAGGCCGGCGGCGCGCTCCAGCTCGATGGCGGGGCCTTGGCCGCTATCGCTCACATCGCCCATTGCGCGGGCGAAACGAGACGTGGCGGCGACAATGCCCTGCTGGAAATTGGGCATGTTGTCCAACCAGCCGCTGGGCGTGAAGAACGGATCGTTGGCGGTCCATTTGTGCTGGTCCACCTCGCGGAACACCAAGCGAGCGGCCATGGCAATGGCGCGGCTTTGGTTGGCCTTGATGGTGCCCGGCCCGAATTCCATGTCGTCGTCGATGACATGGGCCATGGCCATGCCCACCACCAGGGCGCCCACGGCCAGGGATCCGGCCAGCGGCACCAGCCACCACCAGGACGGCTTCAACCCCAGCCGAATCCACGGCTTTGCCGGGGCGGCACTGTCGAAAGCGGGCGGCATCTGGTCGGTCATGGTGCTCTCAGGTGGCGGGGCAGATGGGAGTCTCACCCCTGCTTACGATGACGGCTTCAGCAACGCAAGCGCGCCGAAGGACCGGGGTCAACCCCAAGACCTTTGTCACGCCTTCCTGCGCATCATTTTCTTGATATCGGCCAGCCGTGCGGCGCCCAACACATGGGCGGCGACCATGAAGACAATCAGTCCAACCACCACCATGGCCGCCAGGATCAGGATGGCGAGCCAGCCATTTGTGGCCAGCGGCCATGCCCAATAACGGGCGGCGGCCAAAGCGGCGGCGGTGGCCAAAGCCGCGCCCAGGATGCGGGGAGCCTTGCTCTTCAACCGCGCATCCATGGCGAAGAAACCACGCCGATGCAGGATGACCGCCAGCACGACCACGTTGAACCACGCGGCAAATGCGGTGGACAGGGCCATGCCCACATGGGCGAGCGGCCCCATCAAGCCCAGGTTCAACGCCACGTTCAACGCCATGGTGGCACCGGCCACCTTGACCGGGGTGCGGGTGTCCATGCGGGCGAAGAAGGCCGGCACCAGCACCTTGACCAGCACGTAAGCCGGCAGGCCGACGGCGAAGGCCATCAAGGCGCTCGCGGTGGCGGCGGTCTCGGTTGGGCCGAACGAGCCGCGCTGGAACAGCACGCGGATCACCGGCTCGGCGATGGTCATCAGCGCTGCTGCCGCCGGCAGGGTCATGAGCAATGCGAATTCCATGGCGCGGTTCTGGCTTTCCCGCGCCGCATCCAGCTCACCCGCCTTCAATTGGCGCGACAGCAGAGGCAGAAGCGCGGTGCCGATGGCGATGCCGACAACGCCCAGGGGCAATTGATTGACCCGGTCGGCGTAGTTCAGATAGCTGACCGCGCCGTTGGCGACGGTGGAGGCGATCATGGTGTTGACCACCAGATTGACCTGATAGACCCCGGCCCCCACCGCACCGGGCACGATGCGCTTGGCCAGCATCTTGACCTCGGGGGTCAGGCGCGGGCGCACCAGCCGTAGGGGCATACCGGCCTTGCGCACCGAGAACACCAGCCAGGAAAACTGCGCCACACCGGCGGCGAAGGTGCCCCAGGCCAAGGCATGGCCGGGCGTGGCGGTGTAGGGCGCCAAGGCCCACAGACCGGTCATGGCGACCACGTTCAGCAGCACCGGGGTGCCGGCGGCGGCGGCGAATTTGCCCACCGAGTTAAGCACGCCCGCCTGCAACGAGGTCAACGAGATGAACAGCAGATAGGGAAAGCAGATACGCGACAGCTCCACCGCCAAGGGCAGCTTGCCGGGTACATCGTCGAAGCCGGGGGCCAGGGCATAGATGGCCCAGGGCATGCCCAATTCCACCAGGGCCACGAAAATGCTCAGCACCAGGGCCATGCCGACCAAGGCTTGCTCGGCGAAGGAACGGGCCTCAGCCTCGCCCTCGGCGGTCAGCTTGCCGGTGAACAGCGGCACGAAGGCGGCGTTGAAGGCGCCTTCGGCAAACAGCGAGCGGAACAGATTGGGAAAGCGGAACGCCACGAAGAAGGCGTCGGCCACGGCGCCGGCCCCCATGTATTGGGCAATCATCATCTCGCGCATCAACCCGGTGATGCGCGACAGCATGGTGAAGCCGCCGACGGTGGCGATGGAACGGACAAGGCTCATGGGGATGGGGATAGCCGAAAAAAGTTAAATTAACCACCAAGGACACCAAGGGCACCAAGATGCCGTCCACGCGAATGGCTTGGTGCCCTTAGTGCCCTTGGTGGTGAAAAATCCTCACTCAGCCGCCGCCGATTTGGCCGCCGGGTCCTCAAGCGCCTTCAGCAGCTCCATCTGGACCTGATCCAGCTTGCGTTCATGGCTGACTTTCAGGCCGAAGATATCCTTCACGTAGAACACGTCCACCACCCGCTCGCCATAGGTCGAAATGTGGGCCGAGCCGATTTGCAGGCCGGCGCGGGTCATGGCGGCGGTCAGATCGTACAGCAGGCCGGGGCGGTCGCGTCCGTTGACCTCCAGCAGGGTGTGGGTGCTGGACGCCTTGTTGTCGATGATGACCCGGGGCGGCACCTTGAACACATGGGCGCGGCTGGGTAGCTTGCCCTTGCGCGCCGCCAGTTCCTTGTCCAGGCGCATGCGGCCCGACAGCACCTGTTCGATCACCGCCGACAGCTTGGCCAGCTTGGGCGAGGAATCGAAGGCGCCGCCGTCGCTTTCCTGAATCCAGAAGGTGTCCAGCGCCATGCCGTTAGCCAGGGTGATGATCTTGGCGTCCACGATATTGGCGCCCGAGACCGCCATGGCCCCGGCGATCTGCGAGAACAGGCCGGGATGGTCGCTGGTATAGACGGTTATTTCGGTAACGGAACGCTTGGCATCCACCCGCGATTCCACGGTCAGCGGAGCATGGCTGGCCTCGGCCTCGCGCACCAGCCGGGCGTGACGCAGATGGGTGGCGGTGTCGAACGAGGTCCAATAGGTGGGATAGGCCCGCGCCAGATGGGCATCAATGTCCGCCTGCGGCCATTTGGCCCCGGCCAATTCCTTGCGCAGATTGGCTTGGGCCGCCTTGACGCGGGACTCGCGGGCCTGGGCCAGACCGCCCAGCATGACCTCTTCCGTGCGCAGATACAGCTCGCGCAGCAATCCGCCCTTCCAGCCATTCCACACGGTGGGACCCACGGCGCGGATATCGGCTACGGTCAGACACAGCAGCAGGCGCAGGCGCTCGGGGCTCTGCACTGCGGCAACGAAATCGGCGATGGTCTTGGGGTCGTCGATGTCGCGTTTGAACGCCACCCGGCTCATGTTCAGATGCTCACGCACCAGCCACGCCACGGTTTCGGTCTCGGCGTCGGTCAGGCCGAAGCGCGGCCCGATCTTCATGGCGACCTCGGCCCCCAACGCCGAATGATCGCCATTGCGGCCCTTGGCGATATCATGCAGCAGCACCGCCAGGTACAGCGCGTTGCGCGACGACACCTTGTGGATGATCTCGGACGAGACCGGAGCATCCTCGGTCAGTTCGCCATTCTCGATGGCGTGCAGGATGCCGATTGCCTGCAGGGTGTGCTCGTCCACCGTATAGACGTGGTACATGTCGTACTGCATCTGGGCGACGACGCGGCCGAAATCGGGAATGAAGCGGCCCAGAATGCCGGCTTCGTTCATGTGGCGCAGAGCCACTTCCGGGTTCTTGCGGCTGGTCAGGATGGACATGAACAGCCGGTTGGCTTCCTTGTCCTCGCGGATGCCGGCGTCGATACGCTTGAGATTGCGGTGGACCAGATCCAGCGCACGCGGGTGGATATCCACGCCATTTTCCAGCGCCGCCAGGAACAGGCGGATCATGGCGACCGGGTCTTTTTCGAACTGGTCGTCCGATAGCGCGGTCAGGCGCCCGCCGTCGAGCTTGAACCCCGCCACATGGCCGCGCTTGAACGACAGCAGCTTGCCCAGCCGCAGCCGGGGCTTGCGCTTCTGCTGTTCTTCGGCCAGGGCGCAGAACAGGCGGGTCAAATCGCCCACATCCTTGGCGACCAGGAAGAAGTGCTTCATGAAGCGTTCGACCCCGCGCGAATGGGCGCGGTCGGCATAGCCCATGCGGGCGGCGATTTCCTGCTGAACGTCGAAGGTCAGGCGGTCCTCGGGACGGCCCGTCAGGTAATGCAGGTGACAGCGCACCGTCCACAGGAAGCCCTGCGCCTTGACGAAGCTTTTCTGCGCCTGTTTCGAGATAATCCCGGCATCCACCAGCTGAGCCATGTCCTTGACCCGGTACAGATACTTGGCGAGCCAATACAAAGTGTGCAGGTCGCGCAGGCCGCCCTTGCCCTCCTTGACGTTGGGCTCCAGCACATAGCGGGTGTCGCCCATCTGGGCGTGGCGGGCGTCACGCTCGGCCAGCTTGGCTTCCACGAATTCCTCGCCGGTTCCGGCGATGATATCGGTACGGAAACGATTTTGCAGCTCGAAGAACAGGTCCTGGTCGCCCCAGATCCAGCGGCTTTCCAGCAGCGCCGTGCGGATGGTCAGATCGGCCTTGGCCTGACGCACGCATTCATCGGCGGAGCGGGTGGAGTGCCCCACCTTCAGCCCCATGTCCCACAGCATGTACAGGATGTATTCGACGATCTGTTCGTGCCACGGCGTGCGCTTGTAGGGCGTGAGAAACAGCAGATCAATATCCGATTGAGGCGACAGCTCGCCACGGCCATAGCCGCCCACCGCCACCAGACTCATGGCCTCGCCCTGGGTGCGGATGCCCTGGGGGAACTCATGCTCGGCGGCGAAATCGTGAACGGTGCGGATCAGCTGGTCGATGAGGAAACAATTTTCCCGCACCGTCTCGCTGCCATTGCCGCGCGCGTTGAAGCGAGCCTGGACCTCGGCCCGGCCGGCAGCCAGCGCCTGTTTGAAGGTCTCCAGCACCTTGGAGCGCCGCTTCAACTTGGACAGGTCCGACCCCGCCACCTCGCTCAGGCGCTCGATCAGGGCGCGGCGGTCGATGATGGCACGCTGGGCGGAAATCTTGGACATGGAACCACCGGTTGGGGCGTAAGGGACGGGGATTATATGACCCGTCTTTGGGCGGATTCCACAGGTTTTAGAATTGCTTAAAGCGGGAGCACATTGCCTGCGGGATGGGCAGGTCAATGGCGTAAACGCAACACCGCCCACAACAGTAGAAGGGGGATGGCAATCTCGACCACGATCAGGCCAATGGCGACCGCCTGCTCCATGGCCTAAACCACCAGCCCCTTCAACTCATAAACCAGTTCCAGCGCCTCGCGGGCCGTCATCTCATCAGGGTTGACCGCGCGCAACCGTTCCTCAGCCTTGCTTTCCACCATTTCGACTGCCTTAGGCTTGGGCCGGGCCAAGGCGGCGAACAGGGGCAAATCGTCGGCCAAACGGGCGACGGCGTTGGAATCCTCGCCCTTCTCCAAGGCACCCAGCACTTCCTCAGCCCGATGCACCACCGCCGGGGGTAAACCGGCAAGGCGGGCCACGTGGATGCCGTAGGAGCGGTCGGCGGCACCGCTGGCGACTTCGTGCAGGAACACCACGTCGCCCTGCCATTCCTTGACCCGCATCTGGTGACAGGACAATTGGGGCAGCCGCGCCGAGAGCCGGGTCAGTTCATGGTAATGGGTGGCGAACAGGGCACGGCAGCGATTGACCTCGTGCAGGTTTTCCACCACCGCCCAGGCGATGGAGAGACCGTCATAGGTGGCGGTGCCGCGTCCGATCTCATCCAAAATAACCAAGGCACGCGGGCCGGATTGGTTCAGGATGGCGGCGGTTTCCACCATTTCCACCATGAAGGTGGAGCGGCCGCGGGCCAGATCGTCGGCGGCGCCGACGCGGCTGAACAGGCGGTCGACCATGCCGATGTGGGCGGAGGCGGCGGGCACGAAGGCGCCCATCTGGGCCAGGATGGCGATCACCGCGTTCTGGCGCAGGAAGGTGGATTTACCGGCCATGTTGGGGCCGGTGATTAGCCACAGCTTCTGGCCGTCGGACAAATCGCAATCATTGGCGACGAAGGCGCCGGAATGGGCGGCTTCCAGGGCCGCTTCCACTACCGGGTGCCTGCCGCCGCGAATGTCGAACACCACGCTGTCATCCACCACCGGGCGGGTCCAACGGCCTTCCACCGCCAATTCGGCCAGGGCGCTGGCCACGTCGAGAGCGGCCAAGGCACGGGCGGCGGCGGCGATCTCGGCGGCGCGGGTGACCACTTCGGTGATCAGTGCGGCCAGCAATTCCATTTCCGTCGCCAAGGTGCGCTCGGCGGCGCCTTGGATCTTGCCGGCCAGTTCGATCAACTCGGTGGTGGTGTAACGGGCGCCGGTGGCCATGGTCTGACGGTGGATGAAGCCCTCACCCAGCTTGTCCGCCTGCTTGGCCGGCACCTCGATGTGATAGCCGATGATGTTATTGTGGCGAATCTTCAGGGCGGCAACGGTTGTTTCGTCAGCATAACGTTGCTGCAACCGCATGAGCACGCCATTGCCTTCCACGCGCAGCAGCTTCAGCTCGTCCAGGGCCGGATGATAACCCTCGGCGATGAAGCCGCCGTCGCGGGCGTTCAGCGGCAAATCAACGGCCAAAGCGCGGGTCAGCCGGTCCACCAGGGCGGAATGCTCGCCCATGGCCTGGGCCAGTCCGGCAATGCCGTCGGGCGGCGCGTCCAGGCCGGTGCGGTTGATCGCGTTGCGCAGCACCGGCACCTGGGCCAAGGCATCGCGCACATTGGCAAGGTCACGCGGGCCGCCGCGCCCCAAGGACAGGCGCGATAAAGCGCGTTCCACGTCGGGGCAGCGCTTGAGGCTTTCGCGCAGTTCCGCGCGCACGGAATCGTGATCGGCGAAGAAGGCGACGCTGTCCAGGCGGCGGTCGATGGCGCCGGGATCGGTCAGCGGCGCCGCCAGTCTTGCCGCCAGCAGACGCGCACCGCAGCCGGTGATGGTGCGGTCGATGGTGGCGAGCAGCGAGCCCTTGCGCTCGCCGTTCAGGGTTTCAGCCAATTCCAGATTGCGCCGTGTGGCGCCGTCGATCTCCATGACCGCGCCTTGGGCTAGGCGGCGGGGCGGGCTTAGGCGCGGCAGCTTGCCCTTCTGGGTCAGCTCCACGTAATCCACCAGGGCGCCACCGGCGGCCAATTCGGCCCGCGTGAACGCACCGAAGCCGTCCAGGGCACCGACGCCATACAGCGCCTCCAGCCGGCGGCGGGCATTTTCGGAATCGAAACGGACCGAGGGCAGCGGCGTCAGCACGCTTTTCCACTCGCCCCAGGTCTCGAACAGCGCCTCATGACCCAACAGGCGGTCGGGCACCAGCAATTCGCCCGGGCTCAGCCGCGCCAAGGCGGCGGCGAGCTGGCGGAATTCCACCATCTGCATGGCGAAATCGCCGGTGGACACATCCACCCAGGCCAGACCCAACTGGCCTTGGGCTTCCGCCACGGCGGCCAGATAATTATGGGCCCGCGCATCCAGCAGATTGTCTTCGGTCAGGGTGCCGGCGGTAACCACCCGGACCACATCGCGCGCCACCACGGATTTAGAGCCGCGCTTCTTGGACTCCGCCGGGTCCTCCATCTGCTCGGCGATGGCGACGCGGAAGCCGGAGCGCACCAGCCGCGACAGATAAAGCTCGTACGAGCGGATGTGCACGCCGCACTTGCAGATATCTTCGCCCAAATGCTTGCCGCGCTTGGTCAGCGTGATGTCCAGCGCGGCGGCGGCCTTCACCGCGTCGTCGAAGAACAGCTCGTAGAAATCGCCCATGCGGTAGAACAGCAGGCAATCGGGATGGGCGCGCTTGATGGCCAGGTATTGGGCCATCATGGGACTGGCGTCAGCGGGGATTTCCGGGCTCTCGGCGGTCACTGGTTTCGATCCGGGAACAGAGTAAAGGGGGCCGGGAACAGAGCAAAGGGGGCCGGGAACAGAGCAAAGGGGGCCGGGAACAAGGTCTGCGGGGGCGCACGTTACCACGACGGAAGGTGTGTGCAAGCCCCCCGCCTTTGTCACACGAACGTAAAATGGGCGGCGTGGCGTAGCGTGTAGGATGCCCCCCCTCACCCCCTAGGCAGCGGAGCGGCAATGGCGCACAATGTTTCCCCCCGGCAACCGACGGAGGGTCCCGTGACCGCCACTCATCCCAATGCCGCCGCGACCCTTGAGGTCGTTGGCACCTTCTCCGACCGCGAACACTTCCAGGCCGCCATCGACCGGCTGATTGCCGCCGGCTTCGACCGAACTGATTTGTCCGTGCTGTCATCCCATGAATCCATCGACGTGGCCGTGGGCCACGAACCCAAATCGTGGAAAGACTCGTTGATCACCTTGGTGGGCGAGCTGAAATACGAAGGCCCCCTGGTCGCCGCCGGCCTGATCGCCTTGGCCGCCGGCCCGGTGGGCGCCACCATCGCCGGCTTGGTCGCCGCCGGTGTGGGCGGTGCCGCCGTCAAGGAATTGCTGGACGAAGTGGCCGCCCTGCCCGATTCCCAACAATTCGCCGATGCCCTAGCCGAGGGGCACGTGATTGTGTGGGTGGCGGTAACGGACGAAGCACAGCAACAGCGTGCCGTGCAAATCCTGCGCGACACGGCTGCGCAGAACGTCCATGTGTTCGAGAGGAAAGGGCGCTAAAAAGCGCCCGCCTTTCACCCGTACAAGAAACGTCCAGGACAGTGCCATGACCGATCAGCCCCGCGCCGCCGACAGCGCGCAAAGCAATCTTGAGCGCGAAACCCTGCTGATGCACGCGTCGGGCCGGCCCGGCAAGATCGAGATCGTGCCGACTAAGCCGCTGACCACGCAGCGCGACCTGTCCCTGGCCTATTCTCCCGGCGTGGCCTTCCCCTGCCTGCACATCGCCCGCGACCCGTCCTTGGCCTATGACTACACCGCCAAGGGCAATCTGGTGGCGGTGATCTCCAACGGCACCGCCGTTCTGGGCCTGGGCGATCTGGGGGCGCTGGCGGGCAAGCCGGTGATGGAAGGCAAGGCGGTGCTGTTCAAGCGCTTCGCCGATATCGACGCCATCGATCTGGAAGTCGATACCCGCGACGTGGACGAATTCATCAATTGCGTGCGCTTCCTGGGGCCGACCTTCGGCGGCATCAATCTGGAAGACATCAAGGCGCCGGAATGCTTCATCATCGAAAGCCGCCTGCGCGAGCTGATGGACATCCCCGTCTTCCATGACGACCAGCACGGCACCGCCATCATCGCCACCGCCGGCCTGATGAACGCCCTGGACCTGACCGGGCGCCTGCCGGCTGAGACCAAAGTGGTGGTCAACGGCGCCGGCGCCGCCGCCATCGCCTGTATCGAGCTGATCAAGGCCTCGGGCGTGCGGCACGAAAACGTCATCATGTGCGACACCAAGGGCGTCATCTATCAGGGCCGCACCGAGGGCATGAACCAGTGGAAATCGGCCCACGCCGTCTCCACCAAGGCCCGCACCCTGGAAGAAGCCATGGTGGGCGCCGATGTGTTCCTGGGCCTGTCGGTCAAGGGCGCGGTGACTCCGGCCATGGTCAAGGCCATGGCGCCCAAGCCCATCATCTTCGCCATGGCCAACCCGGACCCGGAAATCACCCCGGAAGAGGTCAAGCAGGTCCGTGACGATGCCATCGTCGCCACCGGACGGTCGGATTATCCCAACCAGATCAACAACGTGCTGGGCTTCCCCTACATCTTTCGCGGCACCCTGGACGTGCGCGCCAGCACCATTAACGAGGCCATGAAGATCGCCGCCGCCCGCGCCGTGGCCCAATTGGCCCGCGAGGACGTGCCCGACGAGGTGGACGCCGCCTATGCCGGGCGCCGGCTTCGTTACGGTCCCGAATACATCATCCCGGTGCCCTTCGATCCCCGCCTGATCGCCGCCATTCCGCCGGCGGTGGCCCAGGCGGCCATGGATTCCGGCGTGGCCCGCAAGCCCATCATCGACATGGGCGCCTATAAGAAGGAATTGTCGGCCCGTCTCGACCCCACCGCCGCCAGCCTTCAGGCCATCGGCGAAAAGGTCCGCGCCAACCCGCAACGCGTGGTCTTCGCCGAGGGCGAGGAGGAAAAATCCATCCGCGCCGCCTTGGCCTTCCGCAATGCCGGCTATGGCACCCCGGTGCTGATCGGACGCGAAGAACGTATCCGCGAAACCGCCAAGCATATGGGCCTGCCCGGCATCGACGCCCTTGAAATCGTCAACGCCCGGGTTTCGGACAAGCGCGACCATTACGCCGACGTTCTGTACAAGCGCATGCAGCGCAAGGGCGCCCTGTACCGCGACGTGCAGCGCCTGGTGAACCAGGAGCGCAACATCTGGGGCGCGTTGATGGTGGCGCAAGGCGATGCCGACGCCATGGTCACCGGCCTGACCCGCAATTACTGGCAGGCCTTCGACGAGATCAAGCGGGTCATCGACCCGGCGCCGGGCGAGCGGCTGGTGGGCTTCAACATCATGCTGGCCCGTGGCCGCACGGTGTTCATCGCCGACACCACCATGCACGAACTGCCCAACCCTGGGCAATTGGCCGACATCGCCGTCCAAACGGCCGCCAAAGCCCGCCAGATGGGCCACGAACCCCGTGTCGCCATGCTGTCCTATTCCAATTTCGGCAACCCAGCCAACCGCCCGTCGGAACGGGTGCGCGAAGCCGTCGCCATCCTGGACAGCCGTCAGGTGGATTTCGAGTATGACGGCGAAATGTCCGCCGACGTGGCCCTGGACCCGGCGCTGCTGAAGCATTACCCGTTCTGCCGCCTGTCCGGCCCGGCCAACGTGCTGGTCATGCCCGGCCTGCATTCCGCCAACATCTCGTGGAAGCTGATGCAGAAACTGGGCGGTGGCACGGTCATCGGCCCCATCCTGATGGGCATGTCCAAGCCCATCCAGATCACCTCCATGGATGCCACCGTCAACGACATCGTCAACATGGCCATGCTGGCCTGTTACGATTCCATCCGGGCTTGATCACATGAAACAGCGCGCTGTCGCCACCGGTCGTGTTCTGGCGGCGGCAGCCCTGCTGTCGGTGCCCTCGGCCGCCATTTTGATCGTGTTCGTGGCGGTGCTGAAGCTGAACATGATGGCGGCCATCCTGGGCCAAGCCGTCATCCTGGTCCTGACCGCCATGCTGGTGCGGCCCTATCTGGCGTCCCTGGGGGCAGTCACCTCCTGGACCCGCGCCTTGGCCGCCGGCTTTGACACCACACCGCCCCTCATCCAGCGCGAAGCCCCGGTGGCGGAAATCGTCGGTGCGGTATCCCAATTGCGCCGGGCATGGCAAGCCCGCCAGCGGGAATTGGCGGAATCGGCGCGCTGGAACGAGACCCTATTCGACAATCTGCCCGACCCGCTGATCCTGCTGGGCGCGGACCGCCGGGTGGTGCGGGTCAATGGCGCGGCGCAGACGGTGTTCGGCCACGCCCTCACCGGGCGCGATCTGGCCGCCGTACTGCGCGACCCCTACGTCCTGGAAGCCACCGACGAAGTCCTGGCCGGCGCCCAAAGCGGTGAGGCGGAATTGACCATTGGGGTGCCGGTGGAACGAACGTTCCGGGTGCGGGTCGAACGCCTGGGCTCGCGGGCCATGGACGATACCGTCGCCATCCTGGCCCTGCACGACCTGACCACGGTGCGGCGCATGGAACAGATGCGCGCCGATTTCGTCGCCAATGCCAGTCACGAATTGCGCACGCCGCTGGCGACCCTGCTGGGCTTCATCGAAACCCTGCGCGGCCCGGCCCGCGACGATACCGAAGCGCGCGACCGGTTCCTCGGCATCATGTACGACCAAGCCTCGCGCATGTCGCGGCTGGTCAACGATCTGCTGAATCTGTCGCGCATCGAACTGAACGAGCATTCCCAGCCCAACCAAGCGGTGGATTTGGGGCGCATCATCGAAAGCGGCATTGCCGCCATGCAGCCCTTGGCGAAGGCCAAATCCATGGACATCCGCGCCCAGTTGGACCCAGCCGCCCGCATGGTCACCGGCCAAGCCGACGAATTGGCGCAATTGGTGCAGAACCTATTGGATAACGCGGTGAAATATGGCCGCGACGCCACCCCGGTGGAAGTCCGCGTCACCCTGGCCGAGACCCTGCCCGCCGCCGCCGGCAGCGCCCTGAAGCTAGGCGCCACCATACGCTTTGCCGTCCAGGACCGGGGCGAGGGCATCGGCAAGGAACATTTGCCCCGCCTGACCGAACGCTTCTACCGCGTCGATACCGCCCGCTCCCGCAAGCTGGGCGGCACCGGATTGGGCCTCGCCATCGTCAAACACATCGTCAACCGCCATCGCGGCGTGCTGACGGTGGAATCCACCCTGGGCGAGGGCTCGACCTTCGCGGTGTATTTGCCTGCTGGGGAAAAAGTTTAGAAAGAAGCAGGCGCAACACGGATGGACACGGATGACGGCTGCGCCGTCGCACGGATAAGCACGGATTAAGAATATCTATTCCTTATCCGTGTTCATCCGTGGATATCCGCGTTCATCCGTGTTGCTCCTGCTTCCTTTTTACTAATTCAGCTCCCCGGGAACCGCGTCCACTTCCGGCTTCAGATTGTGCCCGCCACACGCGCCGCACTGATAGACGATTTCGATCTCAAGCCGTTCGGTGTCGTAATCGCGCATCATCACTTGGCCGCAATGGCCGCACATATAGTCGTTGCCGCCGCCGCGCCCCACGGTGGACATGCCGGTGTTGAACACTTGGCGGTCGCCGACCTTGTGTTCGGCGATGGGGATCAGAACAAGCTCGGCCATTTCATTTCCCTTGCGTAATATACATCTACCAGCCGGCGACCACGCCATCGGCACGGGGGTCGCAGGCGCCTTCGATCATGCCGTCGGTGCGGCGGATAAGCGCACCGGCATGGCCCATGATGGAATCAAACGGCGACACCGTTTCCACCACATGGCCGGCGGCGCGCAAGGATTCCACCAGTTCCGGCGAAAAGCGCGATTCCAGTTTCAGATCGCTGGCGGGAGCGCCATCCACGCCACGCCCGAAGACGAAGCGCGGCGCGGTCACCGCCTGCTGCACATCCTGGCCGTACAGCACGGCGCGAGTGAAGATTTGCGCCTGGGTTTGCGGCTGGGAATCGCCGCCCATGCTGCCCCACACCATGGTGCGGCCATCCTTGAGCCGGGCCAAGGCGGGCGACAGGGTGTGGAACGGCTTGCGGCGGGGCTCCAGCACGTTGCGGTTCTCCGGGTCCAGCGAGAACGAACAGCCGCGATTGTGCCACGCGATGCCGGTGCGCGGCAGCACGATGCCGGAACCGAAGGCGTGGTACAGGCTTTGGATGCAGCTGACCGCGCGGCCCTGGCCGTCCACCACGCCCAGCCACACGGTATCGCCGTCGCGGGCGGGCAGAGTGTGGCCTTGAGCACAGGCCGGGTCGATCTCGCCGGCCATGCGGTCCAGCAGATGGTCGGACAGATAGGTGGTGGCATGCACCGACATGCGGTGGGGGTCGGTGACATGGGCGTCGCGCACACGGGTCGCCAGCTTGGTGGCCTCCACCAGACCATGGACCCAGGCGAAGTCATCCGCCGCTTCCACGCCCAGGCGCTGGAACACGCCCAGCAGAATCAGCGAGGCCAGACCTTGGGTGGGCGGCGCGGTGTTGAACAGGGTGCCGCAGGGCAGGCCCAGGGAGAGCGGACGGCGGCGCATGCCGCGATGGCGGGCCAAATCCTCGGATTTCAGCGGCGAACCGGCGTTACGCAATTCCTCCGCCACCGACCGGGCGATTTCGCCCCGGTAGAAATCGTCCAGCCCGCTGGCGGCCAGCCGCTCCAACGTATCGGCCAAAGCCGGCAAGGTCAGCACCGAACCCGCCGCCGGGACTTTGTTACGGGCTAGGAACGTCTGCGCAAAGCCCGGCGCCTTTTTCAACGCAGCCAGATTGCGCCGCGTGGCGGCTTCCTGATGATTGGTAACGGCAAAGCCCTGGCGGGCGTAATGGATGGCGTCCTCGAACAGGCGCTCCAGCGACATGCCGCCGCCCCATTGGGCCGAGACATCCAGCGCCAATTGCCAGCCCGACACCGCGCCAGCCACCGTATTGGCCGCCAGCCCACCGCGCACCGGCACCGCCTTCAGACGGTCTGCGCGGTACAAATCCACATCCACCTTGGCGCCCGACGCACCGGAACCGTCGATGGACACCGGCGGCTTGCCCGGCTCGGCGATCAGCCAAAAGCCGTCGCCGCCCAATCCGGTCATATGCGGATAGACCACGGCCAGCGCGGCGGAAGCGGCAATGGCGGCCTCAATGGCGTTGCCGCCCTCGCGCAACACGGCCAGTCCGGCTTGCGAGGCAAGATGATGCGGGGTGGTGATCATCCCCCGCCGGCCCATGGGCGTATTCAGCATGTCCCGTCCATCCGCGTTGAGGCACGTGTTCTCTGGCCCCTGTTATCGCGTATGAACCGGCAGCGCGTCCAGAGCAGGACCACAAAATTTGCATTCACAGGGATTGCCGGTGTGTAATGACGTGCCACCGGGCCGCCATTGAGGCGGCGGTCGTGCTGGCCCGAAGGGACGAACGACGCACCATCGGTGCGGTCCCTTTAGGGACGAGCAAAGCGAGCAAGGGCGCGGAGCGCCCGCCCGGCGAGGGGCAAACAAGAAAGGCCGATCATGGACCACACCATCGCCACCCTGCCCCTGTCCTGGTCGGACATCCACCGGGATTCCCGCATCCTGGCCGGCATGCTGGCCGAGTTACCGCCGTTTTCCGGCATCATCGCGGTGACACGGGGCGGCCTGGTGCCGGTGGCGATCCTGTCGCGGGAACTGGATATCCGCTTGGTGGAGACCGTCTGCGTCTCCACCTATGACGACCGCGCCCTCGGCGACCCCGAAGTGCTGAAGAAGATCGAGGGCGACGGCACCGGCTGGCTGGTGGTGGACGATCTGGTGGATTCCGGCGCCACCGCACAGGTGCTGCGCCGCATGCTGCCCAAGGCCCATTTCGCCACGCTGTACGCCAAGCCCAAAGGCCAGCCGCTGGTGGACACCTTTGTGGCGGTGTTCGCGCAGAGTACGTGGATCAACTTCCCCTGGGACCCGCCGGAGAAGGGGAGTTGAAGTAAGAGTTATTTGACACGGATGGACACGGATAAACACGGATGAAAAAGAAAACTCCTTATCCGTGTCTATCCGTGTCCATCCGTGTCACCAAATCCTTACCCCGCCGCCAAACTCCGCAACACATAGTGCAAAATGCCGCCATGACGGAAGTAATCCACCTCATCCATGGTGTCGATGCGGCAGCACGCCTGGAATTCCTGGGTTGAGCCGTCGGCGCGGGTGACCCGTACGGTCACATCCATGCGCGGCTTGATGCCGCCCGCCATGCCGGTAATGTCGAACGTTTCGGTTCCGGTCAGACCCAGCGATTTGCGATCCACCCCGCCCTTGAACTGCAACGGCAGCACGCCCATGCCCACCAGATTGGAGCGATGGATACGCTCGAAGCTTTCGGCGATCACCGCCTTGATGCCCAGCAGATTGGTGCCCTTGGCCGCCCAGTCACGCGACGAGCCGGTGCCGTATTCCTTGCCGGCGATGATCACCAAGGGGATGCCCTCGTCGGCATACAGGGTGGCGGCGTCGTAGATGGAGATGATTTCGCCCTCGCCCTTGAACTTGGTGGCGCCGCCTTCGATGCCGGGGACCATCTCGTTCTTGATGCGCACATTGGCGAAGGTGCCGCGCGTCATCACCTCGTCATGGCCGCGCCGGGCGCCGTAGGAATTGAAATCGGTCTGGTCCACGCCCCGTTCCATCAGATAACGCCCCGCCGGGCTGGTTTTCTTGATGTTGCCGGCGGGCGAGATGTGATCGGTGGTGATGGAATCGCCCAGGATCGCCAAAGGCCGCGCCCCGGCAATGTCGGTGAAACCACTGGGCGGTTGTTTCGCCATGCCATCGAAATAGGGCGGGTTCTTGATATAGGTGGAATCCGGGTCCCATTCATAGGTCTGGCCGGTGACCACCTTGACCTGCTGCCATGCGATTGGGCCGGCGAACACGTTGGCGTAGTGCTTGCGGTAGGACTCGGCGGACAGGCTTTGCGCCAGGGTGGCGCGTACTTCCTCGCTGCTGGGCCAGATGTCTTTCAAATAAACCGGCTGGCCGTCGGAGCCAATGCCCAGGGGCTCGGTGGCGAGGTCCAAATTCATGGTTCCGGCCAAGGCATAGGCCACCACCAAAGGCGGCGAGGCGAGGTAATTGGCCTTCACATGGGGGCTGATGCGGCCCTCGAAATTGCGGTTGCCCGACAGCACGGCGGCGACCACCAGATTATTGTCGTCGATGGCCTGGGCGATGGCATCGTCCAGCGGGCCGGAATTGCCGATGCAGGTGGTGCAACCGAAGCCGGCGATGGTGAAGCCCAGCTGGTCCAGCGGCGCCTGCAACCCGGCGGCCTTCAGATAATCGGGCACCACCTGCGAGCCCGGCGCCAGGGACGTCTTGACCCACGGCTTGGTCTTCAGCCCCTTGGCCACCGCCTTCTGCGCCACCAAACCGGCAGCCAGCATGACGTTGGGGTTGGAGGTATTGGTACACGACGTGATGGCGGCAATGACCACGTCGCCATGGCCGATCTCGCCGCGCCCGTCGGACAGCGTCACCTTGTGGGACAGCTCGGCGCCGGCCTGCAAGCCCGACAGCCCGGCGGCAAAGCCCGCCTTGGCGGCACTGAGCGCCACCCGGTCCTGGGGCCGTTTGGGACCGGCGAGGGAGGGTTCCACGCTGCTGAGATCAAGTTCCAGCGTGTCAGTGAAGGCGGGTTCGGGCGTGGTGGCGTCGCGCCACATGCCCTGTTCCTTGGCATAGGCCTCCACCAGCGCCACCTGGGCCGGCTCACGCCCGGTGAAGGCGAGGAAGCGGATTGTTTCGGCATCGATAGGGAAAAATCCACAGGTGGCGCCGTATTCCGGGGCCATGTTGCCGATGGTCAGGCGGTCGGCCAGGGCCATGGCATCCAGGCCGGGGCCGAAGAATTCCACGAACTTGCCCACAACCCCCTTGGCCCGCAGCATCTGGGTCACCGTCAGCACCAGATCGGTGGCGGTGACGCCTTCCTTCAAGGTGCCGGTAACGCGGAAACCGACCACTTCGGGGATCAGCATGGACACCGCCTGGCCCAGCATGGCCGCCTCGGCCTCGATGCCGCCCACGCCCCAGCCCAGCACCGCAAGGCCGTTGACCATGGTGGTGTGGGAATCCGTGCCCACCAGCGTGTCGGGATAGGCCACGCCGTCATGGGTCCACACCACGCGGGCGAGGTACTCGCAATTGACCTGATGACAGATGCCGGTGCCCGGCGGCACCACGCGGAAATTGTCGAAGGCGACGGCCCCCCAGCGCAGGAAGGCGTAACGCTCGCCGTTGCGATGGAATTCCAGTTCCATGTTCTTGGCCAGGGCATCGGTGGTGCCGTAGTAATCCACCATCACCGAGTGGTCGATGACCAGATCCACCGGCACCAGCGGATTGATCTTGCGCGGATCGCCGCCCAAATGGGCCACCGCATCGCGCATGGCCGCCAAATCCACCACCGCCGGAACCCCGGTGAAATCCTGCATGAGCACCCGGGCGGGGCGATAGGCGATCTCGCGCTCTGCCTTGCCCAGATTATCCGCCCAACACGCCACCGCCTTGATGTCATCGGTGGTGACAGTGCGGGAATCCTCGAACCGCAGCAGGTTTTCCAGCAGCACCTTGATGGAGAATGGCAGGCGCGACAAATCACCCACCGCGGCCTGCGCCGCCTTCAGCGAGAAGTAATCGTAGGTGCGGTCGCCCACGGTGAGGGTGCGGCGGGTCTTCAGGGTGTCGTGGCCGATGGGCATGCCTGCATCCTCCAGGGCGAACGCCGCCTTCTACTGGGCGTGTCACACATGTAGGTGGGCGGGGGGTGGAGTGCCATCCAGGGGTGATGATTCTGCTTCGGTCATGCCCAAAGGCAGGGTGGGCGGATGACTGCGCGGAGCTAATCCACCCCCTCGCCGTCATGCCCGGACTTGATCCGGGCATCCACGCGTCACCGCCTGATCCGTCGGTCTAAACGTATTTTCTGCGGCGCCCCGGGTCAAGCCCACGGCTGTCCGGTTTGATTTTCAGCTTCGCCTGGAAAGACAGGGGCACCGTGCCTTTGCGGTTCCAACCGTCACATTGGACACGAATAATTGAACCACGGAGACACGGAGGCACGGAGATGTCTATCAAACTGAACCCGATGCGGGCTCCGTCTGGCGAGGTATCTCCGTGCCTCCGTGTCTCCGTGGTTCATCTAAAGGCGCTTGTCAGAGGGTAAGCGCCTGAAGGAAAGACCTGTTCGGCGCCACACATAGGAAGATAGGACACGAATAAACACGAATAAGAACGAATTCTAGGCGCACCGCCGGGGCCGCCTGCTCTGACCCATTCGTTTTCATTCGTGTTTATTCGTGTCCAATTTCAAGGCGGCAGCCACTCCCTCTGCTGTCACACCATGGGCGTTAAATTTAAACCGGACAGCCGTGGGTCAAGCCCGGCCATGACGCAAGAGGGAAGGGCACCTCTTGCCGTCGAACTACCATCACAGCCAACACGCTGTCATTTCAGGTGGATAAATCACCGAAAAGCGCGCTATGATGACGCCTGTGTCCGCCCGTGACGGACAGAACGGAGTGAGCCGGCGCTTGCAACACCGACCCACTCCTGACCACCACCTGCTTTACTGGAGCAAGGCAATGGCTGACGTTCACTATATCTCATCTTCCGCGATTTCCACAGCACCGCCGCTTTCATGCTGCGGTGGCTGGGCTATCACGGCTGGGGGCTGAAGGGCAGGCGCCGGCGGGTCGGGCTATAGAAGGCTCTGGCCCGACCCGCGCTGGCGCCGCCCTTCGGCTCCTGGCCGCCGCTTCGCGGGTCCTGACATTTAGGTTTTCTGGGATGCGGCTCGTCGATGCACAGCGAAAATGCTGCTTGGCGAGCGAGCCCCCTATCCTTCGACTCTGAGGGCACGGACATTCGCACGGTGCATAAATTCAGTATTGAATATATTCAGATTTGAATTTATCGTTCTCCGTATCGACCCTGCGGAGACCCCACCATGACCATTAAGCTCGGCAACAAGGCGGACGGCGAAGATTTTTTCGACCGTCAAACTGAACGTGAAGACCTGTGGCGCTATGTGGAAGGCAACCACATCGTCCTCAGCGGCCCCCGCCGGCTGGGAAAAACGTCGTTGCTTCAACGTCTGGGTGAGGAAGCCGCCGACAAAGGCCTGCTTGCCCGTCTGGTGGATGTGGAAGGCATCGATACCCCGCAGGCCTTTATCGCCGAATTGGAACGCGCCTTTCCAGATAGCTCCGTCACTGGACATCTCCAAGCCGCCGGCAGCAAGGCTTCGGAATGGCTGAACCGTTTCCGCAAGGTGGAACTCAAGATCCCAGGCGGCTTCGGCGGGGGGCTGGAACTTCAGGCCATGCCCGAGGCCCCTTGGAGTGAGGCGGCATATCGCCTGCAAAAGCGCCTCTCCGACGTGCCGGCGCTTGTGTTGATTGACGAGTTCTCCGTCTTTCTTGAAAAATTGCTGGCCCACGACCCCGCAGAGGCCGAGCGCCTGCTGGGCTGGTTGCGCACTTGGCGGCAGCAATCGGGCATCGCTTGCCGGTTCTTGTTCTCCGGTTCCATCGGCCTGAATGCCTTGCTGGCCCGCTACACCCTCAACACCCGGTTCAATGATTGTTATGATTTCCGCCTGGGGCCGTTCCGCCACTCGGCTGCCATGGCCATGCTGGCCGAACAATCCCGGCGCGAGGGGTGGCTGGCCGATCAGGATGTGTTCACCCATCTGTGCGGCCGCGTTGGATGGCTTTCTCCCTTCTATATCAATTTGTTGCTGGCAAATACCATCGAGGCCGCGCGCGACCGCTTGTTGGAGACCGATGCCAAGGAACGCCGCCTGCAGCAGACCGACGTGGATGACGCCTATGACCGCCTGCTGGCCGTCCGCTCCCGCTTCATCCATTGGTATCAGCGTCTGGAGCGCGACCTGACCGAACCGCATCGGTCGTTTACCCTGGCGATTCTGAGTTTCGTCGCCAAGTCCGATAACGGCTTGACCCAAAGACAGTTGATGGCAAGGCTGCAACGGCTGGAGCCGGATCCGGAGCAGCGCGCCTCGCGGCTGGCCGGGGCCATGCTGTTGCTGGAAGAGGACGGCTATCTGGGCATGGAAGATGACAGGATCTGCTTCCTTTCGTTCCTGCTCCGGGATTATTGGAGACGCAACTATGCCCGCTGATATCCCCGCCTCGGGTCGGAACAGGCCGTTGAACGCTACGGTGAAGTACAACCCCCATCTCTGGGGGCCAGAGGAGTTGCGGGCCATCTTCGTGGTCCGCAATACCGAACTGAACCGTCTGGTGGAAAATGTCCGGGCGGTCAAACCCGGCGCCACCCCGCAACACGTCCTGATCACCGGCCCGCGCGGCATGGGAAAAAGCACGTTGCTGCGCCGCTTGGCGTTGGCCATCGAGGAAGATCAGGACCTGTCCCGCCAATGGGTGGCCCTGACCTTCCCCGAGGAGCAATACACCGTCAGCACCTTGGCGGAATTCTGGTTCAACGTGCTGGATGCCTTGGCCGACACCCTGGAACGGCACGGCCTTGCCGCCGCCGAATTGGGGCAACTGGATGCCAGCATCCATCATCTGGGCACCTTGCCGGTGGGCGACCGGGAGGCTGCCGCCCTGGATTTGCTGACCCGGTGGATCGGCGAACATGACCGCCGCATCCTGCTGCTCATCGACAGCACGGACTTACTATTTGCCACCCTTGGCGCCAATGACGGCGAGCGCAAAGGCGCAAAGGCCACCGACGCCAGCGCCACCACCTTGTGGCGTTTGCGCAAGACCCTGACCCATCAGCCCGGCATCTTCTGGCTGGGCGCCAGCTATCAAGCCCTGGAATCCCGCCACCAATACCACGACGCCTTCCTGGACTTCTTCGATCTGGTGGAATTGCGCCCGCTCTCGGTGGAGGAAATGCGCCAAGCCATGCTGGCCCTGGCCCGCACCTTCGGTGTGGGCGGCGGTCTGACCGGCGACGCAGCGGAAAAGGAAATGGCCCGCACCCTGGATGCCCGGCCCGAGCGCCTGAAGGCCCTGCGCGCCATGACCGGCGGCAATCCGCGCACCACCGTCATGTTGTATGATTTGTTCGCCGCCGGTGGCGACGAGGACGTCTATAGCGACCTCCACAGCCTGCTCGACATGATGACGCCGCTTTATAAAGCCCGCATGGAAAGCCTTGCCGACCAGCCGCGCAAGCTGCTGGCCCATGTCATGGAACATTGGGCCCCGCTGTCGGCCCGCACCTTGGCGGAGATCTCGGGCGTCCCATCCTCCACCATCAGCGGCCAGATCGCCCGTCTGGAAACGGAAGGGCTGGTGGAAAAGACCCGGCTGCCAGGAAAGAAAAGCACGGGTATCCAGGCATCCGAACGCTTCTTCAACGTCTGGTATCTGATGCGCTACGCCCCCCGCCGCATGCGCCAGCGCCTGACCTGGCTGGTGGAGTTCATGCGGCTATGGTACAGCGCCGACGAACTGGCCGGCCTAGCCCGCCACCGCGCCGCCTACCATGCCGAGGGACATCTGTGCGACTGCGCCAATCTGGAATATTCCCGCGCCGTGGCGGCATCGCTCCCTGATGCCCGTTCCGAACGCCATCGTTTGGAATGGACAGTATTTTCCGCAGCCACCGCCGATACCCTGAAAGAACTGTTCGATTTAAGCGGCGACGACAAGCAATACGCCACCGCCGCCGATTACCGGTGCAGATTGCACGCCCTCGACGCTAAACTGGCCCTATGCCCCCATGTGACGAACGAGGATATGGAGGATTGGATCAAGGCGGTGAAGGGATCAATCGCAGTCGATTTGCCCAGAAAGGAAAGAATTGCGGAGTCTAATATTGAACTTAGCTCACATATGATCCAGGAGCTTCGTTTGAAGCTTCAGGATGGCAGAGAAAAATTCATTAAGTTCTTTGGCGAACCAGCCGTGGAGGCTGTTGAGCAAGCAACACTCAAAGGGAATTTTTTTCCAGAATGTCCTGACGAGAAATTAGCTTTTTCCCAGCTTATTGCCTGCTTTGACGGCAATGCTTCGGCCTTTAAGTTAGGTCTGGATATTTTTTCTGGCGAAAAACCGCAGAGTAGCTTGTTGGAGCAGGCTTATCGCAAAGCGATCGAGCTTGATCCGAAATCTGCATACGCTTGGAACGGACTCGGCAAGCTGCTGAGAAATCATCTGTTGCGCTATGACGAGGCAGAGCAGGCTTATCGTAAGGCCATCGAGATTGATCCAAAGTTTGCAGATGCCTGGAACGGTCTCGGCAATTTGCTGCAAGATAACTTGTCGCGGTATGATGAGGCAGAGCAGGCCTATCGCAAGGCCAGCGAAATTAATCCAAATTTTGCTCACCCTTGGAACGGACTCGGCGGTCTGCTGCAAGATCACCTCATGCGCTACGATGAGGCAGAGCAGGCCTATCGCAAGGCCAGCGAACTTAATCCAAATTTTGCTCACCCTTGGAACGGACTCGGGCGTCTGCTGCAAAATCACCTCATGCGCTATGACGAGGCAGAGCAAGCCTATCGAAAAGCTGTCGAGATTGATCCAAAGTTCGCATATGCCTGGAACGGTCTCGGCAATTTGCTGCAAGATAACTTGTCGCGCTATGACGAGGCAGAGCAGGCCTATCGCAAGGCCATAGAGCTTGATCCACGTTCGGCACATCCCTGGAACGATCTCGGCAATCTGCTGAGACACCCCTTCTTGCGCTATGGCGAGGCAGAGCAGGCCTATCGTAAGGCCATAGAGCTTGATCCAAATTTTGCACACCCCTGGAACGCTCTCGGTAATCTGCTGCAAGACCACTTCTCGCGCTATGACGAGGCAGAGCAGGCCTATCGCAGGGCCATAGAGCTTGATCCACGTTCGGCACATGCCTGGAACGGTCTCGGCAATTTGCTGCAAGACCACTTATTGCGCTATGACGAGGCAGAGCAGGCCTATCGCAAGGCCATTAAGCTTCACCCAAATTCTGCACATCCCTGGAATGGTCTCGGCAATCTGTTGCAAGATCACCTCTTGCGCTATGACGAGGCCGAGCGGGCCTATCGCAAGGCTATCGAGCTTAATCCAAATTTTGCGCATCCCTGGACCGGTCTGGGCGACTTGTTGCAGGATCTCAATCGTCCTAGCGAGGCAGAGCAAGCCTATCGTAAGGCCATGACGCTCGACGACAGAGATCCCTACCCCATCCTCAATCTGGGTAGGCTTCTGTCCATGGCCGGGCGCCGAAAGGAAGCGACAGAATCTTATCGGTACTCCGCCGAACTAGCGCAGACGGAAATAGACTCAACTGCGGATATCACCAATTTGGCTGGCTTGCTGCTGCAATCGCATCTTTGGCTGGGTAACCATGATTTGGCCTTGCAAGCCCTTGATAGCCTAGCCCAAATCGCCAGTGCAGGAGATCGCTGGGCCTTCTTCCGCCTAATGGAACAAGCCCGTGAATGTCACGAGATCGGCCTGGGCAAGGCATTGCGGGACCTGATGGAGGAGAGTCAGTTTGCCGACTTCCTCCAGCCATTCTCCCTGGCCTTGCATGCGGCAGCCTTGGGCGATGCCGATTCGGTGGCCGCTGCGCCGCCGGAGGTTCAGGCCCTGGCCCAGGAGGTTCTCGACCAATTGCTGCGGTCGAAATAGCCAGAGAAAGGGCCATCCCGGATTTCCGGGAACCCTGGCTGGGACCGCTTCTGGCTGGCTGAGGGGGGAACCCCCACCGTGTTTATGTCTGGCAGATATCTCTGTGCCTCTGTGTCTCTGTGGTTCAATTGCTTTCTTTTTGGCGGCCACCATGGACCCCGGATCAAGTCCGGGGTGACGGCCGTGGGGGTGGACACGGCATAAACAAAAGAAAGGGCGGTTTGGAGGTTCACCTCCAAGCGGGGCCGGGGCGGCAGCCCCGTATGTGTGACAAACGCCCCCACCCCACAAAGAAAAACCCCCGCCGGTTGCCCGGCGGGGGTGAGTCGAGGCACTTTTCTTATTTAACGCTTAGACCGTCACGGTATCGGCCAGCTCGCGGAACGACGCGATCTGATCGAAGTTCATGTAACGGTAAATGTCGTCAGCCTTGGCCTTCAGCCCGCTGACCTGATCCAGATACTCGGCCACGGTGGGGATCTTGCCCATGAGGGCGCAGACGGCGGCCAGCTCGGCGGAACCGAGATAGACCTGGGTGTCGATGCCCAAGCGGTTGGGGAAGTTACGGGTCGAGGTGGACATGGCGGTCGAGCCCTTGCGCACCTGGGCCTGATTGCCCATGCACAGGGAACAGCCGGGCATTTCCATGCGGGCGCCCGACTTGCCGAGGATGGAGTAGTAGCCTTCCTCGTTCAGGACGGCGGCGTCCATCTTGGTCGGGGGCGCGATCCACAGGCGGGTCGGGATATCGGACTTGCCGTCCAGCACCTTGGCGGCGGCGCGGAAGTGGCCGATATTGGTCATGCACGAACCGATGAACACTTCGTCGATCTGCACGCCGGACACTTCAGACAGCAGCTTCACGTCGTCCGGATCGTTCGGGCAGGCGACGATGGGCTCCTTGATGTCGGCCAGATCGATCTCGATGATCGTGGCGTATTCGGCATCGGCATCGGGCTGCAGCAATTCGGGCTTGGCGATCCAGGCTTCCATGGCCTTGATGCGGCGGCCCAGGGTGCGGGCGTCCTCATAACCGTTGGCGATCATCCACTTCATCAAGGTGATATTCGAGGTCATGTACTCGATGATCGGCGCCTTATCCAGGCGGACCGAGCAGGCGGCAGCCGAACGCTCGGCGGCGGCGTCGGACAGCTCGAAGGCCTGTTCGACCTTCAGGTCGGGCAGACCCTCGATCTCCAGAATGCGGCCGGAGAAGACGTTCTTCTTGCCCTTCTTTTCCACCGTCAGCAGGCCCGAGCGGATGGCGTACAGCGGAATGGCATTGACCAGATCACGCAGGGTCACACCGGGCTGCAACTCGCCCTTGAAGCGCACCAGCACGGATTCCGGCATGTCCAGCGGCATGACGCCGGTGGCGGCGGCGAAGGCCACCAAGCCCGAGCCGGCGGGGAACGAGATACCGATGGGGAAGCGGGTGTGGGAATCGCCGCCGGTGCCGACCGTGTCGGGCAGCAGCAGACGGTTCAGCCAGGAGTGAATGACGCCGTCACCGGGACGCAGGGCGACACCGCCACGGGTGGAGATGAAGCCCGGCAATTCCTTGTGGGTCTTGACGTCCACCAGCTTGGGGTACGCAGCGGTGTGGCAGAAGGACTGCATGACCAGATCGGCGGAGAAGCCCAGGCAAGCCAGATCCTTCAGCTCGTCGCGGGTCATGGGGCCGGTGGTGTCCTGGGACCCCACGGTGGTCATCTTGGGCTCGCAATAGGTGCCGGGGCGGACGCCCTGACCTTCGGGCAGACCACAGGCGCGGCCAACCATCTTCTGCGCCAGCGAGAAACCCTTGGTCGAAGACGCCGGGTTGGTCGGCAGGCGGAACAGGGTGGAGGGGGCCAGACCCAGGGCCTCGCGGGCACGGGCGGTCAGGCCACGGCCGATGATCAGCGGAATGCGGCCACCGGCGCGCACTTCGTCGAAGATCACGTCGGATTTGACGGTGAACTCGCTGATGACCTTGCCGTCCTTCAGCGCCTTGCCGTCATAGGGACGCAGCTCGACCACATCGCCCATGTTCATCTGGTTGACGTCCAGCTCGATGGGCAGGGCGCCGGCATCTTCCATGGTGTTGTAGAAGATGGGGGCGATCTTGGTGCCCAGGCAGACGCCGCCGAAACGCTTGTTCGGCACGAACGGAATGTCTTCGCCGGTGAACCACAGCACGGAATTGGTGGCCGATTTGCGCGACGAGCCAGTACCGACCACGTCACCCACATAGGCGACCAGATTGCCCTTGGCGGACAAAGCGGCCAGCTGCTTCAGCGGGCCACGGGCGCCGGCTTCGTCGGCTTCGATGCCGGGGCGCGGGTTCTTCAGCATGGCCAGGGCATGCAGCGGGATGTCGGGGCGGCTCCAGGCGTCAGGGGCCGGGGACAGATCGTCGGTGTTGGTCTCGCCGGTGACCTTGAAGATGGTCACGGTCAGGCTTTCCGGCACGGCGGGACGCGAGGTGAACCACTCGGCATCGGCCCAGGACTGCAGCACCGCCTTGGCGTTGGCGTTGCCGCCATCGGCCAGGGCCTTGACGTCGTGGAAATAGTCGAACACCAGCAGGGTCTTCTTCAGACCCTCGGCGGCGACGGAACCAACCGTGGCATCGCCCAGCACGTCGATCAGCGGCTTGATGTTGAAGCCGCCGAGCATGGTGC
>JACMKT010000227.1 GCA_014380005.1 Rhodospirillales bacterium
CACGGATGGATTCTTATCCGTGTCCCGCGCAGCGGGGATCCGTGTCCATCCGTGTCATTATTACTTCTTGCTAGAACCCTGTGTGTCTTCTTTTATGGCAGGGCAGATGCTGAAAACTGCCTATGCCACACATTTAAATAAGGATTTCACCACGAAGGAAGAGAAGAGCGCGAAGCCAGCATGTTTGTGAGTTGGCTTCGCGTACTTCCCGTCCTTCGTGGTGAAACAAACTGAAGAGTTTAGTGACACGGATGGACACGGATCCCCGCTGCGCGGGACACGGATAAGAATCCATCCGTGTCACTAAACTCTTCAGTTTGTTTCACCACGAAGGACGGGAAGTACGCGAAGCCAACTCACAAACATGCTGTCTTCGTGCCCTTCTCTTCCTTCGTGGTGAAATCCTTCTTTAATGGCGCAGTCCAGACACAAAAAGCCCCTCCCAGATGAACCGGGAGGGGCAATGTGTCTTGGCGGACATTCCCTCCCGAGGAGGAGGGGCACGGAAGGGCCGGCGGCGGAGCCGGCCAGCGGGGTTTTGTTCTTGTTCTTTTATCTTCTTCTTATTTAGGGCCGCTGTTTTTTGTTTTGTTGGTCGGCCCGACCGCCCTCGTCCATCCGTGCCCCTTCGCTTTGGGAGCAGGCATACATGCCAAATCTCCCTGGCCGTTTGCGAGCGCCATCATCGCCCAATGGGCGGTGGGGTCAATTTAGCCGAACGGCCTCTGCCCCATCGGGCAGGGGCATAGGACCATGGCCCAAGCCTACCGGTTGTGGACTAGGCGCTTCCGGCATAAAGTGCGTAAGTCATCCTGAGGGGTTCGCCATGAAGCGTCTTGCCATTGTGTCCGTGCTTGCCCTGTCCGCCTGTGCCTCCGAAGCGGACATGCCGGTCTTGACCGCCCAGCCGGGTGTGGCGGCCGAGGCGCCGGGCGGCGATTGGATAGTGGCGCAGGATTACGCCGCCGAATCCGTGGGCGTGGTGACCTCGCCCTATCTGGGCCAAGTGGTGACCCTGGACCAGCTTCGAATCGTCGATGCCGCCGGCCGCCTGTGCAAGGCCCCCGCCTACCGTGAAAGCATGGCCGCCGCTGCCACTGCGTTGGACAACCCGGCGCAGCCCCAGGCAGCCCAGGGTTCCGAGCCGCGCAAGGTCTTGACCGTTACCTGCGACGGCCAGCCCTTCGGCACCTTCGTGGCATTGCCCGACGGTTCTTGGCTGACCCGGATCAATGCCTGGGTGCTGAAGCTGGAAAAGGACCTGCCCAAGCCGGTGGAAATGGCGAAGCCCGAACCGGCGCCTGTCCCCATGGGCATGGGTGCCCACAACATGACCCAGCCGGCCCCGCCCCCCGTCGCCGCCAAGCCCGATGCGCGCACCCTGGTCTATCTGGCGTCGTACAAGACCGAGGCGGCGGCCAAGAAAGGCTTCAAGACCTTGGCGAAGGCCTCGCCCATTCTGGCCAAGCAGCAGCCGGTGACCCAAAACGTCGATCTGGGCAAGAAGGGCCAATGGGTCCGCCTGTACGGCCTTGCCGCCACCGAGGCCGAACGCGGCAAAATCTGCGGTCAGTTGGGCAAGCGGGTGGACGAATGCGGCGCCCGGAACCGCGAGTAGCTTGATCGCTTGCCTTGTCCGGTGTAGGTGAAGTCCCATGGCTTCTCCTCCCCTGCTGTCGCTTCGCGACGTTCGTCTCACCTTCGGCGGCACCCCCCTGTTCGAGGGCGTCACCACCTGGGTTTCCCGTGGCGACAAGACCTGTCTGGTTGGCCGCAATGGCTCGGGCAAGTCCACCCTGTTGAAGGTCTTCGCCGGCGATATCCTTTCGGATTCCGGCGAGCGCTTCGTTCAGCCCGGCGCCCGCATCGCCTATCTGCCCCAGGACCCGGTGCTGGACTGTGCCACCATCGCCGATTACGTCACCCTGGGCTTGGCCGAGGATGAACGCGACCAGACCTATCGCGTCGATGCGGTCATGGACGCCCTGGGCATTGACGGCAGCCGCAGCCCGACTCAATTGTCCGGTGGCGAGGGCCGCCGTGCCGCCTTGGCCCGCGCCCTGGTGGGCAACCCCGACGCCCTGCTGCTGGACGAGCCCACCAACCATCTGGATCTGCCCACCATCCTGTGGCTGGAAGACTGGCTGAAGGCCTATCAGGGTGCCCTGGTGGTGATCAGCCATGACCGCCGTTTCCTGGACAACGTCTCGCGTCAGACTCTGTGGCTGGAGCGCGGCGTGGTGCGGCGCGCGGAATTCGGGTTCTCCGGCTTCGCCAATTGGCAGGAAGAGACCTACGCCGCCGAGGAAGCCGAGCTTGACCGCATGGACAATCTGCTGCGGCGCGAGATGCATTGGCTGGCCCGTGGCGTCACCGCCCGGCGCAAGCGCAACATGGGCCGGCGCCGGGCGCTGGACGTGCTGCGTACTGACCGAGCGCAGCGCTTCACCTCCAAGCAGGATCACGACCGCCAGACCAAGCTGGCCGCTGAAGCCGGCGATATGTCGGGCCGCTTGGTCATCGACGCCGAGAACGTGTGCAAGGGCTATGGCGACAAAGTGCTGGCGGATGGGTTCTCTACCCGCATCATGCGCGGTGACCGCATCGGCCTGATCGGTCCCAACGGCGCCGGCAAGACCACCTTGCTGCGCATGCTGACCGGCGATCTGGCCCCCGATGGCGGCGTCATCCGCCTGGGCACCAATCTGGAGCCCGCCTATTTCGACCAGCGCCGCGACCGCCTGGACCCGAACCTCACCATCTGGGACACCCTGACCGATGGCCGGGGCGACAATGTGTGGGTGCGCGGACGGCCCCAGCACGTGGTCGGCTATATGAAGGATTTCCTGTTCCAGGAAGCCCAGGCGCGCACTCCGGTCCGCGCGTTGTCGGGCGGCGAGCGCAATCGCCTGCTGCTGGCAAAGCTGCTGGCAAAGCCCAGCAATCTGCTGATCCTGGACGAACCCACCAACGATCTGGATATGGATACTCTCGATCTGCTGGAAGAGGTTCTGGCCGATTACGAGGGCACCCTGCTGGTGGTTAGCCACGACCGCGACTTCCTCGACCGTCTGGTCACCAGCGTCATCGCCGTCGAGGGCGATGGCGTGATCAACGAATATGTGGGCGGCTACACCGATTACCTGAACCAGCGCCCGCGCAAGGACGAGCCCAAGGCCGAGGTGAAAGCCAAATCGGCTGAGCAGGCCCGGACCAAGACCGCCACCAAGCTGTCCTACAAAGACGGCCGCGAGTTGGAGGAATTGCCCGGCCGCATGGACAAGCTGGCCCTGGAAATTGCCAAGCTGGAGACTGATCTGGCCGATTCCCAGCTTTACACCCGCGACCGCGCCCGCTTCGACAAATCCGCCGCCCGGGTGGACGTTGCCCGCGCCGAGCTGGAAGCGGCGGAGGAACGCTGGCTGGAGCTGGAAGCGTTACGCGAGGAATTGGGGCGGTGAATTGCTCACCACAAAGACACAAAGAGCACAAAGGCATTGTGCTTCCTTCGTGTCCTTTGTGCCTTTGTGGTGAAGCTACTTCATGAACGCCCGCGACGTGCTCGCCGCCCTGCTCGTGGTCACCCTGTGGGGCCTGAACTTCGTGGCGGTGAAAACCGCTTTGCAGGTCATGCCGCCCTTCCTGCTGACCTCGGTGCGCTTCGCCGGTGTCGCCCTGTGCTTGGCGCCGTTCTTCCGTCCGCGCCGGGACCAGCTTGTTGGCATCGCCGGCATTGCCCTGGTACTGGGCTGCGGTCATTTCGGCCTGCTCTTCGTCGGCCTTTCGGGCATGGACGCCGCCACCACCGCCATCGTCACCCAATTGGGCACGCCGTTCAGCGCGTTGCTGGCATGGCTGGCCTTCGGTGAGAAGCTGAGCCCCGCGCGAGCCTTGGGCATGGTCATGGCCTTCGGCGGCGTGGCTTTGCTGGCGGGCGAGCCCAGTCTGCCCCATGCCTTGCCCCTGGTATTGGCGGTCATCGCCATGCTGGCCTGGGCCGCCAGCAACGTTCAGGTCAAACGCCTGGGCGCCATCCGCCCGCTGGTCCTGAACGGCTGGATGGCGCTGTTCGCCGCGCCCATGCTGCTGGTGCTGTCCCTGGGCACGGAAACCGGCCAGGGTGACGCAATGATTGCCGCCCTGGACGATTGGCGCATTCTGGCGGCGTTGGGCTACACCATCATCGCGTCTTCGCTGGTGGCCTACAGCTTGTGGTATCGTCTGCTCGCGCGCCATTCCATGAACCAAATCGTTCCCATCACCTTGTTGGGGCCGGTGGTCGGCGTCGCCAGCGGAGTGCTGCTGCTGGGCGAGCCGCTCAGCTGGCACAAGCTGGTGGGTGGCGCCATCACCATCGCCGGTGTGGCGGTGGTGCAATTGATCGGCGGCGTCCAGCCGCCCAAAGACGAACCGGAGCCGGGAGCATGACGCCGAGAGCGCCCATCATCCATCACCTCTCGCCCAATTCCGAGCCTCGGCGCGGGGGCGGGGTGGACATGCTGGTGCTGCATTACACCGGCATGCAAAGCGGTCCCGAGGCCCTGGCCCGGCTGACCGATCCCATCGCCAAAGTGTCCGCCCATTATTTGGTGGAGGAAGACGGCACGGTGTTCTCCCTAGTGCCGGAAAGCGAGCGCGCGTGG
Source organism: Rhodospirillales bacterium (assembly GCA_014380005.1). Classification (GTDB taxonomy): domain Bacteria; phylum Pseudomonadota; class Alphaproteobacteria; order Rhodospirillales; family Magnetospirillaceae; genus Magnetospirillum. The sequence goes on from JACMKT010000227.1 coordinate 4,644, forward strand.
CATGCGGGGCTGTCCCATTGGCGCGGCGAGACCGATATCAACTCGCGCTCCATCGGCATCGAGATCGTCAATCCCGGTCACGAATTCGGCTACCGCGCCTTTCCCGCCGTACAGATGGACGCGGTCATCCGCCTGTGTCTGGGTGTGCTGTTGCGCCATTCCATCAGCCCGCGCAACGTGGTCGGCCATGCCGACATCGCACCGACCCGCAAACAGGACCCGGGCGAGCTGTTCCCGTGGGCGCGGCTGAAAAGCTATGGCATCGGCCTGTGGCCGTTCGACGGCACCGAACGGGCCGATCTGCCGCCGGAACAGGTGCTGGCCCTGCTGAGCCAATACGGCTACGACGTCACCGCACCGGAAGCCGCCGTCGCCGCCTTCCAACGCCATTTCCGCCCCGACCGGGTGGACGGCATCGTGGATTACGAAACCGGTGGCCGGCTGGCGCGGTTGGTGGAGGCGATTTAGCAAGACATAGGGTTGGGTGACACGGATGGACACGGATAAACACGGATGGATTTTTATCCGTGTCCCGCGTAGCGGGGATCTGTGTCCATCCGTGTCATTGATTCTTGCTTCTTAAACCCGCACCCGCCGGCGCAGATCATACCCCTGCTTCACCGCCGCCAGCACGATGTTGGCGCAGGCCTGGGAATCCGACAGGGCGTCGTGGTGATTGAGCTGTAGTCCCAAAAACCCGCACACGTCGGGCAGTTTGGTCGGGCGCAGGTTCCATACGTCGCGGGCCAATTGGACGGTGCACAGGAACTGCTTTTTCGGCGCGGGCAGGCCATAGGCCGTGCAGCAGCCATCCAGCACGCGGCGGTCGAAGGGGGCGTTGTGGGCGGCCAGGAAGTCGGCGCCGGCCAAGGCATCCACCAGATCGGGCCACACCCCGGCGAAATCGGGCTGGTCGGCCACGTCGTCCCAGGTGATGCCGTGGATATGGGTGAACATCATGCGCCGCCGCGGCGGGCGGATCAGGCGCGAGATGGTGCCTTGCACCGTGCCGCCCTTAACCACCACCAAGGCGACCGCGCAGGCGCTGTCGGCGCCGTTATCGGCGGTTTCGAAATCGATGGCGACGAAATTTGGCAAGCTTAGCTTTCCTCGAAACCAAGATGGCTACCGCTGTTCAAATCTTCCTGGCTCATCACCCGGTTGCGGCCCTGGCGCTTGGACAGGTACAGCGCTTCGTCGGCACGGTGCAGGAAGGCGCCCAGGGTCTCGCCGAATTCGTATTCGGCCACGCCCGCCGACAGGGTGACCTGACCCAGCACTTGGCCGGTGCGGCGGTTCAGCACCTTGCGGCTGGCGACCAGACGGCGGATGTCTTCCGCCACCGCCACGGCGTCCTTCAGCCGGGTCTGGGGCAGGATGATGGCGAATTCCTCGCCGCCATAGCGGGCCGCCGTATCCTTGCCCTTGACGCTGTCCGAGATGGTGCGGGCCACCAGCTTCAGCACTTGGTCGCCCAGCATGTGGCCGTGGCTGTCGTTGAACTGCTAGAAGAAGACGATGTCGATCATCAGCAGCGATACGAAGGTGCGCTCTTCCTCGGCCTCCAGCGCCG
>JACMKT010000228.1 GCA_014380005.1 Rhodospirillales bacterium
CTGCCAGGCGATGAAATCGCCAGCCAGGAAGCCAACCACACCCCAGAATATCGCCGCGAGGACGAATTTCTTCACCACGTCTTCGCAATAGGGCGTGGCGTCGGTGTTGGTGCTCATGCCGAACTCCTGTTTCGACCGGGAAAGGGTCAGCTCGGAACGCCCTTCTGGAATCCATGGCAATGCATGCCCCCGAAAGCCGATTCCAGCCGGGAGGGACTTTGCTCCGAGTTGGCGCACTATGACGGCATGCGCACCCTCGGCCATTGATCCATATCAAAATTGGAAAAATTTACTGTTATCCCACCGGGTTGCGGTATTTTCTTGCGTGGAAACACCCCTTTCGGGTGGGTATCGACCTGACCATTTTCCCGATGAGCAGACGATTGTCCCCGGGCCGCCCCTCCATTATGGTTGGCCGTATGACCAATACCCTCCCCGACGACGCCGCCACCCGTCCCGAAATCCGCTTCACCAAGGGGCGCGCCCGCCGCTTCCGTTCGGGCCACCCTTGGGCGTTCTCCAACGAGATCGACATGACGCCCGAGACCAAGGCCCTGCCGCCCGGCAGTCTGGTCACCCTGGTGGATGCCGGCGATGAAAAGCTGGGCGTGGCGACCTTCAATCCCCATTCGCTGATCGCCGCCCGCGTGCTGTCGCGCCGCCCCACGGACATCATCGACGCCGCCTTCCTGGCCGGGCGCCTGACCCGTGCGGCCGCCTTGCGCGACACCTTGTTCGGCGCTCCTTATTACCGTCTGATCCATTCCGAGGCCGATGGCCTGCCCGGCCTGATCGTCGACCGCTTCGGCGACGTGGTCACCGTCCAAATCAACACCGCCGGCATGGAGCGTCTGACTCCGGTGCTGCTGGAGGCGTTGGAACTGGCGCTCAAGTCCCGCGTGGTGGTGCTGCGCAATGACAGCCCGGTGCGCGCCCTGGAAGGTCTGCCCCTGGAGCACCGCGTGGCGGTGGGCGAACTGACCGGCCCGGTGGAGTTGGTGGAAAACGGCGCCCGCTTCCTGGCCGATCTGGCCGAGGGCCAGAAGACCGGCTGGTTCTATGACCAGCGCGACAACCGCGCCTTCATGGCCAAGCTGGCCCAGGGCCGCAAGGTGCTGGACGTCTATACCTATGCCGGCGGCTTCGCCGTGCAGGCGGCCTTGGCCGGGGCGGTTTCGGTCACCGCCGTGGACCGGTCCGAGACGTCGCTGGCCTTGGCCGAGGGGGCTGCCAAGCTGAACGGCGTGCAGGTGTCTCTGGTGCGGGCCGAGGCCTATGCCGAGATGGCCCGTCTGGATGCCGCCGGCGAACGCTTCGGCGTGGTCATCGTCGACCCGCCCGCCTTCGTGAAATCCAAGAAGGATTTGCATGCCGGCGCCAAGGGCTACCGCAAGATGGCCCGGCTGGCGGCGCCGTTGGTGGAGCCGGGCGGCTTCCTGTTCTGCGCCTCGTGCTCCCACCACATGCCGGTGGAGATGTTCGCCGAGGAGATTGCCCACGGCCTGCAATTGGCCGGCCGTTCGGGCCGCATCCTGCGCTCGTCGGGCGCCGCTTCCGATCACCCGGTTCATCCCATGTTGCCGGAAAGCGCCTATCTCAAGGCGCTGGTCCTACAACTAGATTAAGCATAGTTTTTGAAATACCCGCGTGAGTAGCTATGCTTGCCCCTTCAACAAGGGGGACAAGCATGGCGCATCACTGTGAGTTGGTGTCGGGGCAGAATTATCTGGAATGGTTACAGCCGACGCTCCGGCGCTGGGGGAATTTCATCGAGGAATATTGCGAGGTCCATCCCGAAGATGTTCCATACTTTTACACGGAAAGAGCGAATGTCGGCACATTGACCGCCGCGGCATGGTCGGCGGGGTGCACGGCGCTCGAAGAATATCAGACCGAAAAGAACGACGGCGGCGGGGTGCGTAAGGGGCGCGCCGATCTGTACGTCTACAGTCCCACGGCCAAATCCAGCGTCGGCATCGAGGCCAAGCAGGCCTGGGTGACCCCCGAGACCTCGGTGGATTCCATGATCAAGGTGGTCAAACGGGCTAATAACGACGCCATGGACGGCAATGATGCCGATTTCCGCGCCGGCGCCGTCTTCTTCACCTTGAAGATTTCCAACCGGGTCGGCATCGGCGAATTCGTCGATCGTACCCTGGACACCTTGCGCATGCTGCCCATCCAGCCCGATCTGCTGGCCTGGAGCACCCCGCGCATCCGCGCCCGCACCCGGGTCCGCGACGACAAGAAGGTGTTCCATTATTGGCCCGGGGTGATCCTGTTCATCCGCCGGGCCAAGAACCGGCTTTAGCCGGTCAGCCATCCCACTCCCTCGGCATGGCCGGGCTTGACCCACGGCTGTCCGGTTTAAATTTAACGCGCTTGCTGTAACGGCAGGGGGAGCGGCTGCCGCTTTGAAATGGGACACGAATGAACACGAATGAAAACGAATGGGTCAGAGCAGGCGAATCCGGCGGTGCGCCTAGAATTCGTTCTTATTCGTGTTCATTCGTGTCCAACATTCCTATGCATGATACAGAATAAGCTTCTCCTTCAGGCACTTACACTTTAACAAGCGCCCTTAGGTTAACCACAGAGACACAGAGGCACAGAGATACCCGTCAGGCGGGACCCGATTCGGGCTCCATCTGGCAAAGTATCTCTGTGCCTCTGTGTCTCTGTGGTGAATTAACCGTGTCCAAAGTGATGGCTGGGGTCGCAAAGGCACGCTGCCCCTGCCCTTCCAGCCGAAGCCGAAAATTAAACCGGACAGCCGTGGGCATGACGTCGGAGGTGCGGCGGCGAGGTGCTTTCGCTGCCCGCCCCCCCTAGCGTGCGCGGGCCACCATGAACAGGCGGCGGAACGGGAACAGCGTCTTGCCGTCGGCGCGGCGCGGGTAGGATTCGGCGATGCGGCGGCTGTATTCCGCCAGGAACTCGCCGCGTTCCGGTTCCTCCAGGGCGTCCATCAGCGGGCGCATGGCGGTTCCCATGGTCCATTTCACCACCGGGTTGTCGCCGTCCAGCACGTGCAAATACTCGGTCTCCCACAGATCGAGCGACGCCGTCAGCGGGGCCAGCACATCATAATAGAAGTCCAAATCTTCCACCGGGAAGCGGCGCGCCAGCGGACGCAGGCGTGCCGCCCACGGTCCGGCCTCCACGGTCTCGGCCATGACCGCGTGGCTGGCGGCATAGTGGTTGTGGGGCAACTGCACCGCCATGGTGCCGCCCGGCGCCAGTTGGGCCAGCAGATAGGGGAACAGGGTGGCGTGGCCGTCCAGCCAGTGCAGGGCGGCGTTGGAGAACAGCACGTCCACCGGACGCTCGGGCTTCCACTGGGTCACGTCGCTGTGCACCCAGCGGATGCGCGAGGGCTGGTCGCTGGCGGCAGCCAGCATTTCCGGCGAGGAATCCACGCCAATGACGGTGGCGTCATGCCAGCGCTCGGCCAGGATGCGGGTGACGTTGCCGGTGCCGCAGCCCAGATCCACCACCTGATGGGGAGTCTCGTTATCGATGCGGGCCATTAAATCCAGGGCCGGACGCAGGCGCGGCTGAGCGAAAGCGGAATACAGCGTGGGGTCCCAGGGCATCGTGGTCTCCATTAGTCCGATCCCCAAGATAGCGCAGGCGCAGGCCCGTGGCACCCGGGGTCTTCCCAGGTCACTTCAATCATTTGACTCTGTGGTTGGAGTCGGCTTATAAGCACCGCTCTCATTTTAGACCTCGGTTTTCGGACCACGGTCCACTAATCCCGGAGTACCCGTCGTGAAGCGTACCTATCAGCCCTCCAAGCTCGTCCGCGCCCGCCGCCACGGCTTCCGTTCGCGCATGGCCACTGTTGGCGGCCGCAAGGTCATCGCCAATCGCCGCTCCAAGGGCCGCAAGCGCCTCTCGGCCTAGTTCGGTCGGGTATGCCCTCGTCGCTGGCACGGCTTAAGAAGCGCGCGGATTTCCTCCGCGTTGCCGGGCTAAGGCGCAAATGGGCGACCCCCGGACTAATCCTGCAGGCCGCACCGGCCCCTGTTCCAGGGGACGGTGACGCCACTATGACAGCCGGCGCCGCAAGCGTCGGCTTTCAGCGTTTCGATGGCGGCGACGCCGCCGGGCAGCGTTTGAGCTCCGATGCTATTCGCGTCGGTTTCACCTGCTCGAAAAAAGTCGGCAATGCGGTGGCGCGCAATCGCGCCAAGCGCCGGCTGAAGGCCGCCGTGGACGAGGTTTTTCCTGAATCCGCGCGCGGCGGTTTGGATTATGTGGTCATCGGCCGTCAGGAAACGGTGGTACGGCCATATTCTCTTCTCTTGCAGGATTTGCGAACCGCGTTAAAACGTGTCGGCGGTCTCAAATCCGACGAATGATTTTTTGACGGGAGATGGCACATGAGCCCGGCCGGCGTGCTGCTGCGCGGATTGATCCGCGGCTATCAGCTGCTGGTTTCGCCCATACTGCCGGCGAGCTGCCGTTTCATGCCGTCCTGTTCGGCCTACGCCATGGAGGCGGTGGCCAAGCATGGTGCGGCGAAAGGTGGCTGGCTGGCGGCAAGGCGGGTGTGCCGCTGCCATCCCTGGAACGACGGGGGCTATGACCCAGTCCCTGAGTCAATGGGTCCCGAATTGAAGACCAAGGCCGTATGCGGCGAAGCGCCGTCTCGGCACCCGGATTAGGATGTCATGAACGAACAGCGCAATCTCATTCTCGTCATCGTCCTCTCGGTCCTGATCCTGGTCGGGTTCCAGTGGCTGTTCCCCAAGCAACAAATGGTGGTGCCCGCCACCGAACAGACCGCCGGCGCGCCGCCGGTGCCGGTCCCCGGTGCCATGAACGGCACCGCGCCCATGGCCAAGGCGCTGCCCACCCCTGCGGAAACCCGCTCTGCCGCTTTGGACGGCAGCCGCCGCATTCCGGTGCGCACGGGCAAGCTGCACGGCTCCATCGCCTTGATGGGTGCCCGCCTGGACGATCTGACCCTGGTGGAGTACCGCGAGACCACCGACCCCACCAGCCCGGAAATCGTGCTGCTGTCGCCGGCTGGCGCGCCCCACCCCTATTACGCCGAATTCGGCTGGGTGCCCGCTGATGGCGTTGCCAAGACCCCCGGCGCCGACAGCGTGTGGACCCCGGCTCCGGGCACCACGGAGCTGGCCGCCGGCGGCAAGGTCGTGCTGTCGTGGGACAATGGCGACGGCCTGCGCTTCGTCCGCACCTATTCGGTGGACGAGAACTACATGTTCTCGGTGGACCAGCGGGTGGAGAATTACGGCACCAAGCCGGTGACCCTGCATCCCTATGGTTTGGTGTCGCGCACCGGCACGCCGAAGACCGAGGGCATGTACATCCTGCATGAGGGCCCCTTGGGCGTGTTCGACGGCACGCTGAAGGAAACCAAGTATGACGACCTCAAGAAGGAAGGCAGCATCCGCGAGAAGACCAAGGGCGGATGGGCCGGCATCACCGACAAGTACTGGCTGACCGCTTTGGTGCCCGACCAGCAGGCCGATCTGACCGGACGCTTCGTCTATCAGGCCCAGGGCAATGTGGAGCGCTATCAGGTGGACTTCACCGGCGGTCCGGTCACGGTGGCGCCCAACGCCGCCGCCGAATCCGGCTTCCACATGTTCGCCGGCGCCAAGCAGGTCAAGCTGCTGGATGCCTATTCGGAAAAGTTCGGCATCTCGCGCTTCGATCTGGCCATCGATTTCGGCTGGTTCTACTTCCTGACCAAGCCGTTCTTCTACCTGTTGCAGATGCTGAACACCGCGCTCGGCAATATGGGTCTGGCCATTCTGGCGCTGACCGTGCTGATCAAGGCGGCCATGTTCCCGCTGGCCAACAAGTCCTACGTCTCCATGTCCAAGATGAAGAACCTGCAGCCCCAGATGAAGGTCCTGCAGGAGCGCTTCGCCGAGGACAAGATGCGTCTCCAGCAGGAGATGATGGCGCTGTACAAGAGTGAGAAGGTCAACCCGGTCTCGGGCTGCCTGCCCATGCTGGTTCAGATCCCGGTGTTCTTCGCCCTGTACAAGGTGCTGTTCGTCGCCATCGAAATGCGGCACGCGCCCTTCTACGGCTGGGTTCACGATCTGTCGGCGGCCGATCCGACCACCATCTTCAATCTGTTCGGCCTGATCCCGTGGGATGCCGTTAATGGGCTGCCGTCCTTCATGCATCTCGGCGTCTGGCCGTTGATCATGGGCGTGACCATGTGGCTGCAGCAGAAGCTGAACCCGCAGCCGACCGACCCGGTCCAGGCCAAGATGATGAGCTTCCTGCCCATCGTGTTCACCTTCCTGCTGGGTAGCTTTGCCGCCGGTCTGGTGATCTATTGGGCCTGGAGCAACACGCTGTCGATCCTGCAGCAATGGGTGATCATGCGTAAAGCGGGGGCCAAGTCCTGAGCGAAAACCCTGAAGACGAGGCGGCCGCCCTGCTGGAGGCCGGCCGCCTGTTATTCGCCCGCGAGGTGACCTTCCTGCGTGGCGTTGCCGCGCTGGACGGTTTGCCCGAGATCGGTATGCCTGAAGTGGCCTTCGCCGGCCGCTCCAATGTGGGCAAGTCGTCGCTGATCAACGCCCTGTGCGGGCGGTCCACGGTGGCGCGCACGTCCAACACGCCGGGCCGCACCCAGGAACTGAACTATTTCGACGTTTCCAGCCGGCTGATCGTGGTGGACATGCCCGGCTACGGCTTCGCCAAGGCGCCCAAGGACAAGGTGGACGCCTGGAAGCGGCTGGTGAACGGCTATCTCAAGGGCCGCCCCACCCTGCGCCGCTGCATGATGCTGGTGGATTCGCGCCACGGCCTCAAGGACGTGGACCGCGAGATGATGACCATGCTGGACAAGGCCGCCGTCATCTATCAGGTGGTCCTGACCAAGATCGACAAGCTGAACGCCACGGAACTGGCCGAGGTGCAAATCCGCACCTTGGACGAGATCAAGACCCATGTGGCGGCTCACCCGATCCTGATTCTCACCAGCTCGGAAAAGGGCATCGGCATCCCCGAGCTGCGTGCCGAAATTCTGCAATTGGCCAACCCGGAGTAGTCTCCATGAGCGACACGCAGCAAGACCGCGCTTCCTGGCTTGACCGCGCCAAGACCCTGTCCGAGGCGCTGCCCTTCATGCGCCAGTTCTCGGACGAGACCCTGGTGATCAAGTTCGGCGGCCACGCCATGGAATCCGACGAGCTGGCTCGGCTGTTCGCCCGCGACATCGTGCTGTTGAAGCAGGTCGGCATCAATCCGGTGGTGGTCCATGGCGGCGGCCCGCAGATCGACGAGATGCTCAAGCGTCTGGGCATCAACACGCCCCGCGTGGACGGTCTGCGCTTCACCGATCAGGCCACGGTGGAAGTGGTCGAGATGATCCTGTCGGGCAAGATCAACAAGCAGATCGTGTCGGCCATCAACGAAGCCGGCGGCTTCGCCGTGGGCCTGTCGGGCAAGGACGGCCATCTGATCCGTGCCCGCAAACTGCGCCGCACCAAGAAGGACCCGGAATCCAACATCGAGAAGGTTTTGGATCTGGGCTTCGTCGGCGAGCCGGCGGAAATCACCCCGCACATCCTGGATTTCTTCCGTGAATCCGACATCATCCCGGTGATTGCTCCCGTGGGCATGGGCGGGGCCGGCGAGACCTACAACATCAACGCCGACACCGTGGCCGGCGCCATCGCTGCCGCCACCGGCGCGCGTCGCCTGCTCATGCTGACCGACGTGGCCGGCGTGTTGGACAAGGCGGGCAATCTGATCCCGGAAATGACTGCCCATCAGGCCAAGGGCTACATTGCCGACGGCACCATCTCGGGCGGCATGATCCCCAAGGTGGAAACCTGCCTGGACGCGGTGGAACAGGGCGTGGACGCCGCCGTCATCCTTGATGGCCGGGTGCCCCACGCGGTGTTGCTGGAACTGTTCACGCCC
>JACMKT010000025.1 GCA_014380005.1 Rhodospirillales bacterium
AGGGACCATTGCTGATCCCACGGGCGCGGCAGGCCCAGGGCTTCGTTCCACGCCGGCAACTGAACGGCGCGGGCACGGGCGTCCTTGGACAGGGTCACCGCCAGCATTTCCAGCAGGATACGGTAGACGTTGTTTTCCGGCTGCGGCTCGGTCAGCCCCAGACTGTTGACCTGAACGCCATAGCGGAAGCGGCGCAGCTTTTCGTCGGTGATGCCGTAGCGCTCGCGCAGGATCTCGTCCCACAGATAGGTGAACGCGCGCATCTTGCAGAGTTCAGTGACGAAGCGGATGCCGGCATTGACGAAGAAGCTGATGCGGCCGACCACCTGGGGGAAGTCTTCCGCCGGTACGGTGGGGCGCACATTGTCCAGCACGGCGATGGCGGTGGCCAGGGCGTAGGCCAGTTCCTGCTCGGGCGTCGCACCGGCTTCTTGCAGATGGTACGAGCACACATTCATGGGGTTCCACTTGGGAACCTCGCGATAGGTGAAGGCGATGACGTCGCTGGTCAGCTTCAAGGACGGCTGCGGCGCAAAGATATAGGTCCCGCGCGACAGATATTCCTTGATGATGTCGTTCTGCGTGGTGCCGTTCAGCGACGACCGCGCCGCACCCTGCTTCTCGGCGGTGGCGATATACAACGACAGCAGCCACGGCGCCGGGGCGTTGATGGTCATGGACGTGTTCATCTTCTCCAAGGGGATACCCTCGAAGAGCGTCATCATGTCGCCAATATGTCCAACCGGCACACCCACCTTGCCCACTTCGCCACGGGCCAGCGCATGGTCCGAATCATAGCCGGTCTGGGTCGGCAGATCGAAGGCGATGGACAGGCCGGTCTGACCCTTGGACAAATTGTTGCGGTACAGCTTGTTGCTTTCCGCCGCCGAGCTGTGACCCGAATAGGTGCGAAACAGCCACGGCTTCTCGCGGGGGGAAACTGGGGTGTTGGTCGTCATATTGGGTCACCCTCTCAAAAGGCGCGTTGTGACATCATCTAACCGGCTAGTCGGGGCCTTACGACCTAAAATTTCTCGACATCCGGCCTTCACGAAACAAACTATCATTTTGTGCATTGCGAAGAAAGCCGCAAAACGCTACAACGCGAAGGTCGGTGACGCCCTGACGGCGCGCCGCCCGAGCATGGTGGGAATCTCGTCATTCCCGCCAAAACGAACAGGTTGATTTTCGGAAACGAGGAGTTACCGGGATGAGCGAAGCGGCGAAGACAGCCGACCTCCTGCCAGGTCAGGTGATCAAGGATCTCTATGAGGTCGGTGAGATTCCGCCCCTGGGCCACGTACCGAAACAGATGTACGGCTGGTGCATCCGCAAGGAGCGTCACGGCAATCCCGACACCGCCATGCTGGTCGAAGTGGTGGACACCCCCGAGATCGATCCGCACGAAGTGCTGATCATGGTCATGGCGGCGGGCGTCAATTACAACGGTGTGTGGGCGGCCCTGGGCAAGCCCATCTCGCCGTTCGACTACCACAAGGCCGCCTACCACATCGCCGGTTCCGACGCGTCGGGCATCGTGTGGAAAGTGGGCGCCAAGGTGAAGCGCTGGAAGGTCGGCGACGAGGTCGTGGTGCATTGCAACCAGACCGACGGCGACGACGAAGAATGCAATGGCGGCGACCCCATGAACTCGCCGACCCAGCGTATCTGGGGTTACGAGACCCCCGACGGCTCATTCGCCCAATTCACCCGGGTTCAGGCCCAGCAGCTGATGCATCGCCCCAAGCATCTCAGCTGGGAAGAAAGCGCCTGCTACACCCTGACCCTGGCGACCGCCTACCGCATGCTGTTCGGCCATCGCCCGCACGTGCTGCGTCCCGGCCATAACGTGCTGGTCTGGGGTGCCGCTGGCGGCCTGGGCTCCATGGCCATCCAGCTGATCGCCGTCTCAGGCGCCAACCCCATCGGCGTCATCTCGGAAGAAGACAAGCGCGACTTCGTCCTGGGCCTGGGTGCCAAGGGCGTCATCAACCGCAAGGACTTCGACTGCTGGGGCCAGTTGCCCGACGTGGACGGCGACCAGGGCGTGTTCGCCGCCTATATGAAAAAGGTGCGCGAGTTCGGCAAGGCCATCTGGGACGTGACCGGCAAGGGCAACGACGTGGATTTCGTGTTCGAACATCCCGGCGAAGCCACCTTCCCGGTGTCGTGCAACGTGGTCAAGCGCGGCGGCATGGTCGTGTTCTGCGCCGGCACCACCGGCTTCAACCTGACCTTCGATGCCCGCTTCGTGTGGATGCGCCAGAAGCGCATTCAGGGCAGCCACTTCGCCAATTTGCTGCAGGCGTCTCAGGCCAACCAGTTGGTGATCGAACGCCGCATCGATCCGTGCATGTCGGAATGCTACGCATGGGATGAAATCCCTGCCGCGCATATGAAGATGCTGAAGAACCAGCACAAGCCCGGCAACATGGCCGTGCTGGTCCAGGCGTTCAAGCCCGGCCGCTACACCATCGAAGACTGCATCGAGGGCGAATAAGCCGTTGTTAAAGATACCCTCTCCCGCTTGCGGGAGAGGGGTCTATGAAGGACTCCCCCATGATTTCCGTGCTGCTGCCCGATCTGCTCGCCACCTGCGCCACCGCGCTTGAAACCCTGCGCGGCCTGCATGGTGCGGCCAAGGATTCCGTGACCGCCCTGGTGTCCAAGGACGGCAAGATCGATTCCGCCCTGTTCGAAGCCAATCAGGAAGCCGCCCACGGCTATGCCTGGCTGACCACCTATGTGTCGGCGCTGGACCAGATGCTGGAATGGGGCAAGCGGCTGGAGGCCTCGGGCAAGCTGGGCGAGCTGGAAGCGCTGATGGTGCAAGCCGCCTTCGGTGAATATTCCGCCCAGATTTTCGGCGGCATCCCCATGAGCCAGGGCGAGTACATCCGTCCGGTTGATTTGGGCCTGGATGCGGGCATCTGCCACAAGTTCCGTTCGGACGCCCTGAGCACCTTGCGCAAATGCGGCAATGCCCCCGCCGTGCGCGTGCGCATCGCCGAGCTGATCGAGGACGGCCACCATTTCGGTGAGCTGGGCCTGGAAGACGAAACCCTGGACATGATCCGCGATCAGTTCCACCGCTTCGTCGAAGAGAAAGTGGTTCCCTACGCCCATGAATGGCATCTGAAAGACGTGCTGATCCCCATCGAGGTGGTCAATGCCGTGGCCGAGATGGGCGTGTTCGGCCTGACCCTGCCGGAAGAATATGGCGGTCTGGGCATGGGCAAAACCGCCATGTGCGTGGTCACCGAGGAATTGTCGCGCGGCTATATCGGCGTCGGCTCCCTAGGTACCCGCTCGGAAATCGCCGGCGAGCTGATCCGCCTGGGCGGCACCGAAGAGCAGAAACAGGAATGGCTGCCCAAGATCGCCACCGGCGAGATTCTGCCCACCGCAGTGTTCACCGAACCCAATACCGGTTCCGACCTGGGCAGCTTGCGCACCCGCGCGGTGGTTGACGGCGACAATTACGTGGTCACCGGCAACAAGACCTGGATCACCCATGCCAGCCGGTCCGATCTGATGACCCTGCTGGTGCGCACAGATCCCACCACCAAGGATTGGCGCGGCCTGTCCATGATGCTGGCGACCAAGCCGCGCGGCACCGAGACCAACGCCTTCCCCGCCCCCGGCATGACCGGCGGCGAGATCAAGGTGCTGGGCTATCGCGGCATGAAGGAATACGAACTGGGCTTCGACGGCTTCACCGTGCCCACCGCCAATCTGTTGGGCGGGGTCGAGGGCCAGGGCTTCAAGCAGTTGATGGAAACCTTCGAATCCGCCCGCATCCAGACCGCCGCGCGTGCGGTGGGCGTGGCACAGAACGCCTTGGAAATCGGCCTGCAATACGCCAAGGACCGCGTCCAGTTCGGCAAGCCCATCTACAAATTCCCGCGCGTCGCCTGCAAGGTGGCCTGGGCGGCGGTGGAAACCATGATCGCCCGCCAGTTGACGTACTTCTCGGCCCGCCAGAAGGACAGCGACAAGCGCTGCGACATCGAAGCCGGCATGGCCAAGCTGTTGGGCGCCCGCGTGGCGTGGTCCAACGCCGACAACGCCCTACAAATCCACGGCGGCAACGGCTATGCCGAGGAATACCAGATCAGCCGCATCCTGTGCGACGCCCGCATCCTGAACATCTTCGAGGGTGCCGCCGAAATCCAGGCCCAGGTCATCGCCCGTGGCCTGCTGTCCGGTGGACGGAACTAGCAAAAGGGTTTATGTGCGAGGGGGAGTAGCACCCCCTCGCACACCCCGGGCGTTCCCATGCACGACCATCTGCTCGACCTTGCCGAGTCCGACCGCCGCCTGACCGCAGAATTGGGCGAGGGGCATCCGCGCGTGCAGGCCCTGCGCGAGGCCAATGCCCGCGAGCTGGAACTGGTGGTGGATGAAGATGGCTGGCCCATTCCCGCCGAATCCGGTGACGAGATCAGCCGCGCCGCCCTGCGCATCGCCATTCACGCCGCCACCCGCCCCGCCTTCCAGCGCCGCTGCCTGACCATGATGAAGACCGCCGCCCGCCGCGGCGAGCTGCCCATGGAGCAGATGGCGGAGATGGAGGGGGTCATTACCGGTGGGCAATGACGCCCACGCCGCAGACGAATCCGCCCCCAGCGTGGGCTAGCGGTAAACCTTACCTCGGAGCGTCAGGCGCCTTGGCCTTCGGAGGGTCACCAATAGCGGCGCTGGTAAGCAACTTTTCATATTCCGTGGCGCTAGCCGTGCACGCCTTCAGCGCCTCGTTGCGTTGTGCGGCAGCATCCTGTGCGATCGCCTTCTGGGCACATTGCATTTTGAATGTCGCCAGCAAGCGATCAGCGGCAATGGCGTCAACGTTCGGGCTTTTCTGCAATTGAGCATTTACTGCATGCAGGGCTGCCGGGATCGAACATTCTGCATTATATTGCAGGGCATGCCCGATCGCCTCTTCCAGAGGATATTCGGCTAAACTGGCTGACCGCTTCGGCACAATCAGCTTGGCCCGCGAATCGCCGCGCGCCGTATTGATCCCGTGCAGGATCAAATCCGTGGCTTGCCCCTTGAAATAGGCGTTGTCCCACGCCGCACCGATCGCCGAAGCCCCACCTGCCGCGCCTGCAAAATAGCGTGACGCACTATCGCTGACCAAGGCGCCGGTAAGGCCCGTCACGGTGCTCAGCATGGAACTGATGAACGACGATTCGGCCTTGGCCGAAGTGATCACCTGCTTGACGATTTCGCACCGCCGGTCGGCCACCAGGATGATGGTTTCCTGAATGGCCGTACGGTGGCTCTTGCCAAGGTCGTCCAGGCTGCCACCCACGCCGTTCGCCAGTTCCGCCTGGGCCAGAGCCTTGTCGATACTGGTTATGGCTGCGGTGTTTGCCTTAACGGCCTCGTCAAGGGCGGACGTCGTCGTCACCTTGGGACGCACTCCGTTCAGCATCGCATCGACGGATTGGGCCGAGGCTTTGGCATCCCTCAATCGGCTGACGACGACGCGCACATCGCTGCCGGCCAGCGCGATTTTAGATCGATCGGGCAGTTGCTCGGCGGCATGAGTGTCGGCAGCGGACACGTCGGCCTGCGCCATATTGATGGCTGTGGTGACTGAACCGGCAGCGTTATCAAATCCCGAAGGCCAATCTTTTCCGGCCTCGGTACGAATTTGGACGAGCTTAGGGCTCACGGCACTCGCGCTGGCCTGAGCCTCCGCAACGGCGGTACGCAGTTCGGGAATATAGGCGCGCAAACTATTGAGCACCACCTTTGCGGACGTGCCGTCATCTCCAACCGCGCTCCAAGTGCCAGACTGCGCTCCATAGCTGGCCGCGAATTGGGACAGAACCTTATTCAGGTTCTCTGGGACATCCTTCACGTCGGTACATTTGCCCGGCTTATCTATTAATGAAAAATCTTTCTGCGCCTGATCTGGAAGGTGGCGGCAAATCAGATCGACGATACTGACATTCGCCATCGAATCCTTAGGAATGACCAACTTGGTTCCCGTCAGGGTCAATTGGTCGTCATTGGTAGAGTGATTATCGGGATCCAACAGACCGGCTGCGCACCCGGATAAGGACGTTGCCGCAACGGCAATGCAAAAACCGCGAATGAGCTTATTCGCACCCGAATGAGATCGCATCACTCCCCCCTCACGCCCTCAGGCCAGACCAATCCGCATGGAATACATCTAATGATATTGTGAAATAAGGTTGCCGACAACCACCCGGGTGATACAGGTTCCGCGCATCGGGATAGTCCGCCCGCGCGAAAAGGTATAGGGTCAACCACCCCGCCCGCGTGCGTGGCGGAACAACCTTGAAAGCCGTAGAATAGCCCCGACATGACCGACCAAGCCCAACGCCCGCGTCCCGTCGTCCTGTGCATCCTGGACGGCTGGGGCCATCGTGACGACCCCACCGACAACGCCATCGCCATGGCCGACACTCCCAATTGGGACCGGCTGGTTGCGGCCTGTCCGCGCGCCTTGCTCAAGACCTCGGGTCTGGCGGTGGGGCTGCCCGAGGGGCAGATGGGCAATTCGGAAGTGGGGCACATGAATTTGGGCGCTGGCCGCGTGGTCATGCAGGATTTGCCGCGCATCGATCTGGCCGTGGCCGATGGCTCGCTGGCCGCCAATCCGGTGCTGGTGGACTCCATAGCCAAAGTCAAAGCATCTGGCGGCGCCATGCATCTGATGGGCTTGATGAGCCCCGGCGGCGTCCATTCCCACCAGGACCATCTGGCCGCCCTGGCGAAAACCGTGTCCGATGCGGGCGTCAAGGTCTGGGTCCACGCCTTCCTGGATGGCCGCGACACGCCGCCGTCCTCGGCCAAGGACTACCTCGCCCGCTTCCTCGCTGATGTGGCCGGTCACAACGTGGCCGTCGCCACCGTGTCGGGCCGCTATTACGCCATGGACCGCGACCAGCGCTGGGACCGCGTGCAACTGGCCTTCGACGCCATGATGTCCGCCACCGGCCCGGTTGCCGCCGATCCCCTGGGCACCGTCGAAGCGTCGTACCAAGCCGGCAAGACCGACGAATTCGTCCTGCCGGTGGTCATGGAAGGCTATCCCGGCATGGCCGATGGCGACGGGTTGCTCATGGGCAATTACCGCGCCGACCGCGCCCGCGAAATCCTGCACACCCTGGTGGACCCGGCCTTCGACGGCTTCGCCTGCAGCAAGACCGTACGCTTCGCCGCGCAATTGGGCCTGACCGAATACTCCAACGCGCTGAACGCCTTCCTCGTCCCCCTGTTCCCGGCGGAGACCCTGACCAATCTGCTGGGCGAAGTGGTCAGCGGCGCCGGCAAGACTCAGCTGCGCATCGCCGAGACCGAGAAATACGCCCACGTCACCTTCTTCTTCAACGGTGGGCGCGAGCAGGTCTATCCCGGCGAGGACCGCATCCTGGTGCCCAGCCCCAAGGTTGCCACCTACGACCTTCAGCCGGAAATGTCGGCGCCGGAAGTCACCGACAAGCTGGTGGAAGCCATCGGCTCGGGCAAATACGATCTGATCGTGGCGAACTTCGCCAATGGCGACATGGTCGGCCATACCGGCATCATCCCCGCCGCCATCAGAGCGGTGGAAACCGTGGATGCCAGTTTGGGCCGGTTGGAGACCGCCATCAAAGCCGCCGGTGGCGCCATGCTGGTCACCGCCGATCACGGCAATGCCGAGCTGATGGTGGACCCGGAAAGCCATGAGCCCTATACCGCCCACACCACCGGCCCGGTGGATTTGCTGCTGGTCAACCCGCCCGCCGGTGTGATGGCTTTGGCCGATGGCAAGCTGGCCGATGTGGCGCCGACCCTGCTGTCCCTGCTGGGCTTGGCCCAGCCGGCCAACATGACCGGCCAGTCGCTGTTGGCCCAGATCTCGGGACACCGTGCGGCGGGTTAGCCTCCCCTTACTGGCAGTCGTCATGGCGCTCGGTTCCCTCGCTGTGGGCGCCATGGCGTTGATGGCGGCGAGCCCGGTTCTGGCGCAAGCGGCGGACCCGGCCGCCGCCGACCGCCGCCTGCGCGAATTGGAAGACCAACTCAAACGCTCGCGCGCCGAGCATGACGAGATCAAGCGCAAGGCGCGCGAAATCTCGGACGAGTTGGCGCAGATCCGCACCGACATGGTGGCCGCCGCCCGCGCCGCCCAGGAAAGCGAAGAATTGCTGTCCGAGCTGGAAACCCAGCTTGAGGACCTTAAGGCCTTGGAGGCCGATAAGGGCGACACCCTGCGGCGCCGGTCCGAACAGATGACCGGCGTGCTGACCGCCTTGCAACGCTTGGCCTGGCGCCCGACCGAGGCGCTGGTCGCCCAGCCGCAAAGCCCCGCCGACACCGTGCGCTCGGCCATCCTGCTGCGCGCTGCCGTGCCGCAGATCGAACGCTCCGTGCAGGATTTGCGTAGCGAGATCGACATGATGGCCCGGCTGCGCGCCGACGTCATCGACCAGAAAAAGCGCATCGCCTCCACCGCCACAAGGCTGGAAGGCGAGCATGGCCGGCTGAAGGATTTGTGGCTGCGCAAATCGGGGCTGCAAACCGTGGCCCTGGCCCAATCGGACGCCGCCGAACGCCGCCTGCGCAATCTGGCCGGCGAGGCCGAGGATTTGCGCGATTTGCTGACCCGGCTGGAAGTGGAACGCCAGCGCCGGCTGGAGGAATCCGCCGCCAAGGCCGCCGCCGAAAAAGCCGCCCGCGAAGCCGAACTGGCGGCGCGCAAGGCCGCCCGCGAGGCCGAGATCGCGGCGGAAAAAGCGGCGCGCGAGGCCGAGATCGCCACCAAGAAGGCGGAGAAGGATCGCAAGGACCGCGAGATGGCCGACGCCAAACTGGCCCGCGAGGCCGAGGTCAAGGCCCAGGCCGACGCGCGCGAGAAGGAATTGGTGGCGCAAAAAGCCATACGCGCCGCCGAATCCGCCGCCCGCGAAGCCGCCGCCTCGCGCCCCATGCCCAATGAACGATTGTTCAGCCAGGGCCAGGGCCACATGCCGTTCCCCGCCCGTGGCAAGGTGGTTTCACGCTATGGCCAGACCAACGACGTTGGTGTGGTCAATAAAGGAATCAGCATTGCCACCCGTAAAAATGCCCAAGTTATCGCCCCCTATGATGGGCAGGTGGCATTTGCGGGCCCGTTCCGTGGCTATGGCCTGCTCTTGATCATCGAACACAGCGAAGGGTATCATACGTTGCTTGCCGGAATGGCCCGGATTGACGCTACTGTGGGCCAACGTCTGCTGGCCGGAGAACCCGTTGGCCTCATGGGTCAGGACGAGGCCAAGCCCACGCTGTATGTCGAACTGCGCCGCAATGGCCAGCCCGTGAACCCGTTGCCTTGGCTCACCGCTCAGAAAAGTAAGGTTAGTGGATGATTCGCAAGACCCTCATCGCGGCGAGCGCAGTCGCTCTGCTGGCGAGCACTTCGCTTGTTCCCGCCCACGCGGCCGAGCGCAAAGAAACCTACAAGCTCATGGAGCTGTTCGCCGAGGTCTTCGAGAAGGTCCGCTCGGACTATGTCGAGCCGGTGAATGACGAGGAACTGGTCGAGGCGGCGCTGAACGGCATGCTGTCCTCGCTGGACCCCCATTCCAGCTATCTGAACCCCAAGGGTTCGCGCGACATGGACATCAACACCCGGGGCGAATTCGGCGGCCTGGGCATTGAAGTGACCATGGAAAACGGCTGGGTCAAGGTGGTCTCGCCCATCGACGACACCCCGGCCTACCGCGCCGGCATGCAGCCCGGCGACTTCATCACCCATCTGGACGGCGAGCCGGTCACCGGCCTGAGCCTGTCCGAAGCGGTGGACCGCATGCGCGGCCCGGCCAACAGCGACATCCGCCTGACCGTGCGCCGCAACGGCACCGAACCCTTCGACGTCAAGCTGACCCGCGCGGTGATCCGCATCCAGACGGTGCGCTCCAACGCCCAGGGCAATATCGGCTATGTCCGCATCACCCAGTTCAGCCAGAGCACCCACGCCGATCTGGTCAAGAGCATGGCGCAGCTGAAGAAGGATATCGGCAAGGACCTTGCCGGCTATGTCATCGATCTGCGCAACAATCCGGGCGGTCTGCTGGATCAGGCCATCGCCGTGTCCGACGACTTCCTGGACAAGGGCGAGATCGTTTCCACCCGCTCGCGCAAGGCCGAGGACACCCAGCGCTTCAACGCCCGCTCCGGTGACATCGCCGACGGCCTGCCGCTGGTGGTGCTGATCAATGACGGCTCCGCTTCGGCCTCGGAAATCGTCGCCGGTGCGTTGCAGGACCATCGCCGCGCCATCCTGCTGGGCACCCGGTCCTTCGGCAAGGGCTCGGTCCAGACCCTGATCCCGCTGCCCGGCCATGGCTCCATGCGCCTGACCACGGCGCGCTACTACACGCCGTCGGGCCGCTCCATCCAGGCGGTCGGCATCGAGCCCGACATCAAGGTGCTGCAGTCCAAGATCGAGCCCATCAACGTGCCCGAGCGCGAGCGCCGTTCGGAAGCGTCCCTGCGCAAGGCCTTGGTCAATCCCGACGCCAAGAACCACGGCAAGGATCCGGGCAAGGCGGCACCGGTTCCCCCGGCCCCCGCTCCCGTCCCGGCGCCCGAATCCAAGAACACCCCCGCCGGCAGCGAAGCCGGTGCGGCGGGCACGGATGCCAAGCCGGGCGCTGGCCCCATCGCCATCAAGATGGGCGACCCGGCCCAGGATTATCAGATGGCCCGCGCCATGGATCTGATCCGCGGTCTGTCGCTTTACCGTCCCCAGTCCAACTAACTGCACATGTTGTCAATGGACGACGAGGACGTTTTGATTGCGGAACGGCCGGTGGGCTCCATGGAGGAGCCCACTCGCCGCCCCATCAATCTGCGCCCCCTTCTCATGGGGCTTCTGGTGATGGTGCTGGGCGGTGGCTTGGGTGCTGCCGCCTATTTCCTGTCCGATATGGACACCCGCGATATCATTGCCCTGCTGGACATCAGCGACCAGCCCCGGCTGTCGCTGGAATTGCCGCGCGGTGAAGGTGGATCAGCCATGACTCCGCCCCCGGCTGCGGTGGGCAGTGGCTTGCTGACCCCGCCCGGCGGTCCCGGCGTAATCCCGACGCCCCAGGGTGAGGCAGCCGGCATCGCCGCCATGCCCATGACGCCCCCGCTTAAACCCGAACCGGCGAAGCCCGAGCCCCCGCCGATTGTTGCGCCGCCGGTGGCCGTTGCGCCCCCACCGCCTCCGGCCCCGGTCCAGGCCATGCCGGAACAGCCGCTGCCGCGCAACCCCGACCAGCCGCCCACCTATGCCGCGCTGCCTGCCCGCGTGACCGAGGCCAAACCCTTGGCGCCGGCGCCGCTAGAGCAATTGCTGCGCCAAAGCGCCTACGGCCCGCTGCCGGTGGTGGCGCGCGATGGCCGCCAGCCGTGGAAGGCCTACGGGCGCCCGTTCGACGCCCCCGCCGGCAAGCCGCGCCTTGCGGTCATCGTTACCGGGCTGGGCCTGGACAAGGACGCCACCGAAGCCGCCATCACCAAGCTGCCCGCCGACGTGACCCTGGCCTTCAGTCCCTATGCCGGCGCCTTGGACAAATGGGTCAAGAAGGCCCGCGATGCCGGCCACGAAGTCATGCTGGCCCTACCCACCGAATCCACCGGCTTCCCCGCCCGCGACCCCGGTCCGTGGGGCCTGCTGATTGGCAATCCGGTGGAAGAAAACATTTCGCGCCTGGAACGAGTGCTGGCCCGCGCCAATTCCTATGTGGGCGTGGTGGCACCGGAGGGCGGCCTTGTCCGCTCGGCCAAGCTGGCGCCGGTGCTGATGGCGCTGAAGGAACGCGGCCTGCTCTATGTGGGCGACGGCGCCAAAGCCGATTCCGGCCTGCCGGTGGCCGCTGTCACCGCCATGCTGGACAACGACACCTTCCGCGACGCCATCGAGACCCGCCTGACCATGGCGGCCAGCACGGCCAAGGAGAACGGTTCCGGCGTGGTGGTGGTGTCGCCCCGCCCGGTGGTGTTCGACCGCATGGTGAACTGGCTCGACCGTCTGACCGATCAGGGCATCGTCTTGGCCCCGGCATCGGCCGTGGTCAAACAGGGGGGAAAGTAGTGTGAGCAAGCCGATTCCGTATCTCGAACGCCCCTACCGCCCCGGCGTGGGCATTGTGCTGTTCAATGCCCACGGGCTGGTGTTCACCGCCAAGCGCATCGACACCAAGGAAGCGGCGTGGCAATTCCCCCAGGGCGGCATCGACGAGGGCGAGGACCCGCGCACCGCCGCCTTCCGTGAATTGGAAGAGGAAACCGGCACCAACAAGGCCGAATCCGTGGCCGAAAGCCGGTCGTGGATTTCCTACGATTTGCCCCGCGACATGGCCGATCACTGCTGGAAGGGCCGCTTCCGTGGCCAGAAGCAGAAATGGTTCGCCTTCAAATTCCTGGGCACCGATGCGGACATCAACATCCACACCGAACATCCCGAATTCTCGGAATGGCGCTGGATGCCCCTGGCCGAAGTGCCGGCCTTGATCGTGCCGTTCAAAAAGCCGCTCTATGACCAAGTGGTGGCCGAGTTCCTGCCTTTGGTTGGTTAAACATATATTTCGGTGATAGCATTGCCTTCCAGGAGGCGATGACCAGTGACCAACGATTCCGGCGAAGACGCATTACGCCGCTCTGAAGCGGATTTACGCGCCGTTCTCGATAATATGACCGACGTGTTCTTCCGCACCGATTCCCAGGCGCGGCTGACCATGGCGTCGCGCTCCATCGAGGATTTGCTGGGCTGGCCCCGCGCCCAATTGCTGGGCCGCGACGTGCGCGAGCTGTATGTGGACATCGCCGAACGCGACCGCTTCATCGCCCTGACCGACAGCCAGGGCGGGCGCTCCACCGACGTGGATATGGAATTGCGGCGCGCCGACGGCGGCACGGTTCTGGTCTCCGCCAGTGCCCGCCGTCTGGCCGCCGACCAGGGCGGCGGCCTGGAAGGCATCCTGCGCGACGTGTCCGACCGCCGCAGCGCCGAACGCAAACAGCGCGAAAGCCGCGAGCTGGTGCAGGCACTGCTGGACACCACCTCGGACGCGGCCTTGCTGATCGACGGCAACGGCACCCTGCTGGCCTGCAACCAAGTTTTCGCCGACCGCTTCGGGCGTAAAGTGGCCGACATCATCGGCGGCGACCTATTCGCCCTGTTCCCGCAGGATGTGGGGGAGGCCCGCCGTGCCGCCTGCATGCAGACCTTGGTCACCGGCGAAGCCATCTTGCTGCGCGACAGCCGCAATGGCCGCCACTTCCACAACTCCATCACGCCGGTGCCCAATCCCCACGGCCCGCCGCAACAGGTGGCGGTGTTCTCCCGCGACATCACCGAGGATCTGGCCCGCGAGGACCGGCTGGCCTCCTATGTGGCCGCCATGGAACGTTCCAATGAGGAATTGGAGCAGTTCGCCTATGTGGCCTCCCACGATTTGCGCGAACCGCTGCGGCTGGTCGCCAACTATGTCAGCCTGCTGGAGCGCCGCTACGCCGACAAACTGGACCAGGACGCCCGCGAATTCATCTTCTATGCCCGCAGCGGCGCCCAGCGCATGGATGCCCTGATCCTCGACCTGTTGGCCTATTCCCGCGTCAGCCGCGGCGAGGCGGAATTGGCGGCGGTTCCCCTGGCCACAGCCATCGCCACGGCCCTGACCGATCTGAACATGGCCGTGCGCGACGCTAACGCCACCGTATCGGCGGAGGTGAACGGCGCCATCACCGTCACGGGCGATGCCGGCCAATTGGCCCGCCTGTTCCAAAATCTGGTGGGCAACGCCCTGAAATTCAGCGCCCCCGACCGCGCCCCTTGCGTGCACATCACCGCCACAATGGCCGATGGTCAGGTGCGGGTGGCGGTCAGCGATAACGGCATCGGGATCGAGCCGATCTATTTCGACCGCATCTTCCGCATCTTCCAGCGCCTGCACACGGTGGACAAATACGACGGCACCGGCATCGGCCTTGCCCTGTGCAAACGCATCGCCGAGAACCACGGCGGCGGCATTTCGGTGGCATCACAGCCGGGGTGCGGCAGTACGTTTACGGTGAGTTTGCCGGTGGGGTGAAGGAGCCAGTTTTTCACCACCAAGACACCAAGGCACCAAGATGACTGCCGGATGGCAAGCTGGTTGCCTCCCGGCAAACTCTCTTGGTGCCTTGGTGTCTTGGTGGTGAATCCTCTACATTCTAAGCCGCCAAGCGCATGGCCGCCGCGCGCGACTGCATCTTCTTCCAGGCAAATTTCTTGGCCTGGCCGCCAAGCCAGCCATTGGGATCGATGCCGATGACCTTGAGTACCATGGCGACGGCGCGTTCGGTGTGCTGCGGGCGGTAGAAGCTGTAGGCGCGGGCGCCATAGGCTTGGTTGCAGCGGGCGTGGTCGTAGGGCATGTCGGCGGGGTCGTTGGCGGCGTGATAGGCAAAAGCCAGCTCGTCGTCATCGGTCTCGCGGATACGGTCCACGGCCACCAAGGCGCGGCGCAGCATGGACACACCTTCCCGGGACACATAGACCTTCATGTAGTCGTAGAAGGTCTTGTAGTGACGGAATTCGTCGCCGGCGATGCGGTGGCAGATGGCCTTGAGCACCGGTTCATCGGTGGCATCGCGCAGGGCGGAATAGAACGAACTGGTGCCGGTCTCGACGATGCAGCGGGCCAACAATTCGCCGGTCAGCGAACCGCGCACGGAATTGTCCAGATCGATGGGCACCTTATAGCCGTCCACGAAGCGCTGGAAGCGCTGCTTGAAGTCGAATTGGGGATCGGCCAGTTCGGCATAGCGGCCAAGCACGTCGCCGTGCTGAACCTCTTCCGCCTGCCATTCGGTGGCGATGGCCTTGAACTCGCTATCGGCGCGGAAAACATTGTTGAGGTAGGCGGTGTAATCGGCGGCATTGCGCTCCACCATGGCCGCCGCCTTGATCACCTTCAGCACGTCGGGGGAAAGCTTGGCGGCATCGAAATCGCCCCAAGGAATATCGTCCGGTGTCCAGTGCTGCATCTTGCTCCCCAAATCCTATCCGCGCGTTTGGCCATTTTGTTACAGCCAAGGGTTTTTTCAAGGAGATTCAAACGACAAGGGGCCGACCCGAAGGTCAGCCCCTATGCGTTTCTAAGCCAGTCATCCGCAATTAGCGGGCGGCGGCATCCATGGCAACGGCCACGGCAATCTGCCGCTCGGCCACGGCCTTTTCCAGCGTAGTCTTGGCGTCGGCCAGGGCTTCGCGGGCGGTGGCAAGACGGGCTTGCGCGAACTCAACGGTCAGATCGGCCACCGGAATGGCTTCTTCGGCCAGCACGGTGATGCGCTCTTCGTTGACTTCGGCGAAACCGCCGGCAACGAAGATGCGGTTGCCGATCTTACCGTTATCATGCACTTCGATGATTCCGGGACGCACGGTGGCGATCACCGGCGCGTGGCGGGGAAGGGCACCGAAGTCGCCTTCTTCACCCGGAACCACCACCATGTCGACCGGCGAGCTGACCAGCAGCTTCGCCGGGGACACCAGTTCGAACTGAATCTTCTCGGCCATGCGCCGTTTTCCTTACGTCGAAAGCTGCTGAGGGCGGGACGAAAGCCCCGCCCCCTTTGGCTTATTAGGCGGCTTCGGCAGCCATCTTCTTGGCCTTCTCGATCACTTCCTCGATGCCGCCAACCATGTAGAAGGCAGCTTCGGGCAGGTGATCGTATTCGCCGGCGCAGATGGCCTTGAAGCTCTTCACGGTCTCTTCGACGGGGACGAGCTTACCGGGGGTACCGGTGAAGATTTCGGCCACGTGGAAGGGCTGCGACAGGAAGCGCTGGATCTTACGAGCGCGGGTCACGACCAGTTTGTCGTCTTCCGACAATTCGTCCATGCCCAAGATCGCGATGATGTCCTGCAGGGACTTGTAGGTCTGCAGGATGCGCTGCACGTCACGGGCCACACCGTAATGCTCTTCGCCGACGATGCGGGGGTCGAGAGCGCGCGAGGTGGAGTCGAGCGGATCGACGGCAGGGAAGATGGCCTGCTCGGCAATGGCGCGCGACAGCACGGTGGTGGCGTCCAGATGGGCGAACGACGCGGCGGGGGCCGGATCGGTCAGATCGTCGGCGGGCACGTAAATGGCCTGAACCGAGGTGATCGAACCCTTCTTGGTCGAGGTGATGCGTTCCTGCAGGGCACCCATGTCGGTGGCCAGGGTGGGCTGATAGCCCACGGCCGACGGGATGCGGCCCAGCAGAGCGGACACTTCGGAACCGGCCTGGGTGAAGCGGAAGATGTTGTCCACGAAGAACAACACGTCCTGGCCTTCTTCGTCACGGAAGTACTCAGCGACGGTCAGACCCGACAGGGCGACACGGGCGCGGGCGCCCGGCGGCTCGTTCATCTGGCCGTACACCAGGGCCACTTTCGAGCCCGGGCCGTTCACGTTGATAACGCCCGATTCCATCATCTCGTGATAGAGATCGTTGCCTTCACGGGTACGCTC
>JACMKT010000229.1 GCA_014380005.1 Rhodospirillales bacterium
AGAACATGCTGACCCTGTTCGAGGTGCTGTCGAAAAAGCCCCGCGCCGAGATCGAAGCGGAATTCCACGGCCAGGGCTACGGCAAGCTGAAGAAGGCCCTGGTGGAACTGACGGTGGAAACCTTGCGCCCGGTGCAGGAAAGCTATGCCGATCTGATGAAGAACCAAGACCATCTGATGGGCGTGTTGGATGCCGGCGCCCAGCGTGCGCGGGGCATCGCGGCGCAGACCATCACGCGGGTGCGCGACGCCATGGGGTTTGTGCGTCCGGGGGTGTAGGGAATTTCGCAAGCCATTCACCGGGCCTTCGGTTCAGGAGGGGTGGTGAATGGCTTGCACCCCGTCTTGATCGACCACAAATCTTAGTGCACAGACGCAACAGAAGATTTACCAGCCCCCCCCTGTTCGTCATGGCCGGTCTTGACCCGCGTATCCACGTGGTTCCATCTGGCACAGTGTTCGCCCCTACCGCGTGGATGGCCGGGTCAAGTCCGGGCATGACGGTGTGGGAGGGAGAATGGCGATCCAGGTTAAAGGCCCGATGCTCTAGTGCACTGACGCAAACACAGGATTCACAAGCGACCTGCGCCGTGCGAGTCTGTGGTCATGGCAAAGACCGTCAGCATCATCGTCTCCCCCGAGGACCAAGTGCGTTTGGCCGAGGTCATTGGAGATCGCAACAGTCCGCAAAAGCACGTTCAACGGGCGCGGATCGTCCTTCTTTCGGCCGAGCATCGGCCCGTTCTTGATGTGGCCCGCGAAATCGGCATCAGCCGCCCAGCGGTGTGGCGCTGGCAACTGCGCTATGCCGAGCAAGGGGTGGATGGCCTGCTGCGGGACAAGACACGCAAGCCGGGCAAGCCACCTTTGCCTTTGGAAACGGTCGCGAGGGTCCTGGCGCTGCCGTGCTCCAACCCGCCCGGCAGCGTTACCCATTGGACGGGCCGCGCGGTTGCCAAGGCCGTTGGCATCAGCTTGCGGGCGGTCCAACGGATCTGGGACACCCACCGTCTCCAGCCACACCGCCTGCGCACTTTCAAGAAATCCAAGGACCCCGCTTTCGCCGAGAAAGTCGAGGATGTGGTTGGACTCTACATGGAGCCGCCGTGCCACGCTGTGGTGCTGTCCATTGATGAGAAGAGCCAGATCCAGGCCCTCGACCGCACCCAGCCGGGCCTGCCGCTGAAACCGGGCAAGTGCGCCACCATGACCCACGATTACAAGCGCAACGGCACCACCACCCTGTTTGCCGCCCTCAACATCTTGGACGGCACCGTGCTGGGACGTTGTATGCAAAAGCACCGACATCAGGAATTCATCAAGTTCCTCAATGCGGTGGAGCGGGCCGTCCCGGCGGGGAAAATCATCCATGCCATTCTCGATAACTACGCCACCCATAAGCATCCCAAAGTCAGGCAATGACTGGCTGATCATCCGCGCTGGGTCTTCCATTTCACCCCGACATCGGCCTCCTGGCTCAACGCCGTCGAGGGCTTCTTCTCCATCATCACCCGGCGGAAAATTCGCCGAGCCGTGTTCAAATCCGTTGCCGAGTTGGAAGATGCCATCCGCGCCTATATTCGCGACCACAACGGTCAGGCCAAGCCCTTCGTCTGGACCAAGACCGCAGAGGTCATCTTCGAAAAACTCTCCCGCTTGCCTGCACCTTCTGAATGAGTCAGTGCACTAGCGCCGCATTGGCTTCATCGGCGCGGTCGATTGCATCTACCGGCGTCGGCCTCGTGATATGATTTATAACAGCCATGGTCCGATTCTCCTGCTATCGGGGTGTGGTTAGCCAGCCCGCCTACGCCAGCCGCGTGATGGGCGCTGCGGCGGGCTGGTTACCTGACGCTGTTACGCCATCCCTGGGGCGTGACCGCTTGCCATCCGACAACCACCTTGGTGCCTTGGTGCCTTGGTGCCTTGGTGGTGAAAAATTGGCACCCACCAAACCGGCCCCGCTAATCCGCGATGAACCAAAAAAGAAGGGCGCCCGCAGGCGCCCTCACATTGGTTCAGCGATTGAATTTTACTCCCACTCGATCGTCCCCGGCGGCTTGCTGGTCACGTCGTAGGTCACCCGGTTGATGCCCTTGCATTCATTGATGATGCGGTTGGCGACGCGGCCCAGGAAGGGCATGTCGAAGGGGTAGAAATCGGCGGTCATGCCGTCGGTGGAGGTCACCGCACGCAGGGCGCAGGCATAGTCGTACGAGCGCGAATCGCCCATGACGCCCACGGTGCGCACCGGCAGCAACACGGTGAAGGCCTGCCAGATGGCATCGTACAGGCCGGCATTGCGGATCTCTTCCAGATAGATGGCATCCGCCTTCTTCAGGATTTCGATACGCTCGCGGGTGATTTCCTGGCCGGGAATGCGGATGGCGAGGCCCGGACCGGGGAAGGGGTGGCGGCCGACCATCTCATCGGGCAGGCCCAGCTCGCGGCCCAGTTCGCGGACTTCGTCCTTGAACAGCTCGCGCAGGGGCTCCACCAGTTTCATGTTCATGCGCTCGGGCAAGCCGCCCACATTGTGGTGGCTTTTGATGGTGACGCTGGGGCCGCCGATGAAGCTGACCGATTCGATGACGTCGGGGTACAGGGTGCCCTGGGCCAGGAAGTCGGCGCCGCCGATGCGCTTGGCTTCTTCCTCGAACACGTCGATGAACAGGCCGCCGATGGTCTTGCGCTTCTGCTCGGGGTCGGTCATGCCGGCCAAACGGCCAATGAACAGGTCGGACGCGTCGCGGTGCACCAGATTGATGTTGAAGCGGTCGCGGAAGACGCTGACCACCTGTTCGGACTCGCCCAGGCGCATGAGGCCGTGATCCACATAGACGCAGGTCAGCTGGTCGCCGATGGCTTCGTGCAGCAGCGCCGCCACCACGGACGAATCCACGCCGCCCGACAGGCCGCAGATGACCCGGCCCTTGCCCACCTGCTCACGCACCCGCTCGATGGCTTGATGCTTGAAGGCGGCCATGGTCCAGTCGCCCTTGCAGCCGGCCACGTCATGGGTGAAATTCTTCAGCAACTGGGCGCCGTGGGGGGTGTGCACCACTTCGGGGTGGAACTGCACGGCGTAGAAGCGGCGTTCGTCATTGGCGATGGCGGCGAACGGCGCGCCTTCCGAGGTGCCCACGACGCGGAAACCGTCGGGCAGCTTGGTGACGCGGTCGCCATGGCTCATCCACACCTGTTCACGTCCGCCCTTGGCCCACACGCCGTGGAACAGGGCGCAATCTTCCTTGATGTCCACATAGGCGCGGCCGAACTCGCGGTGATCGCCCGGTTCCACCTTGCCGCCCAATTGCTCGCACATGGTCTGCTGGCCGTAGCAGATGCCCAGCACCGGCACGCCCAGATCGAACACCGCCTCGGGGGCGCGCGGTGAATTGGCTTCCGTGACCGAGGACGGCCCGCCCGACAGGATCACCGCCTTGGGGCCGTAGCTTTTCAGGCTGTCGGCAGTGACGCGGTTGAACGGGTGGATTTCGCAATAGACTCCGCTTTCGCGCACGCGGCGCGCAATCAGCTGGGTCACTTGGCTGCCGAAATCAACGATAAGGACGCGGTCGGTCATGGAAAAAGCCTCGGGCGGAATGGGATGCGCGCTTGGCCCGGACTTTAACGTTGGGCTTTCCCAGGGGCAAGCGTCGCCGTCTAGAAATGTTTCAGTTGTCGGCTGGCCGCCAGACTGCTCCGGCGTTTCTTTTTTTCGAAGAACTTGACAGCCACAAAGGTGGAATAACCAACAAGTCCCATAACTATAAAGAAACCAAGGTAAGCCACCGGCCAAGGAATGCCCTGGGTCATCATGGAAAATTCGGACATGCCGCCGACGCCCGCCAACACGTTGAGCGGCATAAAGATCACACCGGCGACCGTCAATTGCGACACGCGCCTGTTCTGGTTGATGTTGATGAAGCCCACTGTGGCATCCATCAGGAAGTTGATCTTGTCGAACAGGAAGGCGGTATGACTGTTGAGCGATTCGATGTCGCGCAATATCTCTCTCGCTTCCTCGGTCTGGCCGCCCGCTAGGAATTTGCCGCGAATGAGGAACGACACTGCCCGCTGGGTGTCGAGCATGTTGCTGCGGATACGACCGTTGAGGTCTTCTTCCTGGGCGATGTCGGCCAGGATGCGAGCGGCGTCAGAGTCGCTGACGGTCTCGTTTAGAACTTCCTGGCCGACGCTACGCAGCGTGGCATAGGTGTCTTCCAGGGCGTCGGCGGAATATTCCACGTCGGCCCGGTAGAGTTGCAGCAATAGATCCTTACAATCGGACACGTCGGCGGGTTGGCTGCGGGCGCGGAGCCGTTGCAGGCGGAACACCGGCAATTCCTCGCTGCGAACCGTGAACAAGATATCCTTGTGTATAATGAAGGCTACGGGAACAGTGTGGGATGCGCCTTCCCGGTCCAACAGGAAGTTGGAATGGAGATGGACCTCGTCGCTTTCTTCCACATAAAACCGGGCGCTGACTTCCAGATCGGTCAGTTCGTCCGGGGCCGGCAGTTCCAACTCGTAATGCCGGGCAATCCAGCCGCGCTCGGAGTTCGATGCCCCCAGCAGGTCGATCCAGATCGGCTTGATGGTCTCGAAATCCTTGCGGCAGGCGATATCGACTACCCGCATCCGGCCATCAATCAGTTCGTACGCATTGATTTGGCCTTGGCAGAATCGGGGTTCTCTGGGGCCGGCCAATCGCTCGCCACAGGCTTGGGAGACTTCCCACAGGATGTCGTCCTGGCGTTCCGCCTCGACCTGTTGCCAAAGCAAGGCCGCATCATCGGGCTGCAATGATTCTAACATCTTGCCAATATCGGCCGTCGGCATGCGTGCCAAAACCGTCTGCAATTCTGCCAAGTGCTGTTTATGGACGACCGTCTCTACAAGCTCATTGCGGTGCGGCGGCTGAGTGCGCACGAGGCGGTCAACGATTTTGTGTTTGTTCAGCAGCTCTGTGATTGTCTGGATTGACATTTACCGACACTTCCCAGATGGACAGCCTATCCGTCCCGATACAGTTGGATACTCTCATTGGCGCAGCTTGAGAAGCCGAATTGCGCCTCTTTTAGTCCGGTTTATGAAGCCGGTCACATCTAGTGCTTATTCAAAAAACACCCCTAGGAACAGTCCCGGCAAATAGGGCATGAACGTGGCCGGCCTGCCCGGCCTGCACGACGCATCCGCCTTCTGGTGGGTCTTGGCCGGCATGGTGGTGTTCACGGTGGTCGTGCTGGGGTGGTTCAAGCGCAAGCAGTGGTTCTGAGGCGGGAGAGGCGCTGGAGAACACAGCCGCCCTTGCATCCGCTGCATTCGGTTCGCCATGAGACACGGAAAGCACGGGATATTTTGCCTCCTCGCTACCCACACTGGATAGCGAGGAGGCTGTGAGGAGTCTCTTGACCCGCGTTGCCCCCAAGCGGTCCCTGAGTTACGCTGCTGCCCTGCCGCGTGAGGTCTGCTGGAGCGTTCAACTGAATGGTTATGTCGGCGCAACGCTGGTCGGCTATCGCCGAGTCGGAATTCAAGTGGGAGCAAGAGGCGCTGGCGTTTCTGCGCGACCACCTTCCCGACGCCGATCCCTGGCACGTTTGGTCGAATTTCGAATTCATCGACGACCAGGGACGGGTCAATGAAGTCGATGCCTTGGTCCTCTCGCCGAGGGGACTATTCCTGGTCGAGATCAAGAGCCGTCCAGGCCGGGTTGAAGGCGATGCCCATAGCTGGACCTGGGTGCAAGATGGCCGCACCAGCACCTATGACAATCCCTATTTGCTCGCCAACCGCAAGGCGAAACGGCTGAAGAGCCTTCTCCAGCGCCAGGATGCGTTCCGGCGGGCGCGGTTGCCCGCTCCCTTTGTCACCGCTGCCATCTTCTTGTCGTCGCCGACCAACGACATTTCCGCGCTGCCGCTTTCCGTCACCACCAATGTGTTCAATCTTGGTCGGCCCGGGGCAGCACGCGACGAGGGCATTATCGCCGCGTTGACCGGCTTGGTCGGTCCCGGCCGGGAGTGCAATCCCAACGGCGACCCCGCCGTCAGGCGGACCATGAAGGCGGCCATGGAGACGGCGGGGATCCGCCGTTCGCTCAGCCAGCGCCGCATCGGCGATTACGAGTTGGAGCGGCTGATCGAGGAAGGGGGCGATTACCAGGATTTCCAGGGCCATCATGTTGCCGCCGGCGTTCGCCGCCGCATCCGCATTTTCCAGACTCCCCCGTGGCGCAGCCACGACGATGTGGCTCAGGCAGGGCGCTCGCGCGACGATGTTTTCAAGGCGGTGGCGCGTGAGTTTCAGATTCTAGAGGGGATCAGCCACCCCGGCATCCTGCGCGCCAGCGACTTCAAGGATACCGAGCGCGGTCCCGCGCTGGTCTTCGATTTCGATCCCAAGGCGGTCCGTCTGGATTTCGTCCTGAAAGAGAAAGCGCTGGTCGATCGGCTGGACGTTGATCAACGCCTGCATCTTGTCCGCCAACTGGCCGAGACGATCCGCTACGCCCACGAAAAGCGTCTCACCCACCGTGCGCTGGTGCCGCAGAATGTGCTGGTCCGCGACGTCACCGAGCGGTTGCCACGGCTGCAGGTGATGAACTGGCAATTGGCGACCCGCGAAGCCGGCAGCACCGGCGGCACGCTGCAGCAGACCTTGGGCACGATCCATCCGGGCGACCATGTGGATGATCCGGCCAAGGTCTACATGGCACCGGAAGCGCTTCAGCATGCCAGCCCACCGATCCTGGCCGACATTTTTTCGCTGGGCGCCATCGCCTATCACATTTTCTCCGGCCAGCCGCCCGCCGTTTCGACGGTGGAATTGGTCGACAAGCTGCGCCAGGGCCAGGGGCTGATGGTTGCCGATGTCATGGATGGCGCCTCGGCTGCGCTGGTGGACCTCATCCGTCAAGCCACCCATCCCGACGTCAGCCGCCGTCTCGATTCGGTTGACGAGTTCCTGACCATGCTGGCCAAGGTCGAGGATTCCGCCGCCGGGCAGGCCGATGAGCAAGCCATTGATCCGGCGCAGGCCAAGGCCGGAGACCGTCTCGACGGGGGCTTCACGGTTATTCGCCGCCTGGGGCGAGGAAGCTCCGCTGACGCGCTGCTGGTCAAGGGCGACGAATCCGACGAGCAACTGGTGCTGAAGGTGGCCATCGACCCCGCCCACAGCGACAGGCTGGTGGCCGAGGGCGAAATCATTGCCCGCCTGAATCACCAGAGCATCGTGCGCCACCGCCAAACCTTGGCCATCTCCGGCCGCACCGCCTTGCTGATGGAGCAGGCCGGTGACGAAACCCTGGCGGCACGGCTGCGCCGGGGCGAGCGGCCCTCCCTCGATCTCGCCCGCCGCTGGGGCGAGGATCTCATTTCCGCCATCGACTATCTCGACGAGCAGGGAATCGCTCATCGCGACATCAAGCCCGACAACATCGGCATCCGCTCAAACCGCAAGAACACCCTGCATCTGGTGCTGTTCGATTTTTCCCTGTCGAAAGGGTCGCTCGACAACATCCGCGCCGGCACCCGGCCCTATCTGGACCCGTTCCTCAGCCTGCGGCGCCCGGCACGCTGGGATCTGCATGCCGAGCGCTTCGCCGTGGCCATCACCCTCTACGAGATGCTGACCGGCAGTATCCCCATCTGGGGCGATGGCGCTTCCGAACCGGCGGTGCTCGATTGCGAAGCGACCTTGGAGCCCGAGCGCTTCGATCCGCAAGTGCGCGATGGCATGGTGGCGTTCTTCGCCCGCGGCTTACGGCGCTCGCCGCTCGAGCGTTTCGACAATGCCGAGGAGATGCTGAAGGTCTGGCGTCAGGTGTTCGAGGACATGCGCTCGCCCGTGGTCAGCGATGATTCCTTCGATACCATTGCCCGACGGGTCACCGTCCAGACCCCGGTGGCGGAACTCGGCTACGGGGTCGAGGCGCTCGATGTGCTCACCCGCATGGGTGTGGAAACCGTCCGCCAGCTTCTGGGGGTGTCGCGCCTCAAGCTTCGTTATCTCAGCGGCGTCGGCGACCGCATCCGTAAGGAAATTCGCCTCAAGGCCAAGCGGCTGGCCCATCTGCGCCCGGAACTGGTTCCCGGCGGAACCACCAGCCAGGACGATGCGCCGTCGCTGGCCGGCAGCATCGACCATCTGGCAGCCTCGCTGCTGCCGAAGCGGCTGGCCGGAGAGGACAGCGCCGAGGATGAAGCGGTCTCCACCTATCTCGGGCTCGAAGAGGCGGCCGAACCGTGGCTTGGAATCGGCGCGCTGGCCGGACGGACCGGGCTGTCGCGGGTGGCGCTGGCCGAGTTCCTGCGTCAGGCGCGCGGCCGGTGGCAGGACAAGGCGACCCTTGCCCAAGTCCGAACCGACCTGTTCCGCCTGCTTGAGCAAGAGGGCAACGTCGTCACCGCCATCGAGGCTGCGCGCGCTCTGCTGCTCCAGCGCGGCTCGCTGAAAGCCGATGACGAGGAACGCATGCGGTTCGCCCAAGCGGTGGTGCGGGCGGCGGTGGATGCCGAAGAAATGGCCGCCGAGCCGCGCTTCCACTGGATCACCACCAAGACGGTGCCGCTGGTCGCCAGCGATAACGTCATCGCCTCCGCTGCCGTGGCGTTGGGAGAGGCCGCCGATGAACTGGCCGCCCTCGATCCCCTGGCTTCGCCACAGCGCGTGCGCGAACGCCTGGACGAGGTTGCCGGCCCCGATCTGTTGGCCGTGGCGGCGCCGCAGCGGCTGGTGCGGCTGGCCGTCGCCCTGTCGGCTCGCGCCGCATTGTCGACGCGGCAGGAAATCTACCCGCGCGGCATGCCTGCGGATCAGGCCGTTCGCCTTGCGCTGAGTTCACTGATCGGCCCCGCCATGCTGACGCGGGAGCAGATCTGGGAGCGCGTCCACAGCCGCTATCCCGAAGCCATCGTCCTGCCGGACCGCCCGGCCCTGGATTCCCTGCTGCGCGCCGCCGGAGCCGAGCTGGACTGGCGCGAGGCCGGCCCCAACGGCCCCGCCGGCTATTGGCGCCGCACCATGGGCTTTGACCCTTCCGGTTCAGCCCAGACCCAATCCCGCCTGGGCACGTTCGCCCCGCCGGATGAGGAGAGCCCGGAACTGGTGGAGGCCCGCAAGTTTGAGGAAAAGCTGGCGCGCGTTGTCGCAGAAGGCGGATTCCTTGCCCTGGCGCTGGCGCCGCGCCGGGCACTGGCGACGGCGCAGGAGCTGGAACAGCGTTTTGGCTTTATCCGCCTTAGCGTCGATGCCCTGCTGCTGAAAGCCATGAAGGCCACCGCCGAGACCAACGAGGTGGAATGGCTGACCGTGCGTGAAACCGATGCCGCCGGCCCTTCCACCGCCGAATGGCCGCACCTCAAGACGCTCGCCGAGATGGCCTGGCCCCAGGTTGAAGCCGCCATTCGTGCAGCCCAAGGCCCGGTGCTGCTGACCGATGCCGGCCTGATCGGGCGGTACGATCTCGTCCACCGCTTGGACGTCCTGCGCGGCGATTGCGGCACAGCCAAAGGACCGGCCAGCATGGTGGTGCTGGTGCCGATGATGCAGCCCGGCATGCCGGCCATCGAAGGCAAGCCCGTTCCAGTGATGCCTGCGCAATGGGCCATGGTGCCGGAGGCGTGGGTGGAAAATCGCCATCGGGGCGGACGGGCGGCGTAATCACGGCGACGTGTCGCGATCCACCATGTCCAGCCGCTTAGCCCTTATGGACTCCAGCACCACCGCCCGGATCTGGTTCAGCAGTTTCAGCGGCAGCAGTCCATAATCGAAACGGCCCGGCCGCCCCGGAATGGGGCGCATGTCCGGCGACGGCCATATATCGATGTTTGCCTCGGCCAGCACAATCCAGGATGGAGAATCGTCAAGCCCGAGATGGACCTTCACCCGAGGGGGAAGTTCCACCGCCGGCTCACCCTCGCGCGGCGGCGAATGGGTGATGGGCACGATCACCACCCGGGTGTCGCCCTCGGCGCGATGCAGCGCCACGACAATGCAGGCCGGCCGCTCTTTCTCGGCGACGCTACGCCCGGCGCGGGCCTGACGCTTCCAGAGATATTCATAGCGAAAGACCAGCCCCGGTCGGGCGTCCGGAATCGGCACCGCCTATTCGTCCAGCAGATGGTCGAGCCCGGCCATTTCCGGATCATGGACCGGCTGCTGCAAGGCGGCGATGAAGGCGTCCGGCAATTCCTCGATGGCCAGGACCAGCCGGTCGCGCCGCTTCAGCCGGTCATATTCGTCGGCGGCCAGTACCACCAACCGGTCGCGCCCGTGATGACTGATGGCCACGGGATTCTTCAGCGCCGCTTCCTGGACCCGACCGGTGTTTCGCTGAAGATCCTGGGACGTAAATCGCTGCATGACCAGCCTCCATAAATTACGTAAATTATGTATGGTGGCGGGGCGGTCCGTCAATGTTCCCTTTGTTACCGCCAGGGTTCCGAATCCAGGCTGATGAAAGGTTAGAGCAACGTGCTGTAAGTCTGCATCACTCCACTCGTCATGCTCGGGCGTGTCTCACGGCTGTCCGGTTTGTTTTAGCGCGCTTGCTGTAACGGCAGGGGGAGCAGCAGCCGCTTTGAAATGGGACACGAATGAACACGAATGAAAACGAATGGGTCAGAACAGGCGAATCCGGCGGTGCGCCTAAAATTCGTTCTTATTCATGTTCATTCGTGTCCAACCTTCCTATGCATGACACCGAATAAGCTTCTCCTTCAGGCACTTCCATTTTAACAAGCGCCCTTAGGTTAACCACAGAGACACAGAGGCACAGAGATACCTGTCAGGCGGGACCCGATTCGGGCTCCATCTGGCAAAGTCTCTCTGTGCCTCTCTCTG
>JACMKT010000230.1 GCA_014380005.1 Rhodospirillales bacterium
CATGACGGCCATGGGGTGCGAGTCGCGGCGGAAGCCACGGAAGAAGAAGGACATCTGCTCATTCAGCATGGAATGATGGGTGATGTCGCTTTCGAACTTGGCCTTCTGCTCGACGTTGGGCAGCTCGCCCTTCAGGATCGCATAGGCGACCTCGAGGAACTCGCAATTCTCAGCCAGATCGGCGATGGCATAGCCGCGATGCAACAGCACGCCTTCGTCGCCATCGATGTAGGTGATGGCCGATTTGCACGAACCGGTCGAGGTGTAGCCCGGGTCATAGGTGAAGATGTCCTGGCTGCTATAGAGCGAGCGGATGTCCATCACCTTGGGGCCAACGGAGCCCGACAACAGCGGATACTCGGTCGTCTTGCCGGTGCTGTTGTTGATAAGAGTGACGGAATCCCTCTTCTCGGCGTTGTTCGTCATGCTGCTTTCCCCGTGTTCCACACTCTCGGTGTGCGTGTTGTTCATCTTGCCGCGGGTATTCGCGGCCGTTGCGTCAAGGTTGTCCTCTCCCAGCGATGTCCTCGATACGGCCCAAAGCCTCGGCGTGGCCCAACACCTCCATCACTTCGAAGATGGGGGGCGAAACCGAGGACCCGGTCAACGCAGCCCGCAGGGGCTGTGCAACCTTGCCAAGTTTCTGGCCTCGGCCTTCCGCGAAAACGCGGGCGGCTTCCTCCAGAGTGGTTTTCGTCCAGTCAGCGCTGGTAACCGACTGGACGTACTCGCTCAGCAAATTGCGCGCTTCGGCGTCATCCAACGCCTTGGCGGCCTTTTCGTCCAACGCCAACGGACGGGCGCGGACGTAAAACAGGGCGGAATCCACTAACTCCACCAAAGTCTTGGCGCGGTCTTTCAGCCCGGTCATGCCCGCCAGCAGGCGGCGCTTGCCCTCGGCATCCACCGCGTGGCCGATTTTGGCCTCGATCAGCGGGACCGCCAGTTCCACCAGCCGGGCATCGTCCGCCAAGCGCAGATAATGGCCGTTGAGGTTGGTCAATTTGGTCATATCGAAGCGTGACGGCGAACGGCCCACGCTGTCCAGATTGAACCACTCGATGGCCTGCTCGGTGGAAATGATTTCTTCGTCGCCATGGCTCCAGCCCAGACGCAGCAAATAATTGCGCATGGCTTCGGGCAGGAAGCCCATGTCCCGATAGGCCTCGGCCCCCAGCGCGCCGTGGCGCTTGGACAGCTTGGCGCCGTCGGGACCGTGGATCAGGGGGATATGGGCGAAGACGGGAACGTCCCAGCCGCACGCCTTGTACAATTGGTACTGGCGGAACGCGTTGGTCAGATGGTCGTCGCCGCGAATAACGTGGGTGATGCCCATATCGTGATCGTCTACCACCACCGACAGCATGTAGGTGGGGGTGCCGTCGGCGCGCAGCAGGACCATGTCGTCCAGTTGGGCATTGGCCACGCGGACCTCGCCCTGGACCAGATCGCTGATCACCGTCTCGCCGTCCTGGGGGGCGCGCAGGCGCACCACGCCGGGAACGCCCTCGGGCGCCTCGGAAGCCGGGCGGTCGCGCCAGATGCCGGGATAGCGCATGGGCTTGCCCTCGGCGCGCTGCTGCTCACGCAGCTTTTCCAGCTCGGCGGGGGTGCAATAGCAGTAATAGGCTTTGCCCTCGGCCACCAGCTTA
The DNA here is from genome assembly GCA_014380005.1 of Rhodospirillales bacterium. Taxonomy (GTDB): domain Bacteria; phylum Pseudomonadota; class Alphaproteobacteria; order Rhodospirillales; family Magnetospirillaceae; genus Magnetospirillum. Next base: position 1,653 of record JACMKT010000230.1, read on the forward strand.
CGGGCGATTTCAGCATGGCGGTCCATGCGGGCGAACTGGAACACGGCCTCGCCGTCCCAATCCAGGCCCAGCCACTTGATGCCGTCGAAAATGGCGTCCACCGCTTCGGTGGTCGAGCGCGCCCGGTCGGTATCTTCGATGCGCAGCAGGAATTGGCCGCCGTGATGGCGGGCGAACAGCCAGTTGAACAGCGCCGTGCGGGCACCGCCAATGTGCAGGAAACCGGTCGGAGAAGGAGCGAAGCGGGTAACCACCGACATGATACGGACTGAGACTCCTGACGCCATGAGTAGCGGGCCGGCCTTCTGTATCATATCTTTTCCGCCGTGACAGCCCGGTGATGGGGGGGTATGGCGATTTTCCCGCCCAATAGGATAGGTTTTGCCCTGGCCCAACGGCTAGGGTGGGGCCCCGCGTTCAGCCTTGCCGCCGTGTTAGCTCCGGTGATGGCGGAGCGTGACCGTTGGCCTTTGTGGCTTCCGGTTTTCCTGGGTCTGGGCATCGCGCTGTATTTTGCCCTTCCGGTTGAACCGCCTTTGTGGCTGGGCATGTTGGCACTGGGGGTCTGTGCGCTGGCCGCATGGCTGGCGCGGCGCCATTGGCCGGTGCTGCTGCCGGCTTTGATCGTGCTGTTCGTGGCCCTGGGGTTCTTCGCCTCCGTCATGCGGGCGGCGTTGGTGGCGGCGCCGGTGCTGGAGCGTCCCAGCGGCACCATGCGGGTGGAAGGCCGGGTCGAGGAAATCGAGCCCCTGGCCGGCGGCGGTCAGCGTGTCACCCTCAGCGAATTGGTGGCGGCGGATTTGGACGGCATCAAGCCCGAGCGGGTGCGCCTCAAGCTCAAGACCGACACGGCGTTGAACGTGGGCAGCCGCATCGCCATGAATGCCGTGCTGTTGCCGCCACCCCAGCCGGCGGCGCCGGGCGCCTTTGATTTCGCCCGTTTCGCCTGGTTCATGGGCTTGGGCGCCATCGGCAGCGGCATGGGCGAACCGGAAATGCTGCCCGGTGAGGGCACCACCACGGGCGTGATGTTATGGCTGAACGAGCTGCGCCACCGCATCACAATACGCATTATCCAGGCGCTGCCCGCCGACGGCACCGGAGCGGTGGCGGCGGCCCTGGTGGCGGGCGAGCAAGGCGCCATCCCGCGCAACGTCATGGATGATTACCGCGATTCCGGGCTGGCCCACATCCTGTCCATTTCCGGCCTGCATATGAGCATGGCGGCGGGTCTGGTGTTCTTCATCGTGCGCGGCGGGCTGGCCCTGGTCCCGGCCATCGCCTTGCGTCACCCCATCAAGAAATGGGCGGCCCTGGTGGCCCTGGGCACCACGTTCTTCTACATGATGCTGGCCGGCGCTCCGGTTCCCGCCGTGCGCTCATTCCTGATGACCGGCATCGTGCTGGTGGCGGTGCTGCTGGACCGGGTCGCTTTGTCCATGCGCATGGTGGCGTGGGCGGCCACCATCGTGCTGCTGGCGGCCCCCGATTCCCTGATCGGCCCCAGCTTCCAGATGTCCTTCGCCGCCGTGGCCGCGTTGATCTCGGTTTACGAAATCCTCACCCCGCGTATCACCGCATGGCGGGTCGAGAACCGGGGGTGGGGGGCCGGGGCGGCGCATTATTTGGGCGGCGTGGTGCTGACGACCCTGGTGGCCGGCACTGCCACCGCCATCTACGGCGCCTATCACTTCAACCGCTTCGCCGTGTGGTCGGTGGTCTCCAACGCGTTGGCCGTGCCGCTGTCGGGCCTTGCCATGCCGTTCGCCATGGCCGGATTGCTGCTCATGCCCTTGGGCTGGGACGAAATCGCGTGGGTGCCCATGGGCTGGTGCGTGGCCGGGGTCAATTGGGTCGCCAATATGGTCGCCCATTGGCCCGCCGCCGCCATCACCCTGCCGGTGCTGCCGCTGTGGGGCATGGTCACCTTCACCCTGGGCGGCGCGTGGCTGCTGCTGTGGCGCAAGCCGTGGCGGCTGTGGGGCCTGTTGCCCATGGTGGTGGGCCTCGCCAGCATGGCCTTCGCTCATCCGCCCGACATCCTGGTGGACAGCCGCGGCTATTCACTGGGGGTGCGCACCGCCGAAGGCAATCTGCTGGTCAATCGCGGCGGCCGCATCCTGCGCGAAACTTGGATGCGCCGCGCCGGCCCCGAGGCCCGTGAACGCTGGCCCAAGAAAGGCCGCAGCAATGACGGGCGGCTGGCCTGCGATGCGCTGGGCTGCGTCTACCGGGTTGACGGCGCCCAGGTGTCGCTGGTGCAGGATGATGGCGGCGTGGATGCGGCCTGTGCCGGCTCGGGCGTGGTGATCAGCGCTGTGCCTATCCGCCATGCCTGCCGGGGACCGAAACTGGTCATCGACCGCTTCGATTTGTGGCGGCGCGGCGGCCACGCCCTGTGGCTGACCCCCAATGGTGCCCGCGTGGAGAACGTCGCCGACTGGCAGGGCAACCGCCCGTGGTCCCACAAGCCACACCGCAAGAAGCTGCCCAAGGTGGCGGTGACGGCCCAGCCGGAGGAGCCGGTGTTGGAGGTGGGGCCGGTGGAGGAAGAGTAAAAAAACAGGCGCAACACGGATGGACACGGATATCCACGGATGAACACGGATAAGGAATAATTATTCTTCATCCGTGTTCATCCGTGCGACGGCTAAGCCGTCATTCGTGTCCATCCGTGTTGCGCCTGCTTTTTACTTTCTTAAAACCGCTCCAACCCCAATCCATCCATGGAAATATCCGGCTGCCGCTCCGCAACCACATCCGCGATGATGCGGCCCGAGCCGCAGGCCATGGTCCAGCCCAGGGTGCCGTGGCCGGTGTTCAGGAACAGGCCCTTCAGCGGTGTGGCGCCCAGCAGGGGGACGCTGTCGGGGGTGACGGGGCGTAGGCCGGTCCAGGGTTCGGCTTGGGAATAATCGCCGGCCAGGGGGAACAGCGCCTTGGCCCGGTCGCGGATCAAATGCCAGCGGGCCGGGTTCAGGCTGGTGTCGTAGCCGGTCATTTCGGCGGTGCCGGCGGCGCGCAGGCGGTTGCCCAGGCGGGAATAGACCATCTTGAATTCATCGTCGGTGATGGACACGGTCGGTGCGCCATCGCCTTCCACCGGCAAGGTGATGGAATAACCCTTAGCCGGGATGACCGGCAGGCGCAGCCCCAAGGGCCGGGCCAGCAGGGGGCTGAAGCTGCCGGCGGCCAGCACGATGGCGTCGGCGCTCAGCATGCCTGTGTCGGTTTGCACCCCGGTGACCCGGTCGCCGTCCTTCACCAGCGCCTGCACGGTCACGCCATAGCGGAACTGCACGCCGCGCGCTTCGGCCAGGGCGGCCAAAGCGGTGGTGAATTTGTGGGCGTCGCCGCTTTCATCCTCGGGCGTCAGGATGCCGCCGGCCAATTGGGCTGCGCTGGCGGCCAAGGCGGGCTCGAGGGCGACGCAGTCCTTGGCGCTTTTCTCCAGCCGGCGCAGGCCCCAGCGGCCCATCAGATCGGCGGCGGCGGCGGCGTGGTCGAATTCGCGGCGGTCGCGGTAGACATGCAGGATGCCTAAGGTCCGCTGGTCGTACTCGATCCCCGTTTCCGCGCGCAATTGCTGCAGGCAAATGCGGGAATACAGGGCGACCCGCAGGGTCCGTTCCAGATTGATCTTGGCGCGGCGAGACGGGCAGTTGGCCAGGAAGCGCAGGCCCCATGCCCACAGGGCCGGGTCCCAGCGGTTCCAGCGGAACAGCAGCGGCGCATCCTCGTGCCCTAGCCATTTCAGCACCTTGGGCAGCACGGTCGGGTTGGCCCAGGGCTGGGCATGACTGGGCGATACCTGTCCGCCATTGGCGAAGCTGGTTTCCAACCCGGCGGCCTCGCGCCGGTCGATCACGGTGATGTCGTGTCCGTCCCTGGACAGATACCAGGCGGCGGCGGTGCCGACCACACCGGCGCCAAGGACCAGCACCTTCACAAAGGACCTCCCATGGAAAACGCGGTCTATGGTCCTAGCGCAACCATCTCCGCCCGGCAATCCCCTCTCTTAAGCAAGGGTGGGGCGCCAAGGATGGAGGTTGCAAACCGCCTTGTCCGGCATACCCTTGTTGGTGGACTAAAGGAGACATGCCCATGGGCACCGAAGTGCTCTCGGTCGCCGAGATGTACCGCGCCGACGCCCTTGCCATGGCCGGCGGCATTCCCGGTGAGCACCTGATGGAGGCCGCCGGTCACGCCGTCGCCCGCGAGGTGCGGCGGCGCTTCCCCGCCTGCCGAATCGCCATCCTGTGCGGCCCCGGCAATAACGGCGGCGACGGTTTCGTGGCGGCGCGGCTGTTGGCCCGCGCCGGTTACGCGGTGCGGCTGGCGCTGCTGGGCGAGGCGGTCAATCTGAAAGGCGATGCGGCGGTCATGGCGGCACGCTGGAAGGGCGGCATCGAGCCCCTGGCGCCCGAGGTACTGGACCGCGCCGACGTCGTGGTGGATGCCCTGTTCGGTGCCGGTCTGGCTCGTCCGCTGAATGGTATGGCCCAAGTCATGATCGAAGAGATCGCCCGGCGCCGGCTGAAAATCATAGCCGTGGACGTGCCCTCGGGCGTGGACGGCGATACCGGCACCATTCTGGGGCTGGCCCCTGATGCCTTGGCGACCATCACCTTCTTCCGCAAGAAACCCGGCCATCTGCTGCTGCCGGGCCGGTTGAAATGCGGCGAGGTGGTGGTGGCCGATATCGGCATTCCCGCCACCGTGCTGGCCGAGGTGGAACCGCCGGTGGCGGAAAACCATCCGGCCCTGTGGTTGGACGGCTTCCCCTGGCCCGCCCCCGATGGACACAAATACGCACGCGGCCATCTGGTGGTGGTGGGCGGCGCGGCCATGACCGGGGCGGCCCGGCTGGCTGCGCGGGCGGCGCGCCGGGTGGGGGCGGGGCTGGTGACCATTGC
>JACMKT010000231.1 GCA_014380005.1 Rhodospirillales bacterium
ACTATCTCAACTCCTCAGCACAAGAGATCGCCGTCGCGTTGATTGCTTTCCTGTTGCTGCGCCTAGCTCAAGCGACTCAAAAGGCCGTTCAAAGCCCGCTGGCCTTCGCCCGCTTGGTCCGGGCCAATTTGATGCACCGCCGACGCATCGATCATCTGCGAACGACACCGCCCGCCCCGCGAACCAACCCGGCACAGATCGAATTCATGTGGGCCGCACCATGAAGCAAGCACTGTGCCGGACAGCCGTGGGACAAGCCCGGCCATGACGGCAAGGGTGAGGACGCGCTACAGATTGATCACCAAAGCACCAAGAGAGCCAGGAAGCAGTCCGAAGAATTTCACCACGAAGGACGGGAAGTACGCGAAGCGACCTCACAGAATGCTGGCTTCGTGCCCTTTTCTTCCTTCGTGGTGAAAAAATTGGCATTCGCCAAACCACCCCGCTAATCCGCGAAGAACCAAACAAAAAACCCCGCCGGCTCGCACCGGCGGGGTTTCTTTTGTTTGGGACCGTTGCCGATTAGGGCAGGACGATCTCGACGCGGCGGTTCTGCGGCTCGCGCACACCGTCGGGGGTGGCGACCAGCGGGTCGCTCTCGCCCTTGCCGACGACCGAGATCTGGTCGGCGGGGATGCCCTGCTTGACGAGGACTTCCTTGACGGCATTGGCGCGCTTGAGCGACAGAGCCTGATTGTACTTGTCCGAGCCCGAACGGTCGGAGTGGCCGGTCAGGCTGACGCGGGCGGCGCCGGTCTGCTTGGCGGCACCAGCGGCCTGGGCGACGATCTTCTGGGCCTCGGGGGTGACGTCGGCCTTATTGAAGTCGAAGAACACCAGATAGTTCTTGGCCAGGACCGGAGCGGCCTTGACGACCGGGGCAGGAGCCGGGGCGGGAGCCGGGGCAGCCACGGGAACGGGGGCCGCGACCGGAGCCGGGGCAGCGCCGAATTTGTAGGTGAAGCCGACCAGGATCGAGTGGTTCCGGTAATCGGCGTCGCCGCCATTGGCCGGGCCGACATCGGCATCCAGGGTGGCGAAGTAGCGGTACTGAGCCTTCAGGGCGACATTGCTGTTGATGTCGTAAGCGACACCGGCAATGCCCTGATAGGCGAATTGGTTGTCTTCGTTGCGGGCGTTGACGCCGCTGAAATCGCCGTCCAGCCAAGCCCAGCCGATACCGGCGCCCAGGAACGGATGGAACGAGGATTGCGGCAGGAACTGATAGATGCCGTTGACCATCGTGCTCCACGACGAGATGGAGTCGTTGTCACGGTAGCCGACTTCGAATTCGACCTTCGGGCCGCCGAAATCATAGCCGACCTGACCGAGACCAACCCAACCCCAATCGGAGTCGGACTGAGCAACGCCCGGATCCTGCAGGTAGTTGGCGCCGGCATCGAGACCCATATAGACCTGGGCGTTAGCGGCAGCCGGCAGGCCGATCATCAAAGCGGCGGCGGCGAGAACAGACTTCATGGTACGCATGCGGGCGGGCCTTCCTATAGGGCTGGGCACTCTTAGGGAGAGTTCTACCCCAGGGTGGTCGAAGGCTCAAGCGACCATGGGCCCTATTCAAAGGATTTGTTAACACTGTTGCAAAACAGCAACGGTGTGGCGAGACCCCGCAGTTTCCCTGGCTTGCTAGGCAGTGCCGCCTTCGGCTGGGGGGGGCTCCGCATCGGCCATGCGCTCGGCCTGGGCTCGCAGGTGGCGGAACGACCGTACGCTGACCGGGATCAATGCCACATAAGACACGCCGATAATCGCCAGGGTCAGCCACGGCTCGGTCACCAGGAAGGCGGCGATCAGGCCGACCACCAGCAGCACCGGCAGCACCCAGACATTGGGAATGCGCACCTTCTTGAACGAGAAGGTGGGGATGGTGCTGACCATGAGGAACGCCACGCCCAGCAGGAACACCGCCGTCACCGCCGGGCGGTCGAAGAAGCCACGGCCCAGTTCGAAGCTGGCGACCATGGGCAGCATCACGATGCCGGCGGCAGCCGGGGCCGGCACGCCGGTGAAGAAGTTATAGGCGTAAGGCGGCAAATCCGCATTGCCCAGCATGGAGTTGAAACGGGCCAGACGCAGACCGCAGCACACAATGTACAGCAACACCACCGCCCAGCCGAAGCCGCCGGCGCCTTGCATGGTCCAGAAATACAGCAGCATGGCCGGAGCCACGCCGAAGCTGACGAAATCGGACAAGGAATCCAGCTCGGCGCCGAATTTCGATGTGCCTTGCAGCAGCCGCGCAACCCGGCCATCAAGACCGTCAAGAACCCCAGCCAGGAGAATGGCCGCCACACCGTGTTCCCACTGACCGTGCAAGCCGAAGCGGATCGAGGTCAGACCCGCGCACAGCGCCAGCAGCGTCAGGATATTGGGGATCAACCGGTTGATGGACAAACCGGGGATCTTGGGCGGGCGGAGGGTACGGCTGCGCCGCACCCGGCCGGGCTGGGACTTGAACATCAGCGAGCCTCGCCTTGCCGCGCCGCTTCGATGGCGGTGACATCGGCCAGAACGGTTTCACCGGCGACGCAGCGCTGACCGCAGGTGACCAGGGGCGCCACGCCGTCGGGCAGATAGACGTCCACCCGCGAACCAAAGCGGATCAGGCCGAAGCGCTGACCGGCACGGACCTCTTGGCCCTCGGCCAGATCGCATTTGATGCGCCGCGCCACCAGACCGGCGATCTGCACGAAGGCGAATTCGGCGCCCTCGGCGGTTTCCATGCGGATGGCCATGCGCTCGTTATCCTCGCTCGCCTTGTCCAGCGAGGCGTTGAGGAACTTGCCGGGCTTGTAGGCGATCTTGGTGATCTTGCCGTCGATGGGGGTGCGGTTCACATGCACGTCGAACACGCTCATGAACACCGACACCCGCATGCGCGGCTCGTTGCCCATGCCCAGCTCGATCGGCGGCACCGCATGGCCCACCAGACAGACCACGCCATCGGCGGGGCTGATGACAAGGCCGGGACGCACGGGGGTGACCCGGTCGGGATTGCGGAAGAAGTAGACGCACCAGCCGGTGAGCACCAGACCGATCCAGCCCAGCGGTCCCCACAGCAAGCCCAGCAACAGGGCGCCGATGGCGAACAGCGCGATGAACGGCCAGCCCTCGCGGTGGATGGGCAGCCATATGTATTTCGCCATCGAGATTTCTTGAGCCTGCAAGGGAGACCTCTTTCATGAGTTAACGGCGCATTCTAGTGCCCTGCCCCACAAATGGAATCACGAATTTATGGGCAGTGTCGAGCGGTGTTCAATCCGCACATGGGACGTGGTACTGTCCGGGCTTCGTTATTCCCAACTGTGGGACGCAGATGTCCAAAGCAACCAAGCTGAATATGGGCGGCGCCTTGATGCCGCTGGACATCGAAGCCCTTGACGCCCTGCCGGTCACCGCCAGCGGCACCATGCAGTTCGATTTCTCTTACCGCAACATCCGCTTTGCCGCCCGGTATCAGGAAGGCGAATCCGGCGGCGTTTTGAAGTTGGTGGGCGATGTGGGCCCGCTGCCCTTCACCGCCGAAAGCCCCGCCGCCCGCACCGGTTTGGGCCATATCGTGGTGCATGCCAACGATCTGCTGGGCTCCATGTTCCGCTTCGCCGACAGCCGCATCGTGTTGACCAGCAAGGTGGACGTGGCCAAGCCGGTCAACGCCACCAACGTCATTGCCGCCGTTTCCAGCGTCTTGATCCCGGCGGCCGCCTATCTGGATTTGATCGCCGTCTATGTGCGCCCGCCCCTGGCCCCGGCCCGTCCGGGCGAAAGCGCGTTGCGGCCTGAATGGCGCAAGGGCCGGGCCAAGAAAAAGGCCTGATTACCGTTTCGGCACCTGGAACACCTGCCCCGGATAGATTTGCTCGGGGTCGCGCATGCGGTCCTTGCTGGGCTGATAGATCACCGTGGATTCCGGGCCGCCGCCATCGCGCCGCCGTGCCATCTTCCACAGGGACGCGCCCGGCTCCACCACCACACCATTGCCCTGAGCAACAGGCGGCTCGGGCTCCAGCGGCACTTCCACCCGCGCCAGCACCTTGCCCTTGCCGTCCACCATGTCGGCGCGCAAGGAATGGCCCTGCACCGCATTGACCGCCAGCTTCCAGCCGCCCTCGTTATCGGCTTGGACGCGGCCCAGGAATTTGTTGTCCATATAGATATGGAGCAACGCCCCCGGCTGGGTGCGCCCGCCCATGAACAGCCGGCCCGCACTGTCGCGGTCCACCAGATCCACCGTCACCGGCTCCACCTCGCCGCCGGGCGCCGTCATCAGACGGGCGCCGCCCTCGGGCAGCGGCACCACGGCCAAGGCCGCCTCGCCGGCCTTTTCCGGCACCACCACGATGACCGGATTGGCCGAGCGGGTGACGCCGCCATCGGCATTATGGGATTCCGCCATCAAGGCGCGGGCGCCGGGCGGCATGGGCAGGGTGGGCACGAACACCCACTCGCCGCGCTCATCCGCCTGGACGCGGCCAAGTTCATGGTCGCCATCCAGCAGCGCCACCTCGGCCTTGGGCAGGGCGCGGCCCGCCAGCACCGCGTCGCCATGCTCGCCGATACGGACCACGTCGAAGGCGGGCAGCGGCGGCCCAGACTGCTGGCCTATCACAGCGAGAGGCGGCAAGGGCGGCACCATGCCACGGACAGAGTCCTCGGACCCCAGCGACATGGCCAGCCCCAAAGCGGCTGCGGCGGTGGCGAAGCCGATGATTGCGATAAAGGCGGGGCGTGACAAGAAATGGGTGCCTGGAATTGTGCGCGAAAAAGCGAACCTAACCCTACCGTCTTGTATGGCAACCGGCAACCCAAGAGGGCTACCCCGCCCACCCGCGTGTTGACCACGCCCCCGCCGCTCTGGAAAAGTGGCTGGTCAATGGGGAGTCAGACATGAGCCATATGGGAAAAACCACAGAGGTCAAGGTGTGGGACCTGCCCATCCGCGTGTTCCACTGGAGCCTTGCCATCCTGGTCGGCGTGCTGTGGGTCAGCGGCAAATGGGGCAAGCTGGACATCCATATGCTGCTGGGCGTGTGGGTCCTGGCTTTGCTGCTGTTCCGTCTGGCCTGGGGCGTGGTCGGCAGCCCCACCGCCCGCTTCAGCCAATTCGTCCGCGGCCCCGGCGCCATCCGTGACTATCTGGCCGCCGCCCGCGCCGGCACGGCCCGGTCCATCGGCCATAATCCACTGGGCGCGCTGAGCGTGCTGGCCCTGCTGGGCCTGCTGCTGGCGCAATCGGCCAGCGGCCTGTTCACCACCGACGACATCGTCACCGACGGCCCGCTGGTCCATGCGGTCACCTCCAAGACGGCGGCGCTGCTGTCATCGGTTCACCGCATGGGCAGCAAGCTCCTGCTGGGCCTGATCGCGGTGCATCTGGCGGCGGTGGTCTTCTACAAATGGGTCAAAAAGGACGATCTGGTCCGCGCCATGATCACCGGCACCAAGTTGGTCCCCCAGGGCGTCCAAGGCATCCGCTTCGCCAATTCGTGGCTGGCGGTGGTGCTGTTCGCCGTGGCGGCGGGGTTGGTGTGGGGTGGGTTGAAGATGTTGTAAGAAAAATTCACCACCAAGGGCACCAAGAACACCAAGAGAGTGGCGATGTCTCCACCAAGTACGCCCGCTTGGCGCCCTTTGTGCCCTTGGTGGTAAAAATTCAACAGCCCCCGCCCCACCGGACGGGGGCTGTTTCATTAAGTCGCCGACTTACTCTTTCTTGAAATCGTCGTGGCAACCCTTGCACAGCTTGCCCACGGCGCCGGCCTGGGCCTTGATGGCATCCGGGTTGCCGGCCTTGGCGATGTCGGCCAGCTTGGCCGCTTCCACGGCGGTGGCCTTCCAGCCCTCCATGAATTTCGCGTCGGTGAAGGCTTCCGGCTTGGTGTTGGCGCCGGCCAGAGCCTCGGTGCCCTTGCCCCAGCCCAGCGGGGCAAGCTTGGCCAGCGCGGCGAGGTTTTCGGCGCGGGCGGCGGCATCGGCGGGCAGATCGGCCTTGCCCTGGGCAAAGCCCAGCAGCGGGCCGGCCTGATGCTTGACCGCCTGCATCAGGCCCTGGCGCATCTTCAACTGGTCTTCCGGCTTCATCTGAGCCTGGGCCGACGCAGCACCCAGAACGGTGGCGCCCAGGAAAATCGCAGTGGCAAAACGCATGATGGTGTCCCCTCCGTGAATGTCTGGAAAGGGCTGCCGGTTGCGCGGCGCACCTCCCCCTTAAGAGGCAATAGCCGGTGCCGGCTCGCCAGTCCGTGACTATATCACCGGAACCGGCAATGGCCTTGAACGGAGAGCGCAATGTCGAAATCCCGGCTGCCCCGGCTGAAATCTCTGTGCGTGTTCTGCGGATCCGGCGCGGGAAACGACCCCGCCTACCGTGACGCAGCCACACGCCTAGGCCGGCATTTGGCGGCGGAAGGCATCAGGCTGGTCTATGGCGGCGGGCAATTGGGCCTGATGGGCGTGCTGGCCGAAGCGGTCATGGGCAATGGCGGCACCGTCATCGGCATCATCCCCGAGCATCTGACCCGGGTGGAAAAGGCCTATGACGACGTGACCGAGCTGCACGTGGTGGATTCCATGCACACCCGCAAACACAAGATGTTCACCATGGCCGATGCCTTCGCCGTGCTGCCCGGCGGCATGGGCACCATGGACGAAACCTTCGAAATCCTGACCTGGAAGCAATTGCGGCTGCATTCCAAGCCCATTATCCTGGTCAATCAGCAGGGCTATTGGCAAAAGTGGCTGGACCTGACCAACCACATCATCGCCCAAGGCTTCGCCCACCCGGAAACCGCCCGGCTATATGGCGTGGTGGACGACGTGGACGAGGTGCTGCCCGCCGCCCGCGCCGAGCTTAGCCATAGCGTCAGGGGCGAGCCGGGATTGTTCTGATCTCCCCCCGATTGCTCTAACCAACGTCCTAGGTCTGACGGCAAGGGTAGGCTGTCCTGGCGGCCCGCCCCACCCGTTTCCCACACCAAGGTGGTGTTTCCGGCTTGCGTTCGCCGTCGCGGATGATATCGTCCCCGGCTGTCCGGCCACGTGACCTATGGCAGGTCCGCGCGCGAAGAATGGGGTACACCCATACGGACATCCGGTGACGCATCAAACGGGGATGGAAATGGCTGACGCGAAGATCATTTGGACCCAGGTCGACGAAGCTCCGGCGCTTGCCACCTATTCCTTGCTGCCCATCGTTGCGGCCTTCACCAAGGCCGCCGGGATCAAAGTCGAGACCCGCGACATTTCGCTGGCTGGCCGCGTTCTCGCCAATTTCCCCGAGAACCTGTCCGCCGACCAGCGCATCACCGACCAGCTGACCGAGCTGGGCGAGCTGACGCTCACGCCCGAAGCCAACATCATCAAGCTGCCTAATGTCAGCGCCTCGGTGCCGCAGCTCAAGGCGGTGATCAAGGAATTGCAGTCCCAGGGCTACAAGATCCCCGACTTCCCCGAGGACCCCAAGACCGACGCCGAGAAGGACATCAAGGCGCGCTACGGCAAGGTGCTGGGCTCGGCCGTCAACCCGGTACTGCGCGAGGGCAATTCCGACCGCCGCGCCGCCGGTGCGGTCAAGCAATACGCCCGCAACAACCCGCACAAGATGGGCGCCTGGGCCGCTTCGTCCCAATCCCATGTGGCCCACATGAATTCGGGCGATTTCTACGGCAGCGAGAAGTCGGTGACCGTGGCTGAGCCGACCAATGTCCGCATCGAGCTGGTCGCCAAGGACGGCAGCACCAATGTGCTGAAGGAAAAGACCGCGCTGAAGGCCGGTGAGGTCATTGACGCCGCGGTGCTGAGCAAGAAGGCCCTGCGCGCCTTCTTCGCCGAGCAGATCGCCGACGCCAAGTCCCAGCCGGGCCTGCTGCTGTCGCTGCATCTCAAGGCCACCATGATGAAGGTCTCGGACCCCATCATGTTCGGCCATGCGGTCACCGTGTTCTTTAAGGACGTGTTCGAGAAGCACGCCGCCGTCATCGCGGAACTGGGCGTCAACGTCAATAACGGCTTCGGCGATCTGATCGCCAAGCTGGACAAGCTGCCCGCCGCCAAGAAGGCCGAGATCGAGGCCGACATCGCCAGCGCCTATCAGGCCGGCCCGCCCTTGGCCATGGTCAATTCCGACAAGGGCATCACCAATCTGCACGTGCCCAGCGACGTCATCGTCGATGCCTCCATGCCCGCCATGATCCGCGATTCGGGCCGCATGTGGGGCGCGGACGGCAAGCTGCACGACACCAAGGCCATGATCCCCGACCGCTGCTACGCCCGCATCTATCAGGTGGTCATCGACGACTGCAAGAAGCACGGCGCCTTCGATCCCAAGACCATGGGCAGCGTCCCCAATGTGGGCCTGATGGCGCAGAAGGCCGAGGAATACGGCAGCCACGACAAGACCTTCGAAATCGCCGCCGCCGGCAATGTACGCATCGTCGATGCCGCCTCGGGCAAGGTGCTGCTGGAGCAGCCGGTGGAAGCGGGCGACATCTTCCGCGCCTGCCAGACCAAGGACGCCCCCATCCAGGATTGGGTCAAGCTGGCCGTCACCCGCGCGCGGCTGTCGGGCACCCCGGCCATCTTCTGGCTGGACAAGAACCGCGCCCACGACGCCCAGATCATCGCCAAGGTCGAGAAGTACCTGGGTGACCATGACACCGCCGGTCTCGACCTGCGCATCATGACCCCCGAGGACGCCTGCCAGTTCTCGCTGGAGCGCATCCGCAAGGGCGAGGACACCATCTCGGTGACCGGCAATGTGCTGCGCGACTATCTGACCGATCTGTTCCCCATCCTGGAGCTGGGCACCAGCGCCAAGATGCTGTCCATCGTGCCGCTGATGGCCGGCGGCGGATTGTTCGAGACCGGTGCCGGCGGTTCCGCCCCCAAGCACGTTCAGCAGTTCCAGGAAGAAGGCTATCTGCGCTGGGACAGCTTGGGCGAGTTCCTGGCTTTGGGCGTCTCGCTGGAGCATCTGGCCCAGACCTTCAAGAACCCCAAGGCCCAGGTTCTGGCCGACACGCTGGATCAGGCCAACGGCAAGATCCTGGCCAATGACCGCTCCCCCGCCCGCAAGGTCGGCCAGTTGGACAACCGGGGCAGCCACTTCTATCTGGCCCTGTACTGGGCCGAGGCGCTGGCCGCCCAGGACAAGGATGCCGAGCTGAAGGCCCGCTTCGCCCCGCTGGCCAAGGCGCTGGCCGAAAACGAGGCCAAGATCAATGCCGAGTTGATCGCCGCCCAGGGCAAGCCGGTGGATTTGGGCGGCTATTACCACGCCGATTTCCATAAGGTTTCGACGGCGATGCGCCCCAGCGCCACCTTGAATCAGGCCCTGGCCGCCATCTGACAGGAATTCATTCGGCTCCCGCCGCCGTTTCTCACGAGGACGTCAACATGAAGAAGATCAAGGTCGCCAACCCAATCGTCGAGCTCGACGGCGACGAGATGACTCGGATCATCTGGAAGTTCATCAAGGACAAGCTGATCCTTCCCTATCTGGACGTTGATCTGAAGTACTACGATCTGAGCGTCGAGAACCGCGACGCTACCGAGGACAAGGTCACCGTCGATTCGGCGGAAGCCATCAAGAAATACGGCGTGGGCGTCAAATGCGCCACCATCACCCCCGACGAAGCGCGGGTGAAGGAATTCGACCTGAAGAAGATGTGGAAGTCGCCCAACGGCACTATCCGCAACATCCTGGACGGCACCGTGTTCCGCGAGCCGATCATCTGCAAGAACGTGCCGCGCTTGGTGCCGGGCTGGACCCAGCCCATCGTCATCGGCCGCCATGCCTTCGGCGACCAGTACAAGGCCACCGACTTCAAGGTGCCCGGCCCCGGCAAGCTGACCATGAAGTTCGTGGGCGAAGACGGCGAGACCATCGAGCACGAGGTGTTCGACTTCCCCAGCGCCGGCGTCGCCATGGGCATGTACAATCTGGACGAATCCATCCGTGGCTTCGCGCGGGCCTGCCTGAATTACGGCCTCGCCAAGAAGTGGCCAGTCTATCTGTCCACCAAGAACACCATCCTCAAGGCCTATGACGGCCGCTTCAAGGATATCTTCCAGGAAGTCTATGAGAAGGAGTTCAAGGCCGAGTTCGACAAGCACGGCATGACCTACGAACATCGCCTGATCGACGACATGGTCGCCTCGGCCATGAAGTGGTCCGGCGGCTTCGTCTGGGCGTGCAAGAACTATGACGGCGACGTCCAGTCCGACACCGTGGCCCAGGGCTTCGGCTCGCTGGGCCTGATGACCTCGGTGCTCATGAGCCCCGATGGCAAGGTGGTCGAGGCCGAGGCCGCCCACGGCACCGTGACCCGTCACTACCGTGAGCACCAGAAGGGCAAGGAAACCTCGACCAACCCCATCGCGTCGATCTTCGCCTGGACCCGTGGCCTGTACTACCGCGCCCAGTTCGACAACACCCCGGACGTGGCCGAATTCGCCAC
>JACMKT010000232.1 GCA_014380005.1 Rhodospirillales bacterium
CATCGCGCTTCTGGCGGAGTAGGTCCGATGCTGAAGATGCGCATCATCCCCTGCCTGGACGTCAAGGACGGCCGCGTGGTCAAGGGCGTCAATTTCGTCGATCTGATCGATGCCGGCGACCCGGTGGAACAGGCCAAGCTGTATGACAAGGCCGGTGCCGACGAGCTGACCTTCCTGGACATCACCGCCAGCTCGGACAACCGCGACACCATCTATGACGTGGTCAGCCGCACCGCCGAGCAATGCTTCATGCCCCTGACCGTGGGCGGCGGCGTGCGTCAGGTGGAAGACATCCGCAAGCTGCTGCTGGCCGGCGCCGATAAGGTGTCCATCAACACCGCCGCCGTGCACCGCCCGGAATTCGTCCGGGAAGCGGCGGAAAAGTTCGGCAGCCAATGCACCGTCGTCGCCATCGACGCCAAGCAGACCGGACCCAACAAATTCGAGATTTTCACCCATGGCGGGCGCAACGCCACCGGCATCGATGCCGTGGCCTGGGCGCGGCGTATGGTGGAATACGGCGCCGGTGAAATCCTGCTGACCTCCATGGACCGCGACGGCACCAAGCAGGGCTTCAACCTGCCCCTGACCCGTGCCGTGGCCGATGCGGTGCGCGTGCCGGTGATCGCCTCGGGCGGCGTCGGTACTCTGGACCATCTGGTGGAAGGCATCCGCGACGGCCACGCCACCGCCGTGCTGGCCGCCTCCATCTTCCATTTCGGCACCTACACCATCGCCGAAGCCAAGGCGCATATGGCCGCCGCCGGCATTCCCGTCCGCCCCGTGTAAGGGATAGCATGACCCACGCCATCGATTCCTTGTTCCAGGTTATCGCCGCCCGTCAGGGCGCGGACCCGGAAACCAGCTACACCGCCAAGCTGTTCGCCAAGGGCCGCAAGAAGATCGCCCAGAAAGTGGGCGAGGAAGCGGTGGAGACCGCCCTGGCCGCCATGGTGGAAGGCCCCGAGGGGGTCACCTCGGAAAGCGCCGATTTGCTGTACCACCTGTTGGTGCTGTGGGCCGAATGCGGCGTGAAGCCTGACGACGTGTGGGCCGAGCTGAACAAGCGCGCCGGTATTTCCGGCATTGATGAGAAAAACAGCCGTCAGAAATAGGATGGAGGGGAGCATGGCCTACGATCCCAACAACATCTTCGCCAAGATCCTGCGCGGCGAAATCCCCTGCAACAAGGTGCATGAGGACGACCACGTCCTGGCCTTCCACGACATCGGCCCGCAAGCGCCGGTGCATGTGCTGGTCATCCCCAAGGGCGCCTATGTGTCCATGAACGACTTCACCGCCCATGCCAGTGACGCGGAAATCGGCGCGTTCTTCCGTGCGGTCGGCAAGGTGGCGGAAATGGTGGGCGTGACCGAGGACGGCTGGCGCATGATCGCCAATATCGGTGCCAATGGCGGCCAGGAAGTGCCCCATCTGCACGTGCACATCTGCGGTGGGCGCAAACTGGGCCGGATGATTCCGCTGCCCTAAGGGGGGGCTTCGTCCCCACGTTAGCGCCTATGGGGATAAGCCCGGCCATAACGGTAGAGGGAGGAGTTTTTACACGAATAAACACGAATGGGGCAGAGCAAGCGACACCGGCGGTGCGCCTGGAATTCGTTCTTATTCGTGTTCATTCGTGTAAAACGTCTTCCTTCGTCGCCCAGGACAAGCGTCGAGGGAATGGACAATTTCCTAAACCACCAGCCGATACCCGCCCGGCTCCGTAATCAGCAGCG
>JACMKT010000233.1 GCA_014380005.1 Rhodospirillales bacterium
GGGGGGCAAGCTCTGATGCTGGCGGTGGAAAACCTGCATTCCGGCTATGGCCGCATCGAGGCCCTGCACGGCATCGACATCACCGTGGGCGAGGGCGAGATCGTCACCCTGATCGGTGCCAATGGGGCCGGCAAGACCACCCTGCTGATGACCATCTGCGGCCAGCCCCGCGCCAGCAAGGGCCGGGTATTGCTGGACGGCCAGGACATCACCCAGTTGCCCATGCACAAAATCGCCCGCATGGGTCTGGCCCACAGCCCCGAAGGCCGCCGCATCTTCGCCCGCATGTCCGTGCTGGAGAACTTGCAGATGGGGGCCGTAGTGGCCGAGCCCAGGCATTTCGCCGACGATCTGGACCGCATCTTGGGCCTGTTCCCCCGCCTGAAGGAACGCCTGACCCAACGCGGCGGCACCCTGTCGGGCGGCGAACAGCAGATGCTCGCCATCGGACGCGCGCTCATGAGCCGCCCCCGCGTGCTGCTGCTGGACGAACCGTCTTTGGGTCTGGCGCCCCTGGTGGTGCGCCACATCTTCCAACTGATCGAACAGATCAACCGCGAGCAGAAGGTCACCGTGTTTCTGGTGGAGCAGAACGCCTACCATGCCCTGAAGCTGGCCCATCGCGGCTATGTCATGGTCAACGGCAAGGTGACCCTGTCGGGCACCGGTGCCGAACTGCTGGCGAACCCGGAAATCCGCGCGGCCTATCTTGAAGGCGGGGTGCACCCAGCATGATCGACAGCATTCCGGTATTTATCGGCGTCACCATCGTCTTCATGGGCGGCTGCGCCTTCATGACCGGGCAAGCTTTGGCCTCCACCTGGCGCCCGCTATGGCAATGCTATCCCTACGCCCTGGGATTGGGCCTGATCGACCGCTTCCTCGGCTTCGCCCTATTCGACGGGCGCCTGCTGTCCCTGCCCGGCTATGGCCTGGATTCCCTGGTCCTGCTGGTCATCACCCTGGCCGCCTACCGCATGACCCAGGCGCGCCGCATGGCCGACCAATATCCCTGGTTGGTGGAACGCGACGGGCTGTTCGGCTGGCGCGACAAGGTGGAATCCCACCCGGTGACCGACCTTTAGGCAGGGCCAAAAAACGGGCATGCCACCCTCGCTTGTGGGTGTTACCATGGCCGCTTGGAACTAACGGAGGAATGCCGGAGATGAGGACCATCAAGACCCTTGCCGTCGCCGCCTTGGCCCTGAGCGGCATCGCCAGCGCCACTGCTGCCCGCGCCGACATCGCCATTGGGCTGGCCGGCCCCATGACCGGCCCCGAGGCCCAATTCGGCGAACAATTCAAACGCGGTGCGCAAAAAGCGATCGACGACATCAACGCCAAGGGCGGTGTCAACGGCCAGAAACTCACCATAGTGATCGGCGACGACGCCTGCGACCCCAAGCAGGCCCGCTCGGTGGCCGAGGAATTGTCCTCCAAAAAGGTTGCAGTGGTGATCGGCCATTTCTGCTCGGGCTCCAGCATTCCCGCGTCCGAGGTTTATCAGGAAAACGGCATCCTACAGATCTCGCCCGGCTCGACCAACCCGACCTATACCGAGCGCGGCCTGAATAACGTCTTCCGTGTCTGCGGTCGTGACGACCAGCAAGGCACCGTGGCCGCCGAGTATCTGATCAACAAGCAGAAGGGCAAGACGGTCGGCATCATCCATGACAAGTCGTCCTACGGCAAAGGCTTGGCCGACGAGTTCAAGAAGGCTTTGAACGCCAAGGGCGTCAAAGAAGTCATGTACGAAGCCATCACCGCCGGTGAAAAAGATTATTCGGCGGTGGTGACCAAGGTAAAGGCTGCCAAGGTCGATTACCTGTTCCTGGGCGGCTATAAGACCGAGGGCGGCCTGATCGTGCGCCAGATGCGCGACCAGGGTGTGAAGACCACCCTCATGGGCGGCGACGCCCTGCTGGTCGAGGAATTCTGGGCCATAACCGGTGCCGCCGGCGAAGGCTCGCTGGTAACCTTCAGCCCCGACCCGCGCCTGCTGCCGCAGAACGCCGAATTGGTGAAATACTTCCGCGCGCAGAATTACGAGCCGGAAACCTACACCCTTTACAGCTATGCCGCCCTGCAATCCTGGGCCCTGGCCGCCGACAAGGCCAAAAGCTCCGATGGCAAAAAGGTCGGCGCGGTGCTGAAATCCGGCGAAAAGCTCAACACTGCCATTGGCTCCGTCGGTTTCGACGCTAAAGGCGACGTGGTCGGCCCCACCTACGTCATGTATGTGTGGAAATCCGGCAAGTACGTCTACGCCGAATAATCCAAGCGCACTCCCCCCTCTCCTTCGCGGGAGAGGGGGTTTCCGCACAGCCTAGTCCGTGCCATGATCTCGCAGCTGCGAAAAGCTGGAGGTGCGTATGGACGAGACCAAAATCACCGGCGCCCTGCCCAACATGACCGTGGAGATCACCCACGGCACGGCAGACGATGGCAGCGCCGAACATCTGACCATCCACCTGACAGCCACGCCCAATCTGCAATCGGCCCTACCGCTGTTCGGCGGGCTGCTGCAACTGCCGTTAATGATGGGCGGGGGGATGATGGGCCCGGGGATGATGGGCCCGGGGATGATGGGCGCAGGCCAATCGCCATTCGCATTCTGGGCGCAGGTAACACAAGCTTTAATGGCGCCGTGGACCAATCTGGCCCAGGCCAGCCCATGGACCGCTCTGTTGAGTGGCGATATTTTAGGCAAGGGCAAAAAATAGGCCGCCCACCCTAAGATGGGGTAGAAACACGCACGACGTTCGTATAATCATTACCTTAAGAAATATGAAAACCGGGGAGGAGGACGCCGTCCGCGGGTGACAGACCGGCGGTCTTGGAGTGTGCTCACATGGGTCGGGACGAAACACGTATGATTCGCGAATCTGGGTCGGACACGGCCATGCCGCTGATCGGAATTTACGAGATCAGCAAGGTCCTTGGTTCCACCCTCGACCTTGAAAAAGCCCTGCATGACGTCCTCAACATCCTGTCTTCCTACCTGCACATGCGCCACGGCACCGTGGTGCTGCAATCGCCCGACACCGACAAGCTGGGCATCGCCGCCGTCGCCGGCATGTCCCTGAAGCTGGCCCGCTCCGGCGAATTGCACTACCCCATGGATGCCGTATCCAAGGTGGTGCAGACCGGCATCCCCATGCTGGTGCCCGACGCCGCCGACGAACCCCTGCTGGCCACCTATATCGAACAAAGCGAAGGACTGGAAGGCGACACCGTCTCGTTCTTCTGCGTGCCCATCAAGACCACCGGCAAGCCCCTGGGCGCCCTGTCGGTGGAGCGGAGCTGGGACGGCAATGCGCGCCATGTGTTCGAGCACGATCTGCGCTTCCTGACCATGGTGGCGACCCTGGTGGGCCAGACCGTCAGCCTGCATCATAAAGTTGCAGCCGACCGCTCGCGCCTGATGGAGCACAACGCCCGTCTGCAAAAGCAGATGGAAGAGATCAAGCCCGCCGTCCCCGTGCACGGCCTGGAAGATATCGTCGGCAATTCCGAAGCCATGGCGAAAGTGTTCGCCCATGTGCAGCAGGCGGCGCCCACCAAGGCCACCATCTTGCTGCGCGGCGAAAGCGGCACCGGCAAGGAGATGATCGCCCGCGCCGTCCACATCCTCAGCCCCCGTGCCCGCAAACCGTTCATCAAGGTCAATTGCGCCGCCTTGGCGGAAAGCGTGCTGGAATCCGAACTGTTCGGCCACGAAAAGGGGTCCTTCACCGGCGCCCTGACCGAGCGCAAAGGCCGCTTCGAGCTGGCCCATGGCGGCACCCTGTTCCTGGACGAAATCGGCGAGATCTCGTCGCCGTTCCAGGCCAAGCTGCTGCGCGTGCTGCAAGAAGGCGAATTCGAACGGGTCGGCGGCTCCAAGACCATCAAGGTGGACGTGCGCTTGGTCGCCGCCACCAACCGCAATCTGGAAGAGGCCGTCGCCAAGAAGGAATTCCGCGCCGACCTTTATTACCGCCTGAACGTGGTGCCCATCTTCCTGCCGCCGTTGCGTGAGCGTCAGGGCGACATCCCGCTGCTAGCCATGTACTTCCTTAAGCGCTTCAACGACGAGAACGGGCGCCAGCTCACCTTCTCGGAACCGGCGCTGCAGGGGCTGCAACGCTGCTTCTTCCCCGGCAATGTGCGCGAGCTGGAAAACTGCGTCACCCGTTCCGCCACCATGTGCAAGGGCGCCGTGGTGACCGAGATGGATTTGTCGTGCAAGCGCGACAATTGCCTGTCCTCGGTGCTGTGGAAAACCAACCGGCCCAACGCGCCGGAACTTCACCATATTGAACCGGCGCCGCCGCCCGTTGCCGCCTACACCGCGCCGCCCCCTGCCCCGCCACCGCCCATGCCGCCGGTGGCCGCAGCGCCCACCC
>JACMKT010000234.1 GCA_014380005.1 Rhodospirillales bacterium
AGAATCTGGCCGACATTCATGCGGCTGGGCACGCCCAGCGGATTGAGCACGACATCGACCGACTGGCCGTCTTCCAGATGCGGCATGTCCTCGATCGGCACGATGCGGCTGATCACACCCTTGTTGCCGTGACGGCCGGCCATCTTGTCGCCCGGCTGCAGCTTGCGCTTCACCGCCACGAACACCTTGACCATCTTCATCACGCCGGGCGGCAGCTCGTCACCGCGCTGCAGCTTCTCGACCTTGTTCTCGAAGCGGTCCTGCAGACGCTCGACCGCTTGATCGAAGGAGCGCTTCAGGCTTTCCACATCGGCCATGGCCGCGTCGTCGTCGATGGCGATGTTGCGCCACGCCGAGGAATGCAGCTCGTTGAGCATCTCGTCGGCAACGACCTGACCGGCGCGGACACCCTTGGGGCCGGACACGATCTTCTTGTTGATGAGCAACTGCTTGAGACGGGCGTAGAACGAACGCTCCAGGATGGCGCGTTCGTCGTCACGGTCCTTGGCCAGACGCTCGATTTCGGCCCGCTCGATCGCCAAAGCGCGTTCGTCCTTCTCCACGCCACGGCGAGAGAACACCCGGACTTCCACGATGGTGCCGGCGACGCCCGGGGGCAGACGCAGGGAGGTATCGCGGACGTCCGAAGCCTTTTCGCCGAAGATGGCGCGCAGCAGCTTCTCTTCCGGGGTCATGGGGCTTTCGCCCTTGGGCGTCACCTTACCCACCAGAATGTCGCCCGGCTTGACCTCGGCACCGATATAGACGATGCCGGCTTCGTCCAGGTTCTTGAGGGCTTCTTCACCCACATTGGGGATGTCGCGGGTGATTTCTTCCTGGCCCAGCTTGGTATCGCGGGCCATGACTTCGAATTCCTCGATGTGGATCGAGGTGAAGACGTCGTCACGGACGATACGCTCGGAGATCAGGATCGAATCTTCGAAGTTGTAGCCGTTCCAGGGCATGAACGCGACCAGCACGTTACGGCCCAGGGCCAACTCACCCAGCTGGGTCGACGGGCCGTCGGCGATGATGTCGCCCTTGACGATCCGATCGCCCACCTTCACCAGCGGCTTCTGCGTGATACAGGTGTTCTGGTTGGAACGCTGGAACTTCAGCAGGTTGTAGATGTCCACGCCCGATTCGCTGGCGGCCACGTCATCGGTGGCACGGATCACGATACGGGTCGCGTCCACCTGATCGACGGTGCCGGTGCGGCGAGCGGTGATGGCGGCGCCGGAGTCACGGGCCACGGCCTGCTCCATGCCGGTGCCCACCAGGGGCGCCTCGGCGCGGATCAGCGGGACCGCCTGACGCTGCATGTTCGAGCCCATCAGCGCGCGGTTGGCGTCATCGTTCTCAAGGAACGGGATCAGCGCCGCGGCCACGGAAACCAACTGCCTGGGCGACACGTCGATCATGTTGATCTCGGTGGACGGCACCATGACGAATTCGCCGTTCTGCCGGCACGACACCAGCTCCTCCAGGAAGTTGCCTTCCTCGTCCAGCACCGAATTGGCCTGGGCGACGGTATAGCGGCCTTCTTCCATGGCCGACAGATAGACCACTTCTGCACCGGCCTTACCGTCGGCGACCTTGCGATAGGGCGCCTCGATGAAGCCGTACTGGTTGACGCGGGCATAGGTCGCCAGCGAGTTGATCAGACCGATATTCGGACCCTCAGGGGTCTCAATCGGGCAGATGCGGCCGTAATGGGTCGGGTGCACGTCGCGCACTTCGAAGCCTGCACGCTCGCGGGTCAGACCGCCCGGGCCAAGCGCCGAGAGACGGCGCTTGTGGGTGATCTCGGACAGCGGGTTGGTCTGATCCATGAACTGCGACAGCTGCGAGCTGCCGAAGAATTCACGGACGGCAGCCGCCGCCGGCTTGGCGTTGATCAGATCGTGCGGCATCACCGAATCGATGTCCACCGAGGACATACGCTCGCGGATGGCGCGCTCCATGCGCAGCAGACCGACGCGGTACTGGTTTTCCATCAGCTCGCCGACGGAACGGACGCGGCGGTTGCCCAGGTGATCGATGTCGTCGATCTCGCCCTTACCGTCCTTCAGGCCGGCCAGCACCTTGATGACCTCAAGGATGTCGTTGCGGCGGAGCACACGAGTGGTGTCCGGGACGTCCTTGTCGGAGAAGTTCAGGCGCGAGTTCATCTTCACGCGGCCCACGGCCGACAGGTCGTAGCGCTCGGAGTCGAAGAACAGGCCCTGGAACAGCGCCTCGGCGGTTTCCAAGGTCGGCGGCTCGCCCGGACGCATGACACGGTAGATGTCGATCAGGGCTTCCTCACGGGAGGAATTCTTATCGACCGCCAGGGTGTTGCGGATGTACGGGCCAACATTGATGTGGTCGATGGCGAGCATGGGCAGCTCGGTCACACCAACCTTCTCCAGCTCGGCCAGGATGGCGGCGGTGAGCTCGTCGCCCGCCTCCACATAGACCTCGCCGGTGGTCTCGTTGATGATGTCCTCGGCCAGATACTGGCCGATCAGATCTTCGGGCAGCGCCACGATCTCATCGACGCCCTGCTCCTTGAGCTTCTTGCCCAGGCGCGGGGTCATCTTGGCGCCGGCCTCGGCGACCTTTTCGCCGGTGCGCGCATCCATCAGGTCATAGACCAGCTTGATGCCCTTCATGCGCTCGGGCTGGAACGCGGTCTTCCAACCCTTCGGGCCACGGGTGTAGGTCACCGTGTCGTAGAAGTAGTTGAGGATGTCCTCGCTGGTCATGCCCTTCAGCTCGGTCAGCTCGACCGGGCGGCTGTCGGCCTTGCGCGAAGCCCGCAGGGCCTCGGTGGCGACGCTGTCCAGGGCGTATAGCAGCGTGGTCACCGGCAGCTTGCGGCGGCGATCGATGCGCACATAGACCATGTCCTTGGCGTCGAACTCGAAGTCCAGCCAGGAGCCGCGATAGGGGATGACGCGCGCGGCGAACAGGTACTTGCCCGACGAATGGGTCTTGCCCTTGTCGTGGTCGAAGAACACGCCCGGGCTGCGGTGCATCTGGGAAACGATGACGCGCTCGGTGCCGTTGATCACGAAGGTGCCATTGGCGGTCATGAGCGGCATGTCGCCCATGTACACGTCCTGCTCCTTGATGTCGCGGATGGAACGGGCGCCGGTGTCCTCGTCCACATCCCACACCACCAGGCGCAGGGTCACCTTCAGCGGGGCGGCGAAGGTCATGCCGCGCTGCTGGCATTCCTCGACGTCGTATTTGGGCTGCTCGAGTTCGTATTTGACGAACTCCAAAGTGCCACGCTCGGAGAAATCCTTGATCGGGAAGACCGACTTGAAGACTTCCTGGAGACCGACATTGGCACGCTTTTCGGGCAGCACGTCCATCTGAAGGAAGTGATCGTAGGAGCTTTTCTGCACCTCGATCAGGTTCGGCATCTCCAGCACTTCGCGGATTTTGCCGAAATAGCGGCGGATGCGTTTTTGACCAACGTAAGCTTGCGCCATGGGGGTCGTCACCTTTCATCATCTAAGCGCGCATTTCCGTCGGGCCACGGAAACGCCGCTTGGGCGATTGGCAGTGGGGTTCTATTCGTGCCGCCCATCCCTTAGGGCAACTCCCGAACCGTCACCGCGCCTGAGAAGGGGTTTTCGTGAAAACCCCTGCCGAGACGCGCCCGGCCAGATCTTGCTGGCCAAGACGCGCTAGGCTGGGCCCGAAATCTCGGGCCCAGCCTGCACATCCAATCGAAATCGGATTACTTCAGCTCGACCTTGGCGCCAGCCTCTTCGAGCTTTTTCTTCATCGCTTCGGCGTCGGCCTTGGTCGCGCCTTCCTTGACTTTGCC